>CAUJJI010000108.1 GCA_963205265.1 Pseudomonadota bacterium
ACATCATCACCACGAACCACAGGGTGTAGAGACGGTCGATGACCAGAGTGCCGGCCGGTCCGAACAGCGCATGGGTCAGCCGCCAGGGATCGGTGCCGAAGATCACCCGGTCCGCCTGGATGAACAGGGGATCGGCATAGAAAGGCACGATCTTTGGAAGGGCACTTTTGTAAGCCGTGAAAGCTCGGCCCAGCCCGAATGCCATTATGGTGAAGATGATCCCGCGCAGCAGCCAGTGGCGATGCTGAAAGGTCATCGTCCGCATGGCCCGGAGGGGCCGGTCCACCTTCCGCCAGGCAATCGCCAGCGCGACGTAACCGAACCAGAGCAAGGGCAGGATCACCCAGGCCGGCAGCATCTTGCGCAGGCCCCCGGGACTGAAGAATGCAGCCGGCGGGATATTGCCGATGGTCACGCCGACCGCATAGCCGGTGACCAGTTCGAGCGCGGCGAGCGTCAGGAGCACCCAATATCCGAACTTCAAGTGACCGAAGAGGCCGCCGCTGGGCGCCGAGCAGCGATCGGCGATCGCCTCACCAGCGTCGGGGCTTGGGAACCTAGGTAGCACGAATGCGCTGGCGATAGGTAATGTTAACGCGGTCGGAGAGGATGAGGTACGGCAGCCAGACGGCGGCGCTGATCAGGACCTTGGCAATGTTGCCGCGCAGCAGGTCCTGCAGAGATGCGGCGACGGAAATAGGCAAGTCGTTCATCGTACCGATTCGGTGGGCAATGATCAGCTGTGCAACGATATCGAGCCCCCAGACAAACAGCAGCATGCGCGGAAAATAGGGGATATTGCGCAACGCCATGACGAAGCAGACCATGTAGAAAAAGCTCATCACCACGACATCGGCGGTCATGATCAGGAACAGCGACGTGCCCCAGCCGGGGGCATGGCCGTTCAGCGCCGGCAGGGCGAGCAGGAATTCGAAGCTGCGCATCACGACGTTGAGCAACAGTCCGAGCAGCAGCGAGGCCATGAAGCCTGCCGGGCCGTAGGCCGGGTTGGCGCGGGCGTCGAAGATATTGAGGCGGTGCCAGCGGCCATAGACCGCCAGGCGGAAGTCCGGCTGCGCGAGCATGACGCCCGCCGGGAAGGTGCCTGCAGCCAGCAATAAGCCGGCGATCGGCGCGAATGCGATCAACAGGTAGGGCAAGGCAAGCTGAAGGAAATCTCCGATTCCGTGCACGGGCGTCGGCGAAGTCGCGATCCTGGGAGCGCTGAGTGCAAGGAACAGCAGCAGCCAGCCGCCGGCGATGGCCCGGATGCGATTTTCCAGTACCCGGGGAATGGCAGCGCTGCGGCGTTGAAGGTCGCGTCCATAGCGCGCCATCCTGGAGTGCAGAATACGAGCCAAGCTGTGCACCCTCCAATCCAGGGAAGTTAACTTTGCCGGCAAGACACGATACTCCCATGTGTCAATCGGGAAAACTGCCTTTGCTGGGAGTTTTCCACTAAGTAGTGATTCGTGCTCGAGTAACCGCCGATGCGCCGCTTCAGCAGCAAATTAACTTAAAAATTTTACGCCTGAGATCCATAACTCTCTGCTCAGGTTGGTAAATTTTTCGTAAACAGATTTTGTTTGACGCCAAGTTAACCTAGGAGGAAGATGCAGCCAGTTCCGCGGGGCACGGAGCCTGGCGCCAAGGAAGTGACGGTTTTCACAAAGGAATCGTGACTCAGGACCGATACCACCCCCCGGACGGCTAGCCGGAAATAGATGCCGGAGCCTTGGTAAGGACCACGCAAGAAACGCAAACGCGTGGTCGAGAGAAGGGGTAAATGACAATGAAAACTTTCCTCAAGACTTTCCTCAAGGACGAGTCCGGTGCTTCGGCGGCGGAATATGCGCTGATCATTGCAATCGTCGGCGTGGGCATCGGCGCTGCGGCACTGGCACTGGGCGCTAACGTCACCGAGGCAATTGGCGGTGCTTCCGACGAAGTGCATGCCTGTAACAATGCCACTGCGCCCGCAGCGGCGCCTTCTGACTACACCTCTGTGACTTGTTAATACAGTTGCCCTGCCGCCCATAGGCGGCAGGGCAATCTTGTCCATTCCTAGTTTGGGGGGAACAAGGTGCAGGGGCGAAACTGGATCTTGCTGGCAATCGCCGTCGTCATCGGCCTGGTTGCGGTCATTCTTGCCAACGCCTATTTCTCGGGCGTCGAGCAGAAGCAGCAGCAGCTCGCCCAGCGCGAGCAACTGGCGCGGATCGTCGTCGCCACCCAGGAGCTGGACTTCGGCACCAAGCTGACGAGCCAGAACGTCCGCCTGCAGAACTGGCCGGCGAGCTCGGTCCCGCAAGGCGCCTTCCGCTCGATCCCGGACGTCCTGAAAGATAACCGCGTCGCACTGCGCGCGATGGTTCCCGGCGAGCCGGTGCTCGCCAGCAATGTCAGCGGCCTCGACGGCCGCGCAACACTCGCCGCCCTGCTGCCCGAAGGCATGCGGGCGGTTTCCATTCCCGTCGACGCGGTGAACGGCGTGGCCGGCTTCGTCCTGCCCGGGACCATGGTCGACGTTCTCCTCACCCGCAGGATCGAAGGCGAAGGGGCCAGCAGCGACGACCTGCGTTCGGACCTCCTGCTCGAGAACGTCCAGGTCCTGGCGGTCGATCAGCTTGCCAACGACAAGGAAGGCAAGCCCAAGGTCAGCCGCACCGCGACGCTTTCCGTTACGCCATACGACGCCCAGCGCCTTTCCATCGCCCGCAAGCTCGGCACGCTCAGCCTGACGCTGCGCCGGGTGGAAAGCGCCGCGATGGGCGATGCCGGCGCCACCGGCCCGCTCGCCCGCACGATCACCAATCGCCAGCTCGGCGTGCCGCGCATCGTCATCCCGGCCAAGCAGAGGCAGGCCGGCTCCGCACCCGACCAGCGCGTCCAGCAGGCGATCGCCGCGATGATGCCGGCCGCGGCGGGCGGCCTGCCGCCACGCGTTCCCGCGGGACCAGGGATGACCGTGGTTCGCGGCACCGAATCCACGACCTATCCGGTCGGCCTGCTGGGAGGGTGGTAAGATGAAGGCGCTGACAAGCAGCCTGGCCATGATTGCCGCCTTCGGGGCCGCGCTTGCCGCCACTCCCGCTGCAGCCCAGCACAACGACGCCGCGCTGCATGCCGGGGCGCTCGAGATTGGAAAGAACAAGAGCCAGGTTGTGACGTCCGATCGGCCGATCGGCCGCGCATTGATCGGCAGCGCCGCGGTAGCTGACGTGCTGCCGATCTCGGAACGATCGGTTTATGTGCTCGGCAAGGAATTCGGCACGACCAGCCTGACGCTTTACGACCGGGCCAATCGCGTGATTGCGGTGATGGACGTAGAAGTTGGTCCCGACGTCGAAGGCTTGCGCACGCAGCTTTCGCAACTTGTCCCGGGTCAGCCGATCGAAGCGCGCATTTCGGCCGGTTCGATCCTGCTTTCGGGAGCGGTTAGCGAAGTCGGTGCCGTCAACAGAGCCGCCCAACTGGCCAAGGCCTATGCCGGCGACAAGGTCATCAACCTGATCACCGTCGGCAGCAGCCAGCAGGTCATGCTGGAAGTGCGCTTTGCCGAGATCAACCGCCAGATCGGCGAGAAGCTTGGCGTCAGGGGCTTCGGCTTTTCCCGGGGCGGGACCTTCAGCGGGGCGCTCGGCGAAGGGGCCTCGCTCGATTCCACGAACGGCCTGCAGGTCAGCGGCATCACCGATGCCTTCGGCATTTTCACCAAGTCCTTCAGCATCGGCAATGTCGATATCGATGCCACGCTCGACGTGCTCGAGCGCAAGGGCCTGTCCAAGACTCTCGCCGAGCCCACGCTGATCGCGCTGTCGGGCGAAAAGGCATCGTTCCTCGCCGGCGGCGAGTTCCCCATTCCGGTCGTCCAGAGCGGCAGCAACGGCGGCGGCGGCAATGCCATCACGGTCGAGTTCAAGCCGTTCGGCGTCAGCCTGGGCTTCACGCCGACGGTGCTGGGAGACAAGGTGATCAGCCTGATCATCGAGCCCGAAGTGAGCTCGATCGATCCGACCGCCTCGATCACCATCAACGGCCTCGTGGTTCCCGGCCTGCAGACGCGCCGCGCCAGCACGACGGTCGAGCTGCGCGACGGCGAGTCCTTCGCCATTGCCGGCCTGCTCCGCCGTGATTTCCAGACCACGGTGCGACAGCTGCCGGTGCTCGGCTCGATACCGGTGATCGGCTCGCTGTTCCGCTCTTCGAGTTTCCAGAAGGGCGAGACCGAGCTCCTGATCGTCGTCACGCCGCGCCTGGTGGCGCCGCTCCGGCCGCAGCAGGTGCGCTTGCCGACCGATCGCATCGCCGATCCGCAGCCGGTGGACGTGCTGATCAACGGCGACGGCTATCGTCCCAGGGCGCTGCCGCCGCAGCCCGGCAGCATGCCGAGCGCCGGTGCCGCGGCGAGCGACGGCAAGCCTTCGGCCTCGACGGCCGAGCTGCCGCCGGTCGCCAGCTGGTCGACGCCTTTCGATGCGCCGGCCAAGCCGGCACCGCCGGCGGCGAATGCGAAGGAACTGGGCTATGAATATTGATCGCCGCTGCTGGCTGCTTCTTGGCGTGCTGCCGATGCTCGCCGGCTGCGAGCACGACTTCGCATCCGGCGGCCGGCCTGCGTCGGCGTTCGGCGAGGCCAACCGCCAGACCATGATGGCGCAGGTGGTCGATCCCGATCCGCAGTACGACACGCTGGTCCCGCCCACCAGCGGCGAGCACTCCGCGCAGGCGGCGGAGCGCTATCGCCAGGAGAAGGTCAAGCGCCCCGACCGCGTGACCAGCACGCAGGTAAGCGGCGGCGGCAGCGGCCGGTAGAGTTTCGGAGGTGGTTGGCAAATCATGTTCGCGCGGGACATCCGATCCTTGGCAAGCGACGAGAGCGGCGCCATCGGACCGATGTATGCGGTCGCCATCCTGACGCTGGTGGCGATGGCCGGCATCGGCTTCGACTATGGACGGATGGTGGCCCTGGACACCGAACTGCAGAACGCCGCGGACCAGGCGGCGCTGGCAGCGGCCACGCAGCTCGATGGCGGGGACGACGCGATGGACCGGGCCACGACGGCAGCGCGGGACGCCTTTGCCAGCTCTGACAGCCAGTTCGTCAACGAGACTCGCTTCGCCAACGATTCGAGCGGTCGGCCGATCACCCAGCTTACTTTCCAGTTCTACGAGAGCCATACGTCCGATCCCGACGCGCTGGTCGACGAGGTGCCGGCCGGCGGCGACCAGTCGCTCGCCAGAGTGGTGCAAGTGACGGTCAATGCCCGCACGATCAACTATGCGTTGACGCCGGTGATCGGCGCGCTCAGCGACCAGGCGATCGGGCGCGCCGCCGCCACTCTGGAAAGCGCCACCTGCAACGTGCCGCCGCTGATGTTCTGCTCGCCCAGCCGCGCATTCCCGGGACCCAGCGATGCCGGCAAGGGCATCCCGCTGCACATGAAGAAGAACCAGTCGGGCAGCCAGTCCGACGCCGAGAACCCGCTATGGGCGCCGGGCAACTTCGGCTTCCTCGACATCGCCTACGATCTGCACGGCAATCCCAATCGCACCCTGGGCGTGAACACCACGTCCAGCGGCTGCTTCGGCGATCCGGTGGAAAGCCGCACCGGCTTCCGCACCACCGAAGCCAAGGCGTTGAACACGCGCTTCGACTTCTACGAACCGCCGCTCAACAGCTGCGACGACAGCAACGGCGATTTCTGCCCGGCGGAGAACGTCCGCAAGAACTGGGTGCGGGTGGAAAGCCACAACAACGTCAGGCCGGAAGATATCGCCGGCCTGGCCTGCGACTCCGACTCGTCGGGAACCTGGATGGCGCTGAGCGAAATCCCCAGCGGCGAAAGTCCGCCTGCCAACAATCCCGGCTACCCCTGCGATACGGCGGGCTGCACGGCCTTCGGCAATGGCAATTGGGGCGCGGCAAGCTGGTTTGCCGCCCAGCACCCGAGCGAAACGCTGGATTCGGTCCCGGATCTCGACGGCAACGGCAGCATCTCGCGCTACGAAGTCTATGAATGGGAATTGGATCCCGCTTTCCCGAGCCGCCTGGCGCCGCAGGAGGCCGGACGCTATCTCGCGCCCCTCAAGCCGAACGGCCGCCGAGACGTGAAGCTCTATTGCTCCTACCCGCGGCCCATCGATCAAACCCCCTTCACATCCGCAACCGCGCAGAAGGACCGGCGCGTGTTGACCGTCGCCGCAGTCGATTGCACCGGACTGAACGGCCACGCACCGGTCGACATCCTGAAGTGGGTCGACATCTTCCTGGTCACTCCCGCCGACAAGACGACGGGGACCGACGACGCCGCATCCGGCAGGGCCTTCTATGGCGAGATCATCGGCCCGGCGCAGCTGGCCGGAGGCGGCTCCGGGTTCCAGTACTACAGCCGCAGGAAGGCGGTGCTGATCCGATGATCCGCAACCGCTTCCATACCGATCAGCGCGGCACGGCGGCGACCGAGATGGCACTTCTGGTGCCGTTGCTGGTCCTACTGCTGTTCGGTGGATTCGAGGCCGGCCATTTCATCTGGACGCAGCACAAGCTGGTCGAGGCCGTGCGCGATGGCGCGCGCTTCGCCGGGCGGCTGAACATCAACCAGCTTTGCGACGGCAGCACGATGGTCATGACCAGTGCCACCGAGGATTCGATCAAGCTGATCACCCGGACCGGGCAGCTCGCCAGCACGACGGCCCAGCCCAAGGTTGCCGGCTGGAGCGATGCCGAAGTCGCCGTGACCGTGCAATGCAACGCCGCCGAGTTCGTCGATACCGGCATCTATACCGAGCTCGGCAGCAACGGCCCCATCGTCCGCGTCTCGGCCGAGGATGTGCCCTACCCCTCGCTGTTCCACAGCCTGGGCATCATCGACACGACCTTTGCCCTTTCGGCAAGCTCGAACGCCCCGGTTATCGGCCTGTGACCGGGCTGCTTCGCATCTTCCTCCGCAACCGGTCGGGTGCCGCTGCGACCGAGTTCGCACTCGTCCTGCCGATCGCGCTGCTGTTCTTCTTCGGCATCATCGACGCAGGCCGCTACGTCTGGACCTTGAGCGAGATGGAAAAGGCGGTGCAGATGGGCACCCGCTATGCAGTGGCGACCCGGGTCATATCCGACGGCCTCAAGTCGATGGACTTTACCGGCCTCGACTGCGGTTCGGGAGCGCTGGCAGCGGGTGCGACGATCTGCAAGGACGGCCTCGGTACGATCACCTGCACCAAGTCCGGATCGACCGTGACGTGCAGCTGTACCGAAAGCGCCCTGGGCAGCGGTACCTGCCCGGGCGACGCTACGGGCGATGCCGCCGCCTTCGACGACATCGTCCGCCGCATGCGCGTCGTCCAGCCGGGCATCGGCCCGGGGAATGTCTCCGTCAGCTACAGCGGTTCGGGAATCGGCTATGTCGGCGATCCCGCCACCGACGACGACGGCAACGATCTCAGCGATGCCTCGCCGATCGTGACCGTGCAGATCCAGAGCATGACGATGAGAATGATGTTGCTGCTTGGGGGAGCAGTGCAACTGCCGAGCTTCAGCTATTCGCAGACGCTGGAGGACGGCGATGGAACCTGGGCCTATTAGATATGACTGACATGGGAAATTATGAGACCATTCTCGAATTGGGCGCCGGCATGACCCCCACGCTGTCCGGCCGGTTCTTCGTCGTCGCCCGGGAGGCCGAGATGGCAGCGCTGCAAGACGGCGCCGCCATTCCCGGCTTCACCGCGGCGAGCTTCGTCGCCCTTCCCGCCGACGCGCCGCTGCCCGAGCAGATCGTCCGCAGCGCGCAGGTCCTCGTCCTCGAGGTCGACGCTGCCGATCCGCAGTCGCTCCGCCGCGTGGCCCAGGTCCGCTCGGACAGGCCCGACCTGCCGATCATCGCCGCCCTGAACCAGGCCGACGTTTCGCTGGTCAGGGCGCTGATCCGCCAGGGCGTGGCCGACGTCGCCAGCCTGCCGTTCGCTCGCGAAGAGCTTGCCGCGCAGATCTTCGACCAGCTGTCGAAAGTCGCGGAGCTGACGCTGCCCGGCGATCTCTCGCCGATGTTCTCGGTCGTGCGCAGCACCGGCGGCTGCGGCGCGACCACGGTCGTGACTCACCTGGCGGCGGCCATGGCGGCGAGCGACACCAGCGGCCGCGGCGTCTGCGTCGTCGATCTCGAGCTGCAGAATGGCGATGTCGCCGCTTTCGTCGGCGAGGTTCCGCAAGTGACGATCTCCGCCCTGCTCGAGGCCGGCGAGCGGCTGGACATCGACCTGCTGCGCAGCACGATCACCGAAACCAGGTTCGGCTTCTCGGTGATGGCCGCGCCCGATGTGATCACGCCGCTCGATACCATGGATGTCGACCAGTTGCTGCGGATCCTGCGGCTGCTGCGGCGCCAGTTCGCCTATGTCCTGATCGACCTGCCGGCGGCCTGGACGAACTGGGCGCTCTCGGTGGCACTGGCGTCGAGCCGCGTGCTCCTCATTTCCGATCTTTCGATATCCAGCCTGCGCCAGGCCAAGCGGCGGCTCGAGCTTCTCTCCTCGGTGGGCATCGGGCGCGACAGCGTCAGCGTGGTGGTCAACCGGGTCGAGCGCCGGCTGTTCAAGACGATCGGCGTGGAAGAAGTCGGCGAGGCGCTCGGCTGCGAAGTCCTGGCCAGCCTCGCCTTGGAAAACGACCTGCGTTCCGCGCAGGACCAGGGGCTGCTCATCACCAGCGTCACCAGCCGGAGTCGCTTTGCCGGCGACATTCGCGCGCTGGCGGCGAAGCTGTCGGGCTAGGGGAGGACCGCGCGCCATGGCCCTTTGGTCAGTCAAGACACCCCCGGCGAAGGCGAGCCAGCTTGCGCCCGTGCCGCATGCGCCGGTGCGCTCGCCCGAATTGCAGTCCCAGGCCAACGCCATCCTGGACCTCAAGGTGTCCATCCACCGCGCCCTGCTGGACAAGATCAACCTTTCCGTCCTGGACCAGCTGCCGCGGGCGCAGATCGAAAGCGAGATCAAGGAGATCGTCGCCGAGCTGCTCGAGGAAAAGCGCGAGCTGCTGAACGCGAAGGAGCGCGTGAATCTCGTCAGCGACGTGCTCGACGAATTGCTCGGGCTCGGTCCGCTGGAGCCGCTGCTGAAGGACGATTCGATCACCGACATCCTCGTCAACGGCTATTCGACGGTCTTCATCGAGCGCCTCGGCCTGCTCGAGAAGGTCCCGACCCGCTTCCAGGACGAAAAGCACCTTCTGCGCATCATCCAGAAGATCGTCAGTGCCGTCGGCCGCCGGGTCGACGAGTCCTCCCCCTTCGTCGATGCCCGCCTGGCCGACGGCTCGCGCGTGAACGCGATCATCCCTCCGCTCGCGGTCGACGGCTCGCTGCTCTCCATCCGCAAGTTCTCGCGGAACCGGATCGGCATGGACCGGCTGATAGAGCTCGGCAGTGTTCCCGCACCGATGGCCGAAGTGATGAAGGCGCTGGTGCGCTCGCGTCGCAATGTCCTGATCTCGGGCGGCACCGGCTCGGGCAAGACGACGCTGCTCAATGCCATGTCGTCCTTCATCGACGGACGCGAACGGATCGTGACGATCGAGGATTCGGCCGAACTGCAGCTGCAGCAGGAGCATGTCGCCCGGCTCGAAACCCGCCCCCCCAATATCGAGGGCAAGGGCGAAGTCTCGCAGCGCGACCTCGTCAAGAACGCCCTGCGCATGCGGCCCGACCGCATCATCGTCGGCGAGGTTCGCGCCGGCGAGGCTTTCGACATGCTGCAGGCGATGAACACCGGCCATGACGGTTCGATGACGACGGTCCATGCCAATACCCCGCGCGACGCGCTTGCCCGCGTCGAGCAGATGATCGGCATGAGCGGGATCGACATGGCACCGCAAGCCGCCCGCTCGCAGATCGCCTCGGCCATCGACGTCGTCGTGCAGGTCGCCCGCATGGCCGACGGCCATCGCCGGGTCGTCAGCCTGTCCGAAATCGTCGGCATGGAAAGCGACACGATCACCATGCAGGAGATCTTCCGCTACCGCATGACCGGCCGCAACGAGGACGGCACCGTCCTCGGTCATTTCGAGGCGACGGGAATCCGCCCCAAGCTGCTGTCGGAAGCCGTCGCCTACGGAATCCAGCTTTCGCCGGAACTGTTCCGCCCCGAAACCCAATGGCACTGACATGACCGACCTGGCGATCAGGCTTTCGATACTGCTGGCGATCTTCGCATCGATATTCCTGCTCTCGCAGGTCGTCCTCGGCGCGGCCTGGCGCAATCGGGCAAAGGTCGCGGCAGTCAACAGGCGCTTGCGGATGATCCGCAAGGGCACCGGCCGGGAAGAGATCGCCGCCCGGCTGCGCAAGAATTCACCGTCGGAATTCAACCAGTTCCCCGCCCCGATCGCCAAGGCCCTGCGCGAATTCCAGCGGATGTTCTTCGCCGCCGCGCTGCCTCTGACGATGGGACAGGCGCTGTTCTGGATGGGCCTGGCCTTCCTGCTGATATGCGCGATCATGATCCTGGCCGTGGTCTTCGCCGCCTTGCCCCTCACCGCCGGGGTGATCCTGCTCGTGGTCGTCCTCGCCGCCGCCCTGGCCTTCGCCCTGCCCAGCTTCGTCATCAGCGTCTTCGCGCGGAACCGGCGCAAGAAGATGGAGCAGCAGTTTCCCGTGGCGATCGACATCTTCGTGCGCGCGCTGCGCTCCGGCCACCCGATCGCTTCGGCGATCGACCTGCTGACTCAGGAAATGGAAGATCCGATCGGCAGCGAGTTCGGGCTCGTGTCGGACGAGGTCGCCTACGGCGCCGACCTCACCGACGCGCTCGACGCAATGGCCGACCGCTGGGACCTCGAGGATATCCGCATGTTCGTCGTCTCGCTGTCGGTACAGATCGAGACCGGCGGCAATCTGGCCGAGATTCTCGGGAACCTGTCCCAGGTGATCCGGGCGCGAGCGAGCCTCTATCTCAAGGTGCGGGCGCTCAGTTCGGAAGGGCGGATGACCGGCTGGATCCTCAGCGTGCTGCCGGTGATAACCTTCGTCGGCATGTTCTTCGTCAATCCCAGGTTCTACCTCGACGTCGCGCGCGACTCCATCTTCATGATCGGCTTTCCCTCGCTCCTCGCGCTCTACTTCATCGGCGTATTCTGGATCCGCAAGCTCGTGGACATCAAGGTCTGAACCATGATCGAACTCGCCGCACAAAACCTCGCCGTCCGCCTACCGCTGCTTGCCGGGCTGTTCGGCCTCGTCGTGATCGTCGCCCTTGGCCTGATGTCATTCGTCAGCAGGCGGATGACCGTTCGCTCGCAGCTCGATAGGCTCGGGCAGACGAGCATGCTGGCGCCGTCGACGCGCAGCCTGCGGTCCCGCGAGGCGGACAGCGCCTGGAGCCGGCTCGCCGCCGCGATCGAAGCCGCGGGGCTCAACCTGACCGACACCAAGAGCGAGCGGCTTGCCGAAAAGCTGCGGCTGGCAGGCTACACCTCTCCGGCAGCACCGCGGATCTTCACGCTCGTGCGCCTGATGCTCATTTTCCTGGTGCCGCTGGTCTACGTCGTGCTGGCATTCTCGGGCCCGCAGCCGCCGTCGTTCCTGAAGGTCTATCTCGTCGGATCGTTCCTGGCTCTGCTCGGCCTCTACCTCCCCAATCTCTACGTCCAGGCGAAAGCCGATCGCCGCAAGGAGGCGATCGTCAACGGCTTCCCCGACTGCCTCGATCTCATGCTGGTCTGCGTCGAATCCGGCCTCGGGCTCGAGGCGGCGATGGATCGCGTGGGGCGCGAAATGGTGAAGTCGCATCCGCTGATCGCCGAACTCCTGTCGATCACCGTCCTGCAGCTGCGCGCCGGCGCCTCGCGCGAGGAGGCCTTCCGCAAGCTGGCCAATTCCTCCGCCGTCGAGGAAATCCGCTCCTTCACGACGCTGATCATCCAGTCGGACAAGCTGGGTAGCAGCATCGCCTCTACCTTGCGCGTCTATGCCGCCGAGATGCGCGAGAGGCGCCAGATGCGCGCCGAGGAAAAGGCGCACCGCTTGCCCGTGCTGATCTCGATCCCGCTGGTCACCTGCATGTTGCCGACGATGATCGGCACCCTGATGCTGCCCGCGGTGGTTCTCGTGGTCCGCAAGATTTTCCCGTTGATGGTTGGAGGAGGCTAGCATGCCCGCAAGCAAGACAGCCATGGTCGTTCTGGCCTTGAGCGTACCGATGCTCGGAGCCTGCCACTCGCTATTCGGCAAGCCGTTCGCGATGCGCTCGGGGCACAAGCTGCCCGCGGCGGTCGCCGCTGCCGAACCGGGGGCCGAACTGGTCGCGCAGGGCCGCAAGGCGCTCGACGACGGGCAGCTGGCTGCGGCGGTGACGCTGTTCCGCGATGCCAGGCAAGTGCCGGAGCAGGCGGCGGCGGCGGCCAACGGCCTCGCCATCGCCTATTCGCAGCTCGGCCGAGCCGATCTCGCGGAGCGGTACTTCCGCGAAGCGATCGCCATGGCTCCGGGAGAGAGGCGCTACCAGGCCAACCTGCAGCGCTTCTATCGCCTCAATCCGATCGACCTGGGGAATGCCGAGATGCCGCAGCAGCCCGGTATCGGGCAGGCACCGGCCGTGGCGAATGCCGGCCCCGCCAAGGCTATCCCGATCGGTGCGACAAAGGCGGCCGGACAGGTCACCGTCGCCCGCCCGGCCTCGCGACTGGTTCGGCTTTCTTCACGCGAAGTGCGGATCAACGGCGGACAGGCGGCCGATGCTGCGCCACCCGCAGCGGTGCGGGTCGCGGCACCGACTGCGCCGGGCGCGGCGGCAGCCGCGGCGGAGCCGGCCCGGATCAGCTCCGCCTATCCGATACGCTTCAGGCTGCAGCCGCGCGAGGTCTTCGTCGGCGCCGCAACCGCGGCAAGGCCGGTCAAGCCCGGCCCGCAGCTCGCATCGGCTCCGCAATATCCGATCCGTACAGAGTTCAAGGTCTCGCGATAGGACATGGATGCCCGTCTCGTCGTCGCGGGGGCCTGCATCTGCGCTATAGCGGCGGCCGGTAGCTACTTCGACCTGCGCTATCGCCGCTTGCCCAACTGGCTGTGCGGTGTCGCGCTGGTCGGCGGGATAGGCCTCGGGCTGGCGACGGGCGGCTGGACCGATGTCGCGACCTCGCTGCTGCACGCGCTGATCGCCCTGGCCATCGCCATCGGGCTGTTTGCGCTGGGCGGCATCGGCGCCGGGGATGCGAAGTACTATGCCGCCTTGGCGGCGTGGTTCCCGCTGCGAGATGCGCCGCTGCTGATCGCGGCAGTCTCGCTCGCCGGACTGGCCCTTGTGCTCGCCTGGGCGGCGGCAAGGCTGCCCGCGGCCCGACGCCGCCGCGCCGCCGAGGACGGCGACTTCGCCAAGCTGCCCTACGGCGTGGCCATCGCGGCGGGCGCTGTCGCCGCCTTCTTCGTCGCCAGGCTCTAGGGACCGGCTGCCGGTCGCCAAGCTAGGATGGCCCAGATCCTCCCCCATAGGGGGAGGTGGCATTCGCGTAGCGAATGACGGAGGGGTGTCAGCGTTGGATCGGAGGGGGACACCCCTCCACCCCCGGCTGCGCCGGCGGTCCCCCTCCCCCCATGGGGGAGGATCTTTACGCTGAACACAGCTTCACCCCCGCTGGCGAATGCGGGCTTGCGCCGGGGAAGGTAACACACGCACGGGACGGCCGGCGCTTGTGGTTTGCCTGGCACGACAGGCTTGGCTGGTTGCGAGCCCTGCGGTGCGAGGCGTCGGCGGGTCGGGTTGCTCCCATGCCCTGCCTTACGTTGGGTAATTCCCCGCATCCGGA
>CAUJJI010000109.1 GCA_963205265.1 Pseudomonadota bacterium
AGGTCCAGCGGCACGCGGCCCAGAAACGGATGGCCCATGGATCTGGCCGCCGCTTCCGCGCCGCCCTGCCCGAACGGATCGCTGATCTCTCCGCAGTGCGGGCAGGCATAGCCGGCCATGTTCTCGACCAGGCCGACGATCGGCACGCCGGTCTGCTCGAACAGGCCGATCGCCCGGGTCGCGTCCATCAGCGCGAGGTCCTGCGGCGTCGAGACGATCAGCGCCCCGGTCGGCTTGAAGCGCTGCAGCATGGTCAGCTGGACGTCGCCGGTTCCGGGGGGCAGGTCGACGATGAGGATCTCGGCATCGCCCCACTCCGCGTCGACCAGCTGCGACAGGGCATTGCCGGCCATCGGCCCGCGCCAGGCGATGGCCTGGCCGGGGTTCGACAGGTGCCCCATCGACAGCACCGGCACGCCCCAGCGGCTCGGCACCGGGATCAGCTTCTTCTCGACCGCGCCCGGCCGCTCGCCCTCGTTGCCCAGCAGCCGCGGCTGCGACGGGCCGTAGATGTCGGCATCGACCAGGCCGACCTTGCGCCCCATCCGCGCCAGCGCCACCGCGAGATTGGTCGACAGCGTCGACTTGCCGACCCCGCCCTTGCCCGAGCCGACCGCAATGATCCTGCGCCGCGGCCGGTCGGCCGTCATCGCCACGCGCGCCTCGGAAACACCCGGCTGGGCGCGCAGCGCGTCCTTGACCGCGATCTCCAGCCGGTCGCGTTCCAGCCGGTCGAGCCCGCCGACGTCGAGCACGACGGTGGCGATGCCATCGGCCAGGCGCAGCGACTGCAATCGCGACTGCGCGAGGGGCGGCAGTGCCGCTTTCAGAGTTTCTTCGTCCTGACTTGTCATCCGGTTTTCCTGGCGAGCGCATCCATCGCACGCCCCTAGCAAGGAAAAAGCGCAGGGAGGCACTGTTTTTGTCGCGGCGAGGTTCCTATAACAGGGGCCATGAGACCTTTCGGAGGCGCAATCGCACGCAGTGTGCTGGCCATGGCCGGCCGGCGCAGCCCTTGGGGCAGCGGCAACGGGGACGGAGAAGGCAAGGCCGGCGACGACGCCGGCCTGGCGGACGGCGGCAATGGGACGGAAAGTCCCGACGGCTCGCCGCCTCCCCCGCGCGGCCCACGCAACCCCTGGCTGCCGCCGGGCGACGGACCGCCGCGGCGCTCGGCCAGCATCGAGGACATCTTTCGCCCGAAGGACCGCAAGAGCGGCGGCGGGGGTGGCGGCGGCGGCGGCGGTTTCCCCAAGCTGCCGCAGCGACCCGACGGCAAGAGCTGGTTCCCGATCCTGATCGGCGGCATCGTGCTGGTCTGGCTGGCGGTGACCACCGTCCACATGGTCGGGCCGAAGGAAGAAGGCATCGTCACCATCTTCGGCAAGTATTCGCGCACGATCAGCCCCGGCGTGTCGCTGACCCTGCCCTGGCCGATCGAGAACGTCCAGGTCACCGACGTGACCTCGATCAAGCGCGACACCATACCCGAAGGCGAAGGCGAGAAGCTGATGCTGACGAGCGACCAGAACCTGGTCGACCTCAGCTACCTCGTCCGCTGGAACATCAAGGATCTCAAGCTCTTCAGATTCCGCCTGGCCGATCCCGAGGAGACCGTGCGCGAAGTGGCCGAAGCGGCAATGCGCGCCTCGATCGCCGAAGTGCCGCTGAGCGATGCGATGGGCGGCGCCGGCCGCGCCAGCATCGAGCAGCGCGTCCGCGACCGCATGCAGGCGATCCTCGACGCCTACCGCGCCGGCGTCAGCATCCAGGGCGTCGAGATCAAGAAGGCCGATCCGCCGACTAAGACCGTGTCCGCCTTCCAGCAGGTCACCGCCGCCCAGCAGGACGCGCAGCGCGACATGAGCAATGCCCAGGCCTGGGCGCAGCAGCTGCTCGCCCGCGCACAGGGCGATGCCGCAGCGTTCGACAAGGTCTACGAGCAGTACCGGCTGGCTCCGGAAGTCACGCGGCGGCGCATGTACTACGAGACGATGGAACGCGTGCTCAGCAACAACGACAAGGTCATCGTCGCCGCCGACGGCGTCACGTCCTACCTGCCGCTTCCCGAGCTGCGCAGGCGCAGCCCGCAGGAAGACAGCGCACCGAAGGGAGGCCAGTGATGTTCGCCGACCTGTGGCACGAATACAAGGCCGCCATCGTCGCCGTGGTCGTCGCACTCGGCGTCGCCGCGTCCAGCATCGTCATTATCCCGGAGACCGAGCAGGCCGTGGTGCTGCGCTTCGGCGAGCCGGTCCGCGTCATCAACCGCTTCCGCACCGATGCCGACTTCGGCCAGACCGGAGCCGGCCTGTCGCTGCGCATCCCCTTCGCCGAACGGTTGATGCGGGTGGACAAGCGGCTGCTGTCGGTCGACATGGAACCGCAGCAGGTGCTCTCGACCGACCAGCTGCGGCTGAACGTCGATGCCTATGCCCGCTTCCGCATCATCGACCCGGTGAAGATGGTCCGCACCGCCGGCGCCCCCGAACGCGTGCAGGAGCAGCTCCAGCCGATCCTCACCTCGGTGCTGCGCCAGGAGCTGGGCAAGCGCACTTTCGCTTCGCTGCTCACGGCCGACCGCGGCTTGGCGATGCGCAACATCAAGAACGGGCTCGACCGCCAGGCCCGCGAATACGGCGCCCAGGTGATCGACGTGCGCATCAAGCGGGCGGACCTGCCCGAAGGCGCGCTGGAAAGCGCGTTCTCGCGCATGCAGGCAGCGCGCGAGCAGGAAGCGACCACGATCCGCGCCCAGGGCCAGAAGCGGGCGCAGATCATCCGCGCCGACGCCGAGGCCGAAGCCGCGCAGACCTATGCGGCCAGCTTCGGCAAGGATCCCGCCTTCTACAATTTCTACCGCGCGATGCAGAGCTACGACTTCGCATTCGCCGACAACCAGGGATCGACCACCATCCTGCTTTCGCCGGACAATGCCTATCTGAAGCAGTTCAAGAGCGGCCAGGGAGAATGATCGGGCCGGTCGGTCGAAACCGGCCGCCCGTCCACGCATTCTCCATTCAATTTCGGTTAAGCCGTGAAGGCTTGAAAGACGGCCACCCGATCAGCGCCGCACAAGCGCCTACATGAAGGAAACAGAGGACGTGAAGCCCGTGCGATACGCCTATGGAGTCACTACCGCGCTGCTGCTCGGCGGCGCTGCCCTGTCGCTGGCCACCGGCCACCCGGTCGGTGCGCAGATCGCCCAGAACGAAGCCAGCCAGATCAACCCGATCGTGCCGAAAGCCGGTGCCCCGGCAAGCTTCGCCGACCTGACGCAGCAGCTCGCCCCGGCAGTGGTCAACATCTCGACTCGCCAGAAGGTCCAGGTCCAGGCCGCCAATCCCTTTGCCGGCACGCCTTTCGCCGACCTGTTCGGCGGACAGCAGGAAGGACCCCAGACTCGCGAGGCGCAGTCGCTGGGATCGGGGTTCATCGTCTCGGCCGACGGCTATGTCGTGACCAACAACCACGTCATCACCGCCGAAGGCGGCCGGGCGCAGGTGGAATCGATCACCGTCACCATGCCCAACGGCGACGAATACCCGGCCAAGCTGGTCGGGCGCGACGCGGCGTCGGACCTCGCCGTGCTCAAGATCAGCTCGCCCCGCCCGCTGCCGTTCGTCAAGTTCGGCGATTCGCGCAATGCGCGGGTCGGCGACTGGGTGATCGCCATCGGCAATCCCTTCGGGCTCGGCGGCACGGTCACCTCCGGCATCATCTCGGCCGTCTACCGCAACACCGGGGCGGGCGGCGCCTATGACCGCTATCTCCAGACCGACGCCTCGATCAACCGCGGCAACTCCGGCGGCCCGATGTTCGACATGAAGGGCCAGGTGATCGGCATCAACAATGCCATCTTCTCGCCGACCGGCGGCAGCGTCGGCATCGGCTTTGCCATCCCGGCCGAGATCGCCGCGCCGATCGTCGACAAGCTCAAGTCGGGCGAGGCGATCGACCGCGGCTACCTCGGCGTGCGCATCCAGCCGGTGACCGAGGACCTGGCCGATTCGCTGGGCATTCCGCACAACCGCGGCGAATTCGTCCAGGCGGTAGAGCCGGGTGCGGCAGGCGCCAACGCCGGGATCAAGCCGGGCGACGTCGTCGTCCGCGTCGACGGCCAGGACGTGACTCGCGAACAGACCCTGTCGTACATCGTCGCCAACACCGCGCCCGGCAAGCGCGTGCCGATCGACCTGATCCGCGACGGCCGCCGCATGACGCTGACCGCCACGATCGGCAAGCGGCCGAGCGAGGAAGAGCTGGCCCAGCAGTCCTTCGACACCGACCAGGACCAGGGCGGCGATCCGTTCAACCAGCCGCCGCAGCGCCAGGGCCAGGGCCTGTCCGAGAATTCGCTCGGCGTCTCGGTCCTGCCGATGAACCCGCAGATCGCGCGCCAGCTCGGCGTGGCCGACGACACCAGGGGCGTGGTGGTCAATGCCGTCGATCCCTCTTCGGACGCCGGGCGCAAGGGCCTGCGCCGCGGCGACATCCTGCTATCGGCGAACAACCGCAGCCTGGCGACTATCGCCGAGCTCGAGACCGCGATCCGCGAAGCCAAGAGCGCGTCGCGCGAAGCGATCCTCCTGCGCGTCCAGCGCCGCGGCCAGCCGCCGATCTACGTGCCGATCCGGCTGCGGTAATTCCGGGGCGGAGACGTTGGTGGATTCCGTCGTCCCGGGCTTGTCCCGGGACCCCGGGCCACCGGGGGGTACGTTGGGGCGACGAGGGCAGCGGGCCCGGGTCAAGCCCGGGACGACGGTCCAGGGCGGGGGGGGTCCGGGGGGCGTCCCGCGTACCCAGGCCA
>CAUJJI010000110.1 GCA_963205265.1 Pseudomonadota bacterium
CATCCGAGGCGGAAGCGGTCTGACCGCACAAAGGCTGGGGAAGAGCGATGATGTGTCGCAAAACCTGCTTCGACAAGTTGGTTCAACATCTTGCGCGCACCGGGTTCAGAACATCCAATCAGGCGAGCCAGCAGGGAAGGGGTCATCTCTCCAATCCCGCAGAGATAGGTATGCGCTAGGCCCAATCTGGAATTCCGCCTAAGACCCGGAAAATCGGCATCAAACGCCGACTTGCTGTGAACACAATGGAATATGGCCGCTGAAACCTCATGTGCTGACTCGGCAAGGGCAGCAAGCAAAGCGCCATCGCGCCAGGACTGCGAGCGGTCAAAACGGAGCAACTCACGGCGGAAAAGGGCAGGGAAGGGGACCGCTGCCTTCGACATGCCCAGGGGCTTGATACGGAAGGCAATCACCAGATTCAGCGCCCAGCAAATGCCATATTCGCTGACCTCATCGAGCTTTTGGCAACGATCGATCAAAAGACCTGCGTGTCGGATAGGGTCTATGTCGGTCGTAAGCCGGTCAACCTGCTCACTCACCTCGAGAAGCAATGGAAGCTTATGCTCTACCTCGTCGTCATAAAGCTGCCGCTCGATCCCATCGAGGGCAGGGGCGTTGGACCGCACAATGCTGTTAGCATCTCGCATGGGAGCTGTCAGCCGACAAAATAGGCTACATTTCAATAATATCATGTAATATCAATATATTACATCGGATGCTCTGCGAGTAATTCTGTCTAGGGCAATATGCACGTCGCGGTGTTCGACAAAATAAGCTACATTTCGCGGACAGCAAAAATCATTGGGGAGCCCGTTCCATGATTGAGCGCAAGCCGTCTCCAGCGCCCCGGCGGAGCCTCAAATCGCTTGAGGCGGGATTGGCTCTCTACCCGCATTTCCGGCGACATATATCGCTTTCCGGCCCGGTGACAGCGACTCAGGTTCAGGCGATTTCCGAGGCAACCGGCCTTAAAGAGCGGCAGATACGGACACTGGCCGCGCGCTTCCGGGTGCATCCGGTCGCGGAAACGCTGGCTCCAAAACCGCGTGGACCCGCTGTTGGATCGCACAGGATCGATCCCGAGGTGAGGGCCGCCATCGAGACGTTGATCGACGAAATTGCGCTCAAGATGGTGCCGCCATCGCGTGCGGAAGCGGCGCGGCAGATTTGGGGCCTGTTGCACGCGGACAACGGAGATCATCGCTTTCCCGCCGATCTGATCCCAAGCGAGAAGACGATCGAGCGGCTTCTGGCTGAGATTCCGAGCCGTGTTTGGGCGAAAGCGACGATGGGATCGAAGACGCGGAGCGCCCATGAACCGCACCCCGGCGAATATGCAAGCGAGGGATTTCTCGACCTGGTTCAGATGGATCACACCAAGGGCGATGTCATCCTGGTCGATAGTCTGCGGCGCGAACAGCTCGGAAGACCGTGGATCACCTTCCTCATCGAAATCTGGACCCGGTCCATTCTTGGTTACTATGTCAGCTTCGGCGACCCCTCGATATTCCGGTGCGGACGGGCGGTTGCGAGCGCTGTGTTGCCCAAAGAGCCGGCCCTCGCCCACCTGGGCGTCGATGTCAGCTATCCGATGCACGGTTTGTTCCGGCGCTTGCATGCCGATCAGGCCAAACCGCATCGCTCCGAAGCCTTCCGGCGCGCCTGCGTCCGCAATGGGATTGGCCCCGATGTGCGGAGGCCCGGGCCGGCCCATCTTGGCGGGCATATCGAGCGGCTGATCGGCACGATGATTGGAAAACTGCGGCTTTTGCCCGGTGCGACCGGATCGAACGTGGCGGCGCGCGACGGCTATGATGCCGAGGCGGACGCGGCGATGACGCTTGTGGAATTCGAGCGCTGGCTGCTGTGCCAGATCGCGATCTATCATCACGCGCCGCATAGCGCGCTGGGCGGCCTGTGTCCGGCCCAGATGTGGGAGCGCGAGGCGGCGAAGGACAGCCCGCTGCTGCCCGTGTCGGTCGATGCGGGCGAACTGTTCCGCCAGTTTCTGCCGTCGAAGTCGCTCACGGTCCATGCCAAGGGTATCCAGATCAGATATCGCCATTACTGGCACCCGATGCTTGCCGCCAGGATCGGCCAAAGGGTCGAGATCAGCTGGGATGAGCGGACGATCCAGCATATCTACGCCGACCTCGACGGCCGCTATGTCGAATTGCCGGTTGTCGGCGACTATCCCGACGTCTGGGAGGCGGATTGGGAGGCCGCCAGGGCAGGAGTGCGGGCGCTAGGCCGGGCCTACCAGGCCGATGGCGGTCGCGCGGCGACGGCGCGGGCGGTGGCCGCCGCCAATCAGGAAATCCACCGCGCCCGCGTTCGCACGAAGGCGGCGCGGCGCCAGGCAAAGCGCCGCGAAGGCGAGGGGACGACGCTCGCGGACCTCCGGTATGGCGAAGCGCCGGAAAAGCCGCCCATTGACTGGAAACCGGTCGCCGAGCTCAGCGAAGACGACTGGTTGCAGGAGCGGACATGAGCGCCGCTGCGACCGCGCCATCGCTGGCGCCCTCCTTCTGGATCGATTTCGAAGAAGCGCGGAACGCGGTCGAGACGATCGTCGATGTCGCGCATGACGATCCCGAGGAACGCCCGACCTGCATCGTGCTCACCGGACAGTCCGGCATGGGCAAAACCTCGATCCTGCGCGAAGCGCAGCGCCGCCTTGCCGAAGCCTTTCCCGAGCCCGCCGATTGGGGCGAGGCACGCTATCAGCCCGTGCTGCGCACGGTCATTCCCTCGAGTCCGACCTCGCTCAAGATCAACCTCGCCCTGCTCTGGAAACAGGGCTGGCCGATCCGCACGAACACGCACAAAACCGCCGATTTGAAGGTCGTCGACCTGCTGGCCGAACAGGGCACGCGGCTGGTCGCGATCGACAATGTCCATGTGATCCTGACCGCGAGCGGCGTTGCGCGGCGCGATACGCTCGATGCGTTCCGCTTCCTGATGAGCGCGGGCAATGTGCCGCTGGTCGTGGCGGGCCTCGATGTCGCCCGGCAGATCTTCGCCGACGATGTCGAGCTGGCGTACCGCTCAATCATCCTCAAATTGCCGTTATGGGAGCCGGGCGAGCCCGCGCAGCGCCTGATCCGCGCGCTGGCCCGCGGCATGGGGATGGAGGAGCCCGACCATCTCGCCGAACCCGCGTTCGCCGAGCGCATCTGGCGGACCAGCGGCGGGGTCACCGGGAACTTCAAGCGCATCCTGCACTGGTCGGGAAAGGTCGCGCGGCGGCATGACCGCCGGTTCGTGACCCAGGACGATATCACCGAGGCGCTGCAATTGTTTACGCCTTATAGCCCGGAATGAGCGGGCGGGAGATCGAGCCGCTGGCGTTTCGGGTGAGGCCGCTGCCCGAGGAATGTTTCGAATCCTGGCTGCGCCGCCTGGCCGCGCGTCATGAGACCACGCCCAAAGCGCTGTTTCGCCATCTCGGCATCGACGCGGCGCTCGCCGATCGCGACCTGGCCGTGTCGCCCGTACCGGCCACGTCGCGCGTACCGGCCACGTCGCGCGCATCGGCTTGGTTGGCCGCGCCGGCGCCGGCGGTCGCTGGCGTGCCGGACCGCCGCCAGGTGATGGTAGAACGGCTCGCGTGGGCGACGATGGTGCCCGCGAAGGCGATTTCTAGGACGTTCGTCGGCTGTGGGCGCGGCGATCTGTTGCCGCTGACGCTGCGGTCAATCGGCTGCGCCCAGTGCTGGCTTGACTGGCTGGTGTCCGGCGCGCCGTGGCGGATCGAGCGGAGCTGGATCTTGCGCGTGACGACCTTCTGCGACCGTCATGCGCTGTTGCTGACCGATCTTGCGGGGATCAGGGCCCTGGGGCGGACGCAGGCCGCCGAGCGGGCGCTCGCGGCCCGGGTCGCGCGCACGCGCGCGCAAATGGCGCGGTTTGCCTTCGTCAAAACCCGAGTGCTGTGGAACGGGATGATTGCGCGGGAGCAAATCCGCGGCGCCCGCCCCGGTGACCGGGTAGGTTGGGAGCGGTACCGGGCGGCGCTGGTCGGCAACCGCTTCCACTACGCTCCGGTGCGTCATCTGCTGCTGGCGGCGCTCCACAGCAGTGACGGGCTGAAAGCCGGGCGATGGGAGCAAATCTTCCGCTTCGATGCGCAGCCGGCACGCCTGCCGCGAAAGGCGGCTTCCGGCGTCGGACCCCAATTATCGGATCTGGCGGAGGCGATCGCCAGGGTCGGCCTGCGGCAGCTCGACCGCGAGCGTCGCCGGCTCACCATGGTCTGCGAGCAGCTCGAGCAGGCCAAGCGCAATTATCCCCGTGCCCATTTGATGCAGGGGCTGAAGGCTCGCCGCGCGGCGCTGGCGCGCGCGGTACGAGACGCCGCCGCGACGGAGAGCGCGGCGATGTCAGCGCAGCGCCGTGGTTTCCAGGAGGCGCTGTTTTACCTGCAAGCATCGGGGATGGTGGGCGCGGCGATGTCCGCCGGCTGCGCCGAGCCGGCTTGCAGCGCGAATGGCGATCTGTGGCGGGCGCGGCTCGCCGCCTGCTTCGCCGCTCCCAGGTTTCGCA
>CAUJJI010000111.1 GCA_963205265.1 Pseudomonadota bacterium
GGCTCGAAGCCGAGGTCGCGCTCACGACGCTGCTGCGCCGGATTCCGAATCTGCGCATCGACGACGTGGAAAATCCGAAGTGGCGGCCGACCTTCGTGCTGCGCGGCCTCAAGGAGCTTCCGGCCAGCTGGTGAATGCGCGGCCCGGCGAAGCGCCGGGCTGAAATCCGCGTGACTCGCCTTTGCGATGTGGCATAACGTGCCGCGATCAAGCGGAGCGCGCGAGCCATGCCTGTCATCGACCGGATCAAGGATTTCCAGAACGATCTCGTGGCGATCCGCCGCGATATTCATGCGCATCCGGAAATCGGCTTCGAGGAAACCCGCACCAGCGCCATCGTCGCCGACCTGCTGGAGACCTGGGGCATCACCGTGCATCGCGGCGTCGGCGGCACCGGCGTCGTCGGCGAACTGCGCGGCAACCACAACAGCAACAAGCGGATCGGCCTGCGCGCCGACATGGACGCGCTGCCGATCCTTGAGACGACGGGTCTGCCTTACGCTTCGACCGTGCCGGGCAAGATGCACGCCTGCGGCCATGACGGCCACACCACCATGCTGCTCGGCGCCGCGCGCTATCTCGCCGAGACGCGCAACTTCGCCGGCACCGCGGTGTTCGTGTTTCAGCCGGCCGAGGAAGGACTCGGCGGCGCGCGCGCGATGATCAAGGACAACCTGTTCACGCGCTTTCCCTGCGACGAGATCTACGGCCTGCACAATTCGCCGAACGGCAAGCCGGGCCGCATCGCGGTGTTTCCGGGTTTACTCGTCGCTGTCCATAGGCCCAGATGACCTTTTGTGGACGGGAATCGGCATGGTGAAGCGCAAACATCAACTCCTGACCGAGAGTGAGCGCGATCAAATCCTCGCCATCCCGACCGACCGCGACCATTTGGCCCGCCTCTACTCGTTCGAGCCATCTGACATCGACATTATCGGCGCGCGCCGCGAGCGGCGGAACCGATTAGGCGTGGCGCTGCAACTGGCGTTGCTGCGGCATCCCGGCACGACTCTTGCGCAGATCATCCGGGACAAGGGAGCGATACCCCACCATCTTGCGGCCTTTGTGGCGGAGCAGCTCGGCCTGTGCGTAACAGACCTCGCCGATTACGCGGCGCGCGACCAAACAATGACGGACCATGCCCGGGAACTGGCGGAGCACCTTAATCTACGTGGGCCGACCCGCACTGATATTCCGTTCATGATTGAGGCGGCGGCGAAAACGGCCTGGGCGACCGATAAGGGGATGACGATCGCGAACGGTGTCGTCACCGCCCTTCGCGAGGCCCGGATTCTACTGCCCTCCATTTCTACCATCGAACGCGTCAGCATCGCGGGACGAGCGCGTGCCCGCAAACAAGCGGCCTCCGCCCTGATCGCTGATCTCAGCGTTGAACAGGTCCACGCCCTCGAGCAACTCTTTGACGAGACTGGCGCTGGTGGTGTGAGCCAACTCACCTTGCTAAAGACGATCCCCGTTGCGGCCAAGCCCGATCACATCCGCCAGATTCTCGACCGTTTGAGACGCGTGCGGGTGATCGGCATTTGCCCGGACATCGCTGGGCGCATCCATGCGGACCGGTTCCACCAATATGTCAGGGAAGGCCGAGCATCGCCTGCCTATATGATAGAGCGCTATACGCCGTCCCGGCGCCGTGCCACTCTGGTCGCGTTCCTGCTCGACCTTGAAGAGCGACTTACGGACAGCGCCCTGGAAATGGCAGACAAGCTGATCGGCGGGATATTCACCCGCGCAAGGAACTCCCAGGCGCGCAGCTATGCTACCACGTCGAAGAATGTAGCACGGCTGATGCTGATCTTTCGCAGTACGATCGATGCTCTCACCGATGCGCTCGATACCGGCGAGGATCCGATGGAGGCCCTGGATGCATCGGTCGGGTGGACAACCCTCATGAGGGTCAGGCCAGAAGTGGCAACTATCGCAGAAACCGCCAGCCTCGATCCGCTGACGGTCGCGGCCGATCGCTATGCGACGTTGCGCAAGTTCGCGCCCGATTTGCTGGAAACACTCGAGTTCAGGGCCGGCAAGGGTAGTACGAAAACGACCGCCGCCATCGAAGTGCTCCGCGTGCTTAACAGGTCGGGCAAGCGCGATCTGCCTGCTGACGCTCCCATGCCCTTCCGCAAGGAATGGCGGAAGATCGTGGTTAGCGATGACGGCAAGGTCAACCGGCGACTCTGGGAGATCGCGACGATCGCGCACCTGCGCAACAAATTGCGCTCCGGAGATGTCTGGGTTGAACGATCGGCGGGATATCGTCGGTTCGACAGCTATCTGCTCAGCGAGCCAAAGGCGAAACCGGTCGTGTCCGCGCTCGGCCTGCCCTTGTCGGCGGACGAATGGCTGGCACAGCGGGGCCACGAACTGGATCGGCGCTTGAAGAAGTTTGCCCAGCATCTGAAGCGCGACGCCCTGGACGATGTACGGTTCCGGGACGACCGCCTCCAGATATCGCCGGTTCGCACGATCACGACGCCTGACGCCGAGGAACTAGCCCACCGGCTCGATGCGATGATGCCGCGCATCCGCATCACGGAATTGCTTCATGAGGTGGCGCAGGAAACAGGATTCCTCGCGGCGTTCACCAATCTGCGCACCGGTGAGCGCTGTCCTAACGAAAACGCGCTGCTCGCGACCATCCTTGCCGATGCCACCAATCTCGGCCTCTCGCGCATGGCCGCCGCGAGCCAAGGCGTCACACGCGATCAACTCCTGTGGACCCATGACGCCTATATCCGCGATGACAGCTATCGCGCAGCGCTGGCCGTCCTCATCAACGCCCAGCACCGCATGC
>CAUJJI010000112.1 GCA_963205265.1 Pseudomonadota bacterium
CAACGAGGCTGCCAAGCTTCTCGGCGAGCGCCATGTACGGCTTGAGCTTGGGCGCTTCCTCGGCGCTCAGCGACGGCATGTTGAGCGCGTTGGTGACGCCGCCGTTGACGAGATAGTCGGCCATCTGTTCGGCCACCTGCAGCGCGACATTGACCTGCGCTTCGGTGGTCGAGGCGCCGAGGTGCGGCGTGCAGATGAAGTTGGGCGTGCCGAACAGCGGCGATTCCTTCGCCGGCTCGGTGACGAAGACGTCGAGCGCGGCACCGGCGACGTGGCCCGAATCGAGCGCTTCCTTGAGCGCCGCCTCGTCGATCAGCCCGCCGCGCGCGCAGTTGACGATGCGCACGCCCTTCTTGGTCTTGGCGAGGTTTTCCTTCGACAGGATGTTGCGCGTCTGGTCGGTCAGCGGCGTATGCAGCGTGATGAAGTCAGCGCGGGCGAGCAGCTGGTCGAGCTCGACCTTCTCGACGCCCAGTTCGACCGCGCGCTCGGGGCTGAGGAAGGGATCGAAGGCGACGACCTTCATCCTCAGGCCCAGCGCCCGGCTGGCGACGATCGAGCCGATATTGCCCGCGCCGATCAGGCCGAGCGTCTTGCCGGTGACCTCGACGCCCATGAAGCGGTTCTTCTCCCACTTGCCGGCCTGGGTCGATGCGTCGGCCTCGGGGATCTGGCGGGCGAGCGCGAACATCAGGGCGATGGCATGCTCTGCCGTGGTGATCGAGTTGCCGAACGGCGTGTTCATCACCACCACGCCCTTGGCCGAGGCGGCGGGGATATCGACGTTGTCGACGCCAATCCCGGCGCGGCCGATGACCTTCAGCCTGGGCGCGGCGTCGAGGATCTCCTTGGTCACCTTGGTGGAGGAGCGGATGGCAAGGCCGTCGTACTGGCCGATGATCGCCTTGAGCTCTTCCGGCGTTTTGCCGGTGATCTCGTCGACCTCGCAGCCGCGGTCGCGGAAGATCGCGGCGGCGTTGGGGTCCATCTTGTCGGAAATGAGGACTTTGGGCTTGGTCATGGGGAATGCTCTTTCATCGTCATCCCGGACTTGATCCGGGATCGCTGTCGGCTGGGCTGGCGCTCTCGATGTCGCGTCGAAGAGGCCAGCGGTCCCGGGTCGAGCCCGGGACGACGGATCGTGAGAACGCTAGGCCTGCAAAGAAGCCCAGGCCCAGTCGAGCCACGGCCCCAGCGCCTCGATGTCGGCCGTATCGACTGTCGCGCCGCACCAGATCCTGAGGCCCGGTGGCGCATCGCGATAGCCGGCGACGTCGTAGGCGGCGCCTTCCTTCTCGAGCAGGCCGGCGAAGGCCTTGATGAAGTCGGCGTCGGCGCCCGCCACCGTCAGGCAGACCGAAGTCTTCGAACGTGTGCCGCGGTCGACGGCGAGGTGGCCGAGCCAGTCGCGCTCGGCGACGATCTTGTCGAGCGCCTCGGCATTGGCGGTGCAGCGCGCCTGCAGGCCTTCGAGCCCGCCGATCGACTTCGCCCATTCGAGCGCGAAGATCGCGTCCTCCACCGCCAGCATCGACGGCGTATTGATCGTCTCGCCCTTGAACACGCCTTCGGCCAGCTTGCCCTTGGAAACCAGGCGGAAGACCTTGGGCAGCGGCCAGGACGGAGTATATTCCTCGAGCCGCTCGACCGCGCGGGGGCCCAGGATCAGGACGCCGTGGCCACCCTCGCCGCCCAGCACCTTCTGCCAGGAGAACGTGGCGACGTCGATCTTGTCCCAGGGAATGTCATAGGCGAAGACCGCGCTCGTCGCGTCGGCGAAGGACAGGCCCTCGCGGTCGGCGGGAATCCATTCGCCGTCGGGCACGCGCACGCCGCTGGTGGTGCCGTTCCAGGTGAACAGTACGTCGTTCGACCAGTCGATGGCGTCGAGGTCGGGCAGCTGGCCGTAGTCGGCGCGCATCACCGTGGCATCGAGCTTGAGCTGCTTGACCGCGTCGGTGACCCAGCCCTCGCCGAAGCTTTCCCAGGCCAACGCGGTAACCTCGCGCGCGCCGAGCATGGTCCACATCGCCATTTCGAAAGCGCCGGTGTCCGATCCGGGCACGATGCCGATGCGGTGCGTGTCGGGCAGCTTCAGCAGCTCGCGCATCAGGTCGATGCAGTACTGCAGGCGCGACTTGCCGATCTTGGCGCGGTGCGAGCGGCCCAGCGATTCGGTGGCGTGCTTGTCGGGGGAAAATCCGGGCGGCTTGGCGCAGGGACCGGAAGAAAAGAAAGGGCGCGCAGGTTTGCGCGCCGGCATCGTTACGTCAGTCATTTAAGACTCTCCTTGCAGAGAGCTCGCGCGGCGTTGGGACCGCGTGGCCCGCCGCCGCTAATAGAGGCAGCGGGCCACAAGTCAAGCGCCGGAGCCGCAGCCGGCGCCGCGCCGCGACCGCGGTCAGATCACCTGGAAGTTGGATGCGGTGAGGCTAAGCCCGGCGGTGAGCGTCGCGAAATGGATGGCCGCAATGCTGCCGGTCCCGTCCGCATCGTAATAGAGCTCGCCGGTGGCCTTGTTGTAGACGATTCGATCGTCGGCTTCGGAAGCCGCGCTGCCGATGTTGAAGGATCCC
>CAUJJI010000113.1 GCA_963205265.1 Pseudomonadota bacterium
GGTCTCGTCGATGGAACGTCTCGGTCTGGCCGCGAGCGGTCCCGGGTCGAGCCCGGGACGACGAAAAGGAACCCGTGACGCCGGTGATAACCTTCAGGCGAAAGTCATGAAGCTGTGGCCGATCGCCGTCTGCGCGGTCGCGAAGTCGACGACGATCTCGGTCGCCTCGACGACGTTGCGGATGGTGATCAGGTTGAAATGCGTGCCGTCCGACTGGCTGATCTCCAGGTCGCTGCCGTTGCTCGAATAATTGTACTGGCTGGCGCTGGAGCCGGTGACGCGGATCAGGTCGTCGCTGCCGAAGCCGGTGATCGAGACGTTGGTATCCTTGCGCACGTCGTCGGTCAGCACATAGCTCACCCCGGCCTGGAGCGTGATCGGCGCCACCGTGCCGCCGGTGCCGACGTCGAGCGACAGGGTCGTGCCGCCGCTGCCGCCGCCTCCCGTGCCGCCGCTTGCCGGCGCGTCGAGCGCGATCGGGCTGGCTGCCGTGGCACCCGTGATCGAAAGGTCGCCGATGCGGATCGTCTGGCTGGCCGCGTCGAAGCGCAGCGAGCGTTCGACGCCGCCGAAGTCCAGCGTCATGCCTGTGGTGCCGACGGGGATGGTGATCAGCCCGTCGGGCGTCACGATCACCGCCGAGGAGCCCGAGACATAGGCGGAATAGGCCGAAGGCGCGCCCGCCAGCGACAGCGTGTCGCCGCCGCGGTTGAACGAGGCGTCGAAGACGAGGTCGCCGCCGAGATGGGTGACATGCTCGGCCCCCGTGGTGCCGAAGACCCGCTGGTCGCCGCCGAGGCTGACGTCGGCTCCCCCCGCCAGGAAGATCCGGGCCAGCGAGGCGCCATTGGCGCCGCCGGGGAGGGCGGAGTTGTCGGTGGGGGCGGTAGCGTCCGCTGCAGTCGTGGTGACGGTCTGGCCGCCGAACTTCACCGCACCGCCGACCAGCGCGAGGTTGCGCACGCCATCGTCGAAGACGAGCCGCGTGCCGGCGGTGCCGACCGGGATCGAGTAGCGGCTGTCGCCGTCGTCGAAGACCGCGGAAGAGCCGCTGAGCGCGACGGTATAGTCTGCGGCGTTGCCGGACAGGCGGATGATGTCGCCGCCACGGTTGAACGAGGCGTCGAAGCGGACTTCGCCGGGCCGGTCGAGCAGGGTGATGTCCTGCAGGCCGCCGGTCCCGAACACGACCCCGCCGCCGCCGACCGCTCCGACGAAGCCATCGGGCGCGAAGAGGCGGAAGTCGTTGGCGGACGAGGTCTGCGCCGGCGGCGGCGAGACCGTGACGCTGACTGCCTGGCCGGCCGTGCCGCCGGCGCCGTCGCTCACCGTCACCAGGAAGCTGTCCGTGCCGCTGTAGCCGGCATTGGGGGTATAGGTGAAGGCACCGTTCGCGCCTCCGGAAACGCTGCCGTGCGCTGCCCCGCCGGCGATGTAGGTCAGGGGATTGCCGTCGACGTCGCTGGCAACGACGCTGATCTGGCGCGGCGTGTTGGCCGTCGTCGAGACGCTCTGCGTGCCGGCGACGGTCGGAGCGTCGTTCTGCGCGATCACATTCAAATTGACGGTCTGCACCACCGTACCCCCTTTTCCATCCGAAATGGTGACGGTGAAACCGTCCGCCCCGTTGTAATTGCTGGCCGGCGTGTAGACGAAGACGCCGTTCGCACCGCCGGTGACGACACCATGCGCCACGCCGCCGACCGTGAAGCTGAGTGGGTCGCCGTCGGCATCGCTGGCGGTGACGACGACCTGCTTCGGCGTATCCTCGTTGAGCGAGAGCGACTGAGCCAGGATGGCCGTGGGCGCGCTGTTGGTAGTGCCGCCGCCGCTGCCCCCTCCGCCGCTGCCGCCACCCGGCGTGCCGTTCGCATCGACGTCTCCGTCGGCGAAGCGCAGCATCTCGATCCCTTCGAGCGTGTCGCCGCCGCTGTCCCCGCCCGTGACGCCGATGCGTCCGCCCGCCAGCGGGGTAACCGTGTAGAGCGCGCGGTTGCCGGAGTAGACGGCGACGTCGTTGCCATCGCCGCCGCGCAGCGTGTCCGCGCCTGCGCCGCCGGCGAGCTGGTCGTTGCCGGCACCGCCTTCCAGCGTATCGTTGCCCAGGCCGCCTTCGAGTGTGTCGTTGCCGTCGCCGCCGCCGAGCGTATCGTTGCCGGCCGTGCCGACGATGCGGTTGTTGCCGGCCCCGGCGGTGATGGTCAGCCCGCCGTAGAGCGTGCCGATGCCGCGGATGGTGCCGATCGAGCCGGCGACATCGACCGACCCGGAGGTGAGCAGCGTATTGCCGTCGACCACGTCGAGCTTGAGGTTGTCGCCGATCGTCGCCCGGACCGTCACCGTCCCGGCCAGCCCGCCGCCGCTTAGGCTGATCGTCTGCAGCCCGGTGCCGACGGACAGCGCATAGCCGCCGCTGCCGGCGCTGGTCGTCGTGCCGCCGCCGACGCTGACGACGAGGTCGCCGCGGCCTTCGCCGAGCGAGTAGAACTGGTTATGGTCGTTGTCGCTGTAGGCGACGCCGAGAACGAACTGGAGGTGGCGGTCGCCGAAGTCCTGCGTGACCACCAGCGGCCCGACGTCGGTAGCCGAATTGCTCTCCGCGGTGACGTCGATGCCGACCTCGGTGAAGTGGTCGGACATGATGTTGTTGCGATGCCCGGCCGGCGACTGCATGCCGCTCGGGCCGTTGCCCCAGTCGACCATGAAGCCGGCATGGCCGTGGATGATGCTGTCGGCATAGCTGTAGACGTTCTCGCCCGCCCAGCTGTAGTTGTAGCCTTCGGCCCTGATGCGATCGCCGAGCCCGAGCTCTCCCGGCAGCTGGTGCGACTGCGCGTCGGCGGCGATCAGCGCTGCCGAGTGCTTTTCCGCCGCTGTCGCCAGGCCGCCGTTCCAGGCCAGCGGGGCGACCGGGGTCAGCGCCTGGTAGGCCGCGAGCAGGTCGGCGCCGACCACGTGGAAGTAGTTGAGCGCGCTCTGGATATCGCCATCGGTCGACGTGAGCGGGGAATAGGACGAGATATAGCGCGCCGCATTGCGCATCGGATCGAGCCGCGCCTCGTTGATCAGTTCTAGGAAGAGCTGTTCCTGGTCGGTTGGGCCGGGCATCGCGATTCACGTCCTTGCATGCGGTGCGGAAGCTTTCCGCAGTCGCGACTATCCATCCTGCGAGTGCAGGGTGCCGTGATCGCCGATCCCGATCCGATACCCCCGAATTCCTCCGCAATCTGGGCCGACTGCGTTAATCCGGAGTTACTCCCGCGAGTTAAAGCGGCGGTAAGCACGCCTGGAACCGCCGCGCCACGGCAAGGCGGCGGAGCGTGGGCGGGGTGCGGCGGCGGGATTGCGCCTTCTGCGCCGACGGCAGGCTAGTCGCCGCGCAGCAGCGTCGTTTCGGGGAATTCCCTGTCGAGCCGGCGCAATCGCTCGAGCGCCGCCCGGTCTTGCTTCAGGTAGGCGTCGAAGAAGGTGAGGACGGCGACCCGGGTGATCTCCTGCTGGCGAGCCGGGCCGATCAGCGGCACACGCTCCTCGCAGCCCGGCATGCGGACGTTCGGCATCCATTTGTCGAAGAACAGGCAATCGGGATTGCGGTTGTCGGCCAGCTGCTCGTCGCCGTCGTGGAACCAGACGTGGACGCCGCCCTTGATCAGCAGGTCGTACTTCGGCGGCTCGATGCGCGTGAAGGCGGCGTGGGGCCGCCCGGTGGTGCGCGCGAAGACGTCCTTCTCGGCGGTGAGGAACAGCGTCGGCACCGAGACCGCGGCATGGCCCGTGCCCCACCAGCCCATGTCGCCGGCAAGCGCGGTCGTCACCGGGTCGCCGGCGGCAATCGGCGCCGTGGCGACGATGCGCGGGTCGCGCGTCTGCAGCCCGAAGCTGGCGAAGTAGCTGGTCACCGCTCCCAGCGAATGGCCGGTGGTGCCGATCCTGGCCTTGTCGATCGCCGGCGCGAAGAACGGGTCGGCGAGCAGCCTGTCGATGACGAAGCTGATGTCCTTCGGCTGGTTGTAGGCATCGGAAATCACCGGCGCGGTGATTCGGGTGAAAGCCGCGCTGGAAGTCATCGGATAGGTCGGCGCCGCGACGACATAGCCGTGGCGGACCAGCTGGAACACGAGGTGCGTGGCGTTGTCCGGCTGGCCGAAAGTGCCGTGGCTGTAGATCACCAGCGGCCAGGGCCCGCGCTGCGCCGGCGGTGCATCGTCGACAGCTGCGCCCGGCTTGGCCGCGGCCGGATACCAGACGATCACGTCGAGCCTGCGATCGGGCGAGCCGGCGAAACCCGCGCCGGCCTTGATGGTGCGGCTGGGGTCGACGAAGGTAATTCGCTTCACGCCGATGCCGTAGTCGCCCTCGGCAGCATGGAGCGGCAGCGGCAGGCCGGTGAACAGCAGCACGACGATCAGGTGCAGACGCAGCAACACGGTTCGCATCCCGGCTCTCCCTTGTTTTTCTCTGGTTCGCGCAGCTTCCTGCCATTCGTAGGCGATTGCAACCCTTGACCCGGCGGCGGAGCGCGACAGCACGGCCCCGCCATCCATCGTGCCGTTCGACGATCGCGCCGCCGGGGTCGAGGCGGGCAAAAGCCGCATTTCGACGACGAGCCGTGCAACTGCAGGAAGCGCGAGCGGTTCCAGTGGTACAGCTTGGAGTACCGACATGCCCGTTTCCCTGATTCCGCTTCCCTATCCGACCGACGCCCTGGCGCCGCATATCTCTGCCGAGACCCTGGAACTGCACCACGGCGCCCATCACAAGGGCTACGTCGACAAGGTCAACGAGGCGATCGCCGGCACCGATCTCGCCGATGCCGACCTCGAGACCATCGTCCGGGCCGCCGAGGCGCGCGGCGACCGGACGCTGTTCGACAATGCCGCCCAGGCCTGGAACCACGGCTTCTACTGGCACAGCCTCGCCGCCCGGCCCGGCCGGCCGAGCGGTCCCCTGCTCGAGGCGATTGCGGGCGACTTCGGCTCGCCGGAGCGCCTGAACGAGGCGCTGGTCGAGGAAGCGACCGGGCACTTCGCATCGGGCTGGGCCTGGCTCGTCGCAGGCGAGGGGGGCCTGAAAGTCATCTCGACCCATGACGCCGGCACGCCGCTGACCACGGGGGAGGTGCCCCTGTTCACCATCGACCTGTGGGAACACGCCTATTACCTCGACGTGCAGAACAAGCGTCCGGACTATGTCGAGGCCGTGGTGGAAAACTGCCTGAACTGGGATTTCGCTGCAGAGAACTTCAGCCGTGGCACGGCATGGACCTATCCCCAGCGCGGCCTCGTCGCGCAGGAAGGCTAGGGCGGGAGGGGACTGACCAATAGATCCTCCCCTGGAAGGGGAGGTGGCATTCGCATAGCGAATGACGGAGGGGTGTCAGCGTTCGATCGGAGGGGGACACCCCTCCACCACCGGCTGCGCCGGCGGTCCCCCTCCCCCCATGGGGGAGGATCTGAAACGGACACAGCTTCACCCCCGCTGGCGAATGCGGGCTTGCGCCGGGGAAGGAAACACACGCACGGGACGGCCGGCGCTTGTGGTTTGCCTGACACGACAGGCTTGGCTGGTTGCGAGCCCTGCGGTGCGAGGCGTCGGCGGGTCGGGTTGCTCCCATGCCCTGCCTTACGTGGGGTAATTCCCCGCATCCGGATATGTGGTCGCCCTGACAGGCGCCGGCCCTTGGGGTAGCGGCGAGCGAACCGGTTCCGCTCCCT
>CAUJJI010000114.1 GCA_963205265.1 Pseudomonadota bacterium
AGCAACCCGACCCGCCGACGCCTCGCACCGCAGGGCTCGCAACCAGCCAAGCCTGTCGTGCCAGGCAAACCACAAGCGCCGGCCGTCCCGTGCGTGTGTTTCCTTCCCCGGCGCAAGCCCGCATTCGCCAGCGGGGGTTGAACTGTGTCCAGATCCTCCCCGGCACGGGGAGGGGGACCGCGACGCGCAGCGGCGTGGTGGAGGGGCACCTGCCTCGTCTCCGAACCTCTGTGGGACAGAGGCGCGACCTACGATCGTTTGGAGTACCCGCGCCTGCCCCTCCACCACCGGCTACGCCGGCGGTCCCCCTCCCCCGCAGGTGGAGGAACTGGGGGCCCGCTCCACCTATCAGGCGGGCCCGGAGAGCTGGCTACTTCGCCTTGCAGGTATCGATGCCGAACAGCTTGTAGGCCGGGCAGAAGCCGACGATCCCGGTGAGCAGCGGCACGATGCCGATCCAGCCCCATTGTGTCTGCGGTCCGACATAGACCAGCGCGATGAGCACCAGGCCGACGACGACGCGCAGGATGCGGTCGAGTTTTCCTTCGTTGCACGGCATGTTCGCTTCCCTCCTCTTGCTTTGACGAGGATGGGTCTAGACCTCTTCGCACGTGCTGTCGGTGATTTGGTCACACAGCGTGCGACAGCGCGTCCAGCGCCGCCGGGTCGAGGACGCGGATCGCGCCGCGGCCGATCTCGACCAGGCCGCGCCGGGACAGCTGGCCGAGAACCCGGCTGACCGCGGCCCGGCCCGAGCCGATCTCGAGAGCGATGGTCTCGTGCGTGGCGGTGACGGTGGCGGCATCGTCCATCAGCCGCAGCAGGATGCCCGCGACCCGCGCCTCGAGGCCGGTCAGGGCGACGTTCTCGATCAGCCGCTCCATGTCCTCGAAGCGCGCCGCGACCGCGGCGAACAGGCTTTCGCGGAATTCGCCGTCGTCGATCACCCGCCGGCGGAAGTCGCCGGCCGCGACCAGTTCGATTGCGAGGTCGGTTTCGGCCTGTCCTTCGGCTGAATAGGGCCGATGGTTGATCAGGCAGCCGAAAGTCTGCAGGCAGACTTCGCCGGGCCGGACGCGGTAGAGGACGATCTCGCGCCCGCTCTCGCCGGTCAGAGTGACCCGGATCGTCCCGCTGTGCACGACGACGAAGCCGGCGCAGTCCTCGCCGGCGCGGAACAGCACCTGGCCTCTGGGAACGGTCAGGATGCGCCCGCTCACGGCCGGCCGATCGATCGCAGGACTTCGCCCCGCGCCCGGCCGAACGGTCCGTTCCGCGCGGGCCTGGCGCCGGCCATGGTTCTAGAAATTGTCCTTGGCCGCACGCAGCGCGGCGAAAGTTGCGACCGCGTCGCCGACCTTGCCGCCCCTGTCGGCCCAGCGCGACTGCAGCCCGGCATCGTCGGCGCGCAGGAAGGGATTGGCGGCAAGCTCGCGCTCGAGCTTGGTCGGCACGGTCCACTTGTCGGCGGCCCGGCGAGCGGCGACTTCCTCGGCATAGGCCTGCAGCGCCGGGTTGTCGGGATCGGCATGCAGCGCGAACCGGGCGTTCGAGGCGGTATATTCGTGGGCGCAGTAGAGCATGGTCTGGACCGGCAGCGCCTTGATCCGCGAGAGGCTGGCCCAGAACTGCGGGGCCGTGCCCTCGAACATGCGTCCGCAGCCGAGTGCGAAGACCGAATCGCCGACGAAGGCCATCCCCGCGGCCGGCAGGTGATAGGCGATGTGGCCCATGGTGTGGCCGCCGACGTCGATGACCTGGGCTTCCCAGTCGCCCAGGCGGACCACGTCGCCCTGGCCGACGACCCTGTCGACGCCGGCGATCTTGTCCGCCTCGCCGGCGGGAGCGACGATGGTGCAGCCGGTGGCGGCCTTGATCGCCTCGTTGCCGCCGGCATGGTCGGCATGCCAGTGGGTGTTCCAGATCTGGGTGATCTGCCAGCCCTTGAGCCCGGCCTCGCGCAGATAGGCGTCGGCATCGGGGGTGTCGATGCAGGCGGTCTCGTTGCTGACGGGATCGTGCAGCAGGTAGCCGTAGTTGTCGGACAGGCAGGCGAACTGATGGACTTCCAGCGACATGGGGATTCTCCTTGCCGCCCATGTAGTCGAGCAGCGGGCAAAGCAAAAGCCCGCCCGCTCGGATGAGCGGACGGGCTTGATCTTGCTACCCCGCGCAGGCGGGGGCGCGACTCGCCAGCCTCAGCTGCGGCCGGCCTTCAGCGCCTCGCCGAGGATGTCGCCCAGCGACGCGCCCGAGTCGGACGAGCCGTACTGCTCGACAGCCTGCTTCTCTTCGGCCAGCTGGTGCGCCTTGATCGAGAAGTTGGGCTTCTTCGAACGGTCGAAGCCGGTGACCATGGCATCGACCTTCTGGCCGACCTGGAAGCGGTCCGGACGCTGCTCGTCCCGGTCGCGGCCGAGGTCGGTGCGCTTGATGAAGCCGGTGGCGCCATCGTCGCCGGCCTGCACCTCGAGGCCGCCGTCGCGGACTTCGAGCACCGTGACCGTGACCACTTCGCCGCGCTTGAGCGTGCCCGAAGAGGCGACGCCGCCGGCGCTGGGAGCACCCTTTTCAAGCTGCTTCATGCCGAGGCTGATGCGTTCCTTCTCGACGTCGACGTCGAGCACCACGGCCTTGACCTGCTCGCCCTTGCGGTGGAGCGCCAGGGCGTCCTCGCCCGAGATGCCCCAGGCGATGTCCGACATGTGGACCATGCCGTCGACGTCGCCGTCGAGGCCGATGAACAGGCCGAACTCGGTCGCGTTCTTGACTTCGCCTTCGACCTGCGAGCCGACCGGGTGCTTTTCGGCGAAAGCTTCCCAGGGGTTCTGCTGGGCCTGCTTGAGGCCGAGGCTGATGCGGCGCTTGTCGCTGTCGACCTCGAGGACCATGACGTCGACTTCCTGGCTGGTCGAGACGATCTTGCCGGGGTGGACGTTCTTCTTGGTCCAGGACATCTCGGAAACGTGGACCAGGCCTTCGATGCCCGCTTCCAGCTCCACGAAGGCGCCGTATTCGGTGATGTTGGTGACGGTGCCGTGCAGCTTGGCGCCGACCGGGTACTTGGCGGCGACGCCTTCCCAGGGATCGCTTTCCAGCTGCTTCATGCCCAGGCTGATGCGCTGCGTGTCCTGGTTGATGCGGACGATCTGCACGCGCACGGTGTCACCGATGTTGATGACCTCGCTCGGGTGGTTGACGCGCTTGTAGCTCATGTCGGTGACATGCAGCAGGCCGTCGATGCCGCCGAGGTCGACGAAGGCGCCGTAATCGGTGATGTTCTTCACCACGCCGTCGATGATCTGGCCTTCCGAAAGCTTGTCGATCAGCTCGCTGCGCTGCTCGGCGCGAGTCTCTTCCAGGACGGCGCGGCGCGACACGACGATGTTGCCGCGGCGGCGATCCATCTTGAGGATCTGGAACGGCTGCGGCACGTCCATCAGCGGCTGGACGTCGCGCACCGGGCGGATGTCGACCTGCGAGCCGGGGAGGAAGGCGACGGCGCCGTCGAGGTCGACGGTGAAGCCGCCCTTGACGCGGCCGAAGATCACGCCTTCGACGCGCTTGCCTTCGCCGAACTCGCTTTCCAGCTTGTCCCAGGCGGCTTCGCGGCGCGCGCGGTCGCGCGACAGCATGGCTTCGCCGTCGGCGTTCTCGACGCGGTCGACGAACACTTCGACTTCGTCACCGACCTTGAGGCCGTGCTGCTGGCCCGGAGGGGCGAATTCCTTGAGCGGGACGCGGCCTTCGCTCTTGAGGCCGACGTCGATGACCGCCTTGTCGTTTTCGATGGCGGTGACGGTGCCCTTGACGACGCGGCCTTCAAAGCCGCCGTCCGATGCTCCGCCGAGAGTTTCTTCGAGAAGCGCGGCGAAATCGTCGCGCGAGGGGGATGCCGATGTGGCCATTCACTCTGTCCTGTCTATCGATGTTTCCGGCCAGGCGGTTTTTCCGCCGGTCTTTCCTCCGCCGCCGGCACCATGCCGTGGCGGGCCAAAGGGCCGAACCGCCCGCCGGCCGCATGCCGAATACGGGCGTCCCTGGGACACAAGTGTCCCACGAACCGGCGGCGCTTAGGGGAAGGGGTGTGGAAAAGCAAGCTTTTCCGCGGCCGCGGATCCATCCCGCAGGGCCGGTCCGACAGGCTGGGGGAACGGGCTATTCCGAATGAGCCGGCACCTGCTGGGCCGCTTCCTCGTGGCGCTGGAAGATTTCCCAGAACGAGGTCTCTCCGCCGAGAGTGCGGACGGAGAACAGGTAGTGGCCGTTCTCGTGAACGTCGGCCTGTCCGCAGCGAAGCTGGCTGGCGACATGCAAGGCGGCCCCGGCGTCGATGCCGTCGACTTCGACCGTGGCATCCGGCTGGTGGTTGGGGATGATCTGGTAGCGGGGCATGGCTGCCCTCCATAGGTTCTGGCGAGAGCACGAACGAGGCGTCTCTCTGCCGCCAAGATGCCAGGGGGGATGGCGATGGCGGCCTTTTACAGGAGAACCGCGCCTCCCGCCACCAACATGGGTTAATCGGTAAGCAATCAGCTGCGAAGCCGGTCTTCGACCAATGCTATCGCCGCTGCGACGGCCTGTTCTGCAGTCATATCAGAGGTATCGAGCGGCATCGCATCGGCTGCGGCGCGCAGCGGCGCGTGGCGGCGCGAGCGATCGCGCTCGTCGCGAGCGGCGAGATCGGCGGCGACCTCGCCCAGATTCGCCGCGCGGCCCGAATCGGCCATCTCGAGAAAGCGCCGCTTTGCCCGCGCCCCGACGCTGGCGGTGACGAACAGCTTGGCGTCGGCTTCGGGCGCGATGACCGTGCCGATGTCGCGCCCGTCGAGCACGGCGCCGCCGGGCTGGAGCGCGAAGGCCCGCTGCCGCTGGTAGAGCGATTCGCGCACCGCCGGGTGAATCGAGACGCGGCTGGCGAGGCCGCCGGTCGTTTCCGAGCGCAGTTCGGGGTCCTGGAGCAGGTCGTCCGGAAAGGCGCAGGCGGCGAGGGCATCGGCTTCGCAGTCGGGATCGCCGCCCGCCAGCGCCACCTGCCGCCCGGCCGCCCGGTAGAGCAGCCCGGTATCGAGATGGGGCAGGCCGAAATGCGCGGCGAGCGCCCGCGCGATCGTGCCCTTGCCCGAAGCGGTCGGCCCGTCGACGGCGATGATCATGCCTGCCGCTTCCTCCCCCGGAGCGCCTTGACCAGGCCCCAGATGGCCACGCTGCCCCAGATCAGCTCGAGCACGAAGGATGCCGGGTTCATGTTATGCAGCAGCGAAATGCCGAGCAGCACTGCTCCGAGCAGGTTGACCCCGTGCTGGACGAAGGGATTCGGCCGGTGCTTGCCGGTCTGGTAGGCATAGGCGAAGACGACGGCGAACATTCCTGCGAACCCGGCGACATTGGCGGCGAGCTCGGTCATCCCGTGAGCCCGTCGAGCAGCGCCTCGAAGACGGGGAAGCTGGTGGCGATCGGCCTGGTGTCGTCGACTTCGACGCCGCTGCGGCTGCACAGGCCGGCAACGGCCATGCTCATGGCGATGCGGTGGTCGAGGTGCGTGGCGACCGGCGCGCCGCCGGGGCCGGTGCCGGCGAGCGGCTCGCCGCCGCTGCCGTCGATGACGAGGCCGTCTTCCCGTTCCTCGACTCGCGCGCCTGCCGCCTCGAGCGCCGCCGCCATGACTTCCAGCCGGTCGGATTCCTTGACGCGCAGTTCCTCCAGCCCACTGGTCACGGTGCGCCCTTCGGCGAGGGCGGCGGCGACGAAGAGGACCGGGAACTCGTCGATCATGCTCGGCGCGATCGCCGGGTCGACTTCGATGCCGCGAAGCTGCGAATGGCGCACCACGAGGTCGGCGACCGGCTCGCCGCCGACTTCGCGCGGATTGGTCTCGACGATGCTGCCGCCCATGTCGCGCAGCACCTGGATCAGCCCCGCGCGGGTGGGATTGAGGCCGACGTTCTCGATGGTCAGCTCGCTGCCCGGCACCAGCAGCGCCGCGGTGATGAAGAAAGCGGCGGAAGATGGGTCGCCGGGAACTTCGATGACTTGCGGGCGGAACCCGGCTTCGCCGCGGATGGTGATGATCCGGGTGCCGTCCGCTTCGACTTCGACGGCGAGCTCGGCGCCGAAGCCCCTGAGCATGCGCTCCGAATGGTCGCGCGTCGGGACCGGCTCGATCACCGTGGTGATCCCGGGGGTGTTCAGGCCGGCGAGCAGCACGGCGCTCTTCACCTGGGCGGAGGCGACCGGCAGGCGATAGGTGATCGGCACTGCCGGACAGGCGCCGCGCAGCATCAGCGGCAGCGTGTCGCCGGGGCTGGCGCCGATCTCGGCGCCCATCTGCGCCAGCGGGTCGATCACCCGCCGCATCGGCCGCTTCGACAGGCTGGCGTCGCCGATGAAGGTCGCCGTGATCGGGTGCGAGGCGACCAGGCCCATCAGCAGCCGGGTGGACGTCCCGCTGTTGCCCATGTCCAGCGCGACCCGGGGCTGCAGCAGCGCGCCGATGCCGACGCCATCGACGATCCATTCGGCCCCGCCGCCGTCGACGGCGCGCCGTTCGACGCTGGCGCCCATCGCCCGCATCGCCGCCGCGGTCGCCAGCACGTCCTCGCCTTCGAGCAGGCCCGAGATGCGGCTCTCCCCCACCGCCAGCGCCGACAGCATGATCGCGCGATGGCTGATCGACTTGTCGCCCGGCACGCGGATGCGGCCTCTGAGCGGCCCGGCATGGCGAAAGCGGCGCGGGCGCATCTGGGAGGGGTCGGCTGAGGTCACGGGCGGGGCCTTGAAGTCTATGACGGAGGTCGCGAAAACCGCGCGGCTTTTGACAGCGCGCGCGGCCTATGGCAAGGCGCCCGCCCTGATGCGAGGCGGGCGCTTGATTTCGGCGTCCCGGGTCACCATCAAATGCGGAATTTCGTGACCTGCCGAGTCCGGCGGGCAGAGTGAGGACAATTCATGGTCAAGGCTGAATGGGGCGCGAAGCACGGCTGCCCGAAATGCGGCACCCGATTCTACGACCTCGGCAAGGACGATCCGGTCACCTGCATCGAATGCAGCTATTCCTGGCAGCCCGAGCCGGTGCTCAAGTCGAAGCAGCCGCTTCCGTTCGAGGAAGTCGTGAAGGTCAAGGTCGAAGTCGTCGAGGATGTCGACCTTGCCGATGAGGATCTCGACATCGACGACGGCGATTCGCCCGACAACGACGTCGACCTCGGCGGCGACGACGACCTGGGCGTCACGCATACGGATGACGACAAGGACGATACGTAAGCCTGGCGACGCCGCGGGCACTCCTTCGTCGTCCCCGGCACTCTTTCGTCGTCCCGGGCACTCTTTCGACGTCCCTGGCACTCTTTCGTCGTCCCGGGCTCGACCCGGGACCGCTCTCGCTGGGTAGGACCTCGGAATAGCGCGCCCTGCTGCCGTTACTCTGCAACCGGCCGAGGCCCCAGCCTTCGCTGGGGAGCAGCGGGGCATCAGCCCCTCAAAACATCGACGCGATGAAATAGAACAGCGCGCCCACCGCGGCCGAGGCCGGGATGGTGATGATCCAGGCGACGACGACGCTGCGGGCCACGCCCCAGCGGACGGCCGAGGCGCGGCGGGCGGTGCCGGCGCCGATGACGCAGCCGGTGATCGTATGCGTCGTCGAGACCGGGATGCCCAGCAGCGAGGCGGTGAAGACCATGATCGAGCCGCCGGTCGAGGCGCTGAAGCCCTGGTGCTGCGACAGCTTGGTGATGCGCGATCCCATGGTCTCGATGATCTTCCATCCGCCCGACAGCGTGCCGAGCGCGATGGCGACGTAGCAGCTGATCGCCACCCAGTGCGGCACGTGGAACTCGCCGCTGAGATAGCCGGTCGAGTAGAGCAGCACGGTGATGATGCCCATGGTCTTCTGCGCGTCGTTGAGGCCGTGGCTGATCGAATAGGCGGCCGACGAGACGAGATGCAGGAAGCGGAAGCTGCCTTCGGCCGAGCGGGCGCTGGAATTGCGGAAGATCCAGCTGGTCAGCAGCATGATCAGCATCGACAGCAGCATGCCCAGCGTCGGCGACAGGACGATGGCGATCAGCGTCTTGTTGAGGCCGGTCCACTGGATGCCGGTGAGCCCGGCGTGCGCCGTGCCGGCGCCGACGAGTCCGCCGATCAGCGCGTGGCTGCTCGAAGAGGGAATGCCTTTCAGCCAGGTCACCACGTTCCAGAACATCGCCCCGACCAGCGCGCCGAAGACCACGGCCGGGGTGACCAGCTGTTTGTCGATCAGCCCCGAGCCGATCGTCTCGGCGACCTTGTGCAGGCTGGGAAAGACGATGCTGAGGAAGTAGGCGGCGAAGTTGAACGTTGCGGCGAAGACGACCGCCTGGACCGGGCGCAGCAGCCGCGTCGCGACGACCGTGGCGATCGAGTTCGCGGCGTCGTGCAGGCCGTTGAGGAAGTCGAACGCCAGGGCGACGACGATCAGCCCGATCAGCAGGGGCAGGGCGAGTTCGTGCATCGTCGTCGCGCCTAGGCGTGGTCGATGACGAGGCCGTCGATCTCGTTCGCGACATCCTCGAGCGCGTCGACGATGCGCTCGAGGTGCTTGTAGATCTCGCGGGCGACGATGAAGTCCAGCGTGCTGCCTGGCGCGCGTTCGTGGAAGGCCTTGCGCACGCCGGCATCGTGGATCGCGTCGGCATGGCCTTCCATGCGGACCAGTCGCTCGGTCAGCTCGTGCAGGCGCGGGCCGTTGGCGGCGACGTCGCGCAGCAGCGGCATCGCCTCGGCGGTGAGCCGCGCGGCGTCGACGATGATCGCCGCCATGTCGAGCATCTCCTGGTCGAACTCGCGCACCTCGTAGAGGTCGATCGCGGCGGCGGTGGCGTCCATCTCGTCGACGGCGTCGTCCATCGCCCCGATCAGGCTGGTGATCGCGCCGCGGTCGAACGGGGTGAGGAAGGTCTTGCGCACGGTCTGCAGGACTTCGCGGGTGATGTTGTCGGCGTCGTGCTCGCGCTCGACGATCTCGCGGATGTGGTCGCTGGCGGTGGAGCCCGCTTGCAGCAGCCGCGCCAGGGCATCGGCCGCGGCGACGATGGTCAGCGCATGGGCTTCGAACAGGTCGAAGAAATTTCCGGTCTTGGGCAGCAGGCGCTGGAACCATCCGAACATATGATTCATCCTCGATTTTTCCGCGACCGCCTGCAGCATCCCGGTGCGCCGCGCGGCCGCCTTGAATTCAGATGCTCCGAAGGAGCGGATCAGGTCCCTGAGATCGGTCTCCTCGACCGCCTCGGCAGCTTCGGCGAGCGTGAACCAGCGGCGCTCGCGCTGGTCCTGCTCCTTCCAGTTGTCGAGCTCGCGGTTGACGGCGAGCGGGAAGACGTCGACGTCGACCATCAGCGAGGCGCCGTTGCTGCGCCGCTTGCGGTAGCGGTACGAGCCGAGCGGGGTAGGGCAGACTGCGCCGGCGATCCCGGCCTCCTCCTCCGCCTCGCGCGCGGCGGAGGCATGCGGCGCCATGCCGGAAGAGACGTTGCCCTTGGGGATCACCCAGCGTCGCGTCCCGCGCGAGGTGATCAGCATGATGCGCACGGGCGCATCAATGGCGTTCCCCTCGGTCCGGTACGGCAAGGCGGCAATCTGGCGGATGGCGGGCTCCCCCTCGGTCCAGGCATCACTCTAGGCGCGCGCGATGCCTCAAATCGCGATTTGTGACAATGACGCGACGAACGAAGTTGTGGGATGATTGCGCAGCGCCGTCAGGTTGAGCGCGCCGGTCCCGCGCGGCCGCGCCGGTCAGTCGAGCCGGAAATGCTGCATCGAGCCGGTGCCTTCGCCGAAGAAGGGGCTGGCGGTGGCGATGAACTGCTGGAAGCCGGGGCTGCTCTTGGCGGCGGCATGCGCCTCGACCGAATCCCATTCGACCAGGAACAGAATGTTGCCGGGGTTCTCGACGCCGGGAAGGACTTTCACCGAGCGGCAGCCGGGCGCGGAGAGCAGGGCGGCAGTGCCGCCGTCGTTCATCGCCTTGATCAGGCCTGCCGAATCGCCGTTCTTGGCCGTCAGCGTCGCGACTTCGAGATCCATTCCATCCTCCTGTGAGCAAAATCGCGGCCTCATGCCCGCCGGGCCGGGCACGCGCAAGCTCAGACGTGAGGCAGGTCTGCCCCGGCGCGCCCGCCCGAAAGGCCGTGGTCGCGCATGGCTATGCCGGTGAGCAGGCTGTCGGCGATCATCCGCGCCCGGGTGCCGACGAGGCGGGTGGCCTGGGGATCGCTCTCCAGCTCGCGCAGGGTGGCATAGAACAGGTCCAGCCAATGAGCGAAGTGGCGGGACTCGAGCCCGGGTATCGCCAGGTGCTTGGCCATCGGATTGCCGGTGAATTCTCCGCTGTTGTGCAGGATGGAGCGCCAGAAGGTCTTCATCCGGTCGAGGTGTGGCGCCCAGTCGGCGATGCGCTCGGTGAAGATCGGCCCGAGCAGCGCGTCGGCGCGGATGCGGGTGTAGAAGCTTTCGACGAAGCGCGAGACGTAGTCGTCGTCGATGCCGATCGCTTCCGCCTCGGCCCGCTTGCGGGCGCGGGCTGCGGCGGCGTGGGCGGTCACTTCCGCCGGAGTCGGATCGGGATTCGCGTGGTGCGGGTGCCTGGCCATGGCGGGGATATAGGCGTTCTCCTCCGCAGTTTTAGATGGGGGTTTCCCTTAGCGCAAAGCTCGGGAAGGCGAGGGATCCTAGTCCGCGAAGCCCGGGCAATCCCGCTCGGCCTTGCGGACCATCGCCGGCCAGAAGCGCTCTTCGGCGAAAGCGTTGACCCAGGCCGAGGCCATCATCACCCGCTGCTTCTCCTGCACCTCCTCGGCCGGCAGATGCAGCGCGCGTCCCATGCTCAGCGTGCGGACCTGCGCGGTGCAGGCCCATTCGATCATGTAGAGCCGGGCAAAGGCCGCGCCGATCGACCGCCCGACCGTGAGAGTGCCGTGGTTGCGCAGGATCATCAGGTTCTTGTCGCCGAGGTCGGCGGCCAGCCGGACGCCCTCGTCCTCGGCCAGCACGATGCCTTCGAACTCGTGATAGGCGATGTCGTGGTAGATGTTCAGCGCGTTCTGGCTGAGCGGCAGCAGCCCTTCCGCCAGCGCCGAGACCGCGACGCCGTCGCGGCTGTGGAGATGCATCACGCTGTTCACATCCGGCCGGGCCTGGAGCAGGCCGGCGTGGATGTTGAAGCCCGCCGGATTGGCCGGATAGTTGCAAGGCTCGACCAGGTTGCCCTCCAGATCCAGCCGCATCAGGCTGGAGGCGGTGATCTCGTCGAACATCAGGCCGAAGGGGTTGAGCAGGAAGGTGTCGTCGGGCAGCCGCATCGACAGGTGCGTGGCGATGTGATCGTCCCAGCCGAACAGGGCGACCAGCCGATAGGCGGCGGCAAGCTCGTAGCGCATCCGCCGGACGAAGGCATCGTCGCCACTGTCGATCCGTGCTGCCGTCGCCATGGGTCCTCTCCTTGCTGCGTGGCGGCAGGATAGCGCGATTCGGCGGCCTTGCCACGGAAAAGCCGAAGGCGATCTTGCAGGTTCTGCCGATCAGCTTGCGCCTACTGCCGAGCGGTCTTGCCAGCCGCGTGAAAGACGCCAACAACGTGCAACATATCCACGGCGCCACAGCGCGCCGGTGCTGGGAGAGTCACCGATGGCCGAAGGACCCGTTACGCTGGACACCAGCGATGTCGACAAGTGGATCGGCAAGCCGATCGTGTTCGCCGAGTTCTGGGACCCCTGCAACGCGACCGACATCCGCCGCTGGGTGCAGGCGATGGACTATGCCAACCCGCTGCACTGGGACCAGCAGTTCGCCGAAAGCTCGAAGTTCGGCGGCATCGTCGCCCCGCAGAGCTTCACCGTGGCCATGGACTACGGCCACGGCTGCCATCCCTCCTGCGTCGGCAAGATTCCCGGCTCGCACCTGATCTTCGCCGGCGAGGAATGGTGGTTCTACGGCACCCCGGTCCGTCCAGGCGACAAGCTGACCCAGGAACGCTACTTCGCCGGCTACAAGGTGACCGACACCGGCTTTGCCGGGCCGACCATGTTCGCCGACGGGGATACCGTCCACCGCAACCAGCACGGCGCGCTCGTCGCCAAGGAGCGGGCGACCTCGATCCGCTACCTCGTCGACGAGGCGGCCAAGCGGAAGGTCTACGACAAGGAGAGCCGCCCGCCCAAGCTGTGGACCAAGGAGGAACTCGAAGAGATCAACCGGCTGCGGCTCGAATGGATCAAGTCCAACCGCGAAGGCGTCTCGCCGCGCTTTGCCGAGGTCAAGGTCGGCGACAAGCTGCCTCGCCGCGTGATCGGCCCGCATTCGCGCGTCACTTTCGCCCTGGAATGCCGCGCCCATCGCCAGAACATCTGGGGCACCTGGCGCTGGAACCCGCCTGCCGGCGCCTATGATCCGGCGCTCGAGGATGCCGGCTTCGGCGAGGACATGACTTACGACTTCGAGGCCCGCAAGATCGACCCGCGGCAGGGCGACGGCCTTTACCACGGTCCGTCCTCGGGCCACATCAACGCCGAGAAGGGCGAGAAGGTCGGCATGGGCGGCGTCTACGGCTACGGCTCGTCGATGAACACCTGGCACGTCGACTACTGCGCCTACTGGGCCGGCCACGACGGCTATATCTGGCACTCGGTCACCCAGTTCCGCAGCCCGGCTTTCGAAGGCGACGTGACCTACATCGACGGCGAGGTCGTCGAGAAGGTCGACCAGTCGGCCTACGGCATGCCGGTGGTCAAGGTGCAGACCCGGATGACCACGCAGAACGGCGATACCATCCTGAAGGGAACCGCGGAAATCAGCCTGCCGGTATAAGAAGGCTCCCCTCCCGCGAGCGGGAGGGGATTGCTGCCTGGGGAGAGCACATGTCCGATCGCGAAGACATCATCCAGCTGATCAACCTCTACGGCTTCGCCATGGACACGCAGCGCTGGGACCTGTTCGACCGCATCTTCACCGAGGACTGCGACGCCGATTACGGGCCGACGTCGCACTGGACCGACCTTGCGCGGTTCAAGGCCGACTTCGGCTCATTCCACGAGCTGTTCGACGCGACCCAGCATGTCATGACCAATCACCTGGTCACGGTCGAGGGCGACAGCGCGGCGGTGCACACTTACGGCAGCTGGCGGCTGGTCCGCCATGCCGCGGGCGACCCGCCGGTGTGGGACGGCACCGGCTACTACGACGACCAGCTGGTCCGCACGCCGCAGGGCTGGCGGATCAGGAAGCGGGTCTGCCGCGTGGTGTTCTGGACCGGCAACCCCAAGGTCCAGACGCCGATGGAAGAGATCGAGTTCAAGCTCGACCTCGTTTCGCTGCGGCAGGAGGCGGCGGACGGCCGGCTCAACTACCTCCACGCGATCGGCTGATGGCCAAGGCGCGCGACGCGATCGGGATGAGCGATGGCGCAGAAGCGCGTCGTCGTCGCGGTGCACCCGGAAAAGGTGATCAGCTGGGACCACCGCAAGCTCGCTGGCCTCTGAGGCCCGAGGGGGGAGTTGGGCGCCGTCCGATTCGGCGATAGCCTCGTCGCAAGACAGCGAATCATGACGGTGAGGACTTCGTGGCAGGGCAGGACGTACATCCCCGGTATCCCAATATCTTCTCGCCCATCCGCCTCGGGCCGGTGGAAGTGCCGACGCGCTACTTCTTCGCGCCGCACGGCAGCGCCCTGTCCGCCGGCACCAAGCCGCTCGACGACTTGACCGCCTACAGTGCCGAGCGCGTGCGCGGCGGCGGCTGCGGGCTGGTGGTCCAGGCGCTGGCGATCCACGAGCGCGGGCGAACGCGCCAGCCGTCTCCGCATCCGGCCGAGAACATCGCCGCCTTCGCCGCCATGGCCGACGCGATCCACGAGGCCGGCGGCAAGATCTTCGGCGAGACGCTGTACCACTGGACCGGCCCCGGGCAGTGGCAGCCGCTCAGTCCGCCGGCACCGGCTTTCGCGCCGTCGGTCAGGCAGTTCGCTTTCGGCGGACGCGCCCATTCGACCCTTGCGATGAGCCGGCAGGACATCGTCGCCATGCTCGGCGCCATCCGCGACACTGCCGCCCACATGAGCGCGGCCGGGTTCGACGGGATCATGCTCCATGCCAGCCATGCCGCGCTGATCGAGCAGTTCCTCTCGCCCTATTTCAACGAGCGCGACGACGAATACGGCGGCAGCCCGGAGAACCGCATGCGCTTCGTCGCCGAGGCGCTGCAGGCCGCCCGCGAGGGTGGCGGCCCGGCCTTCGCGGTGGGCATGCGGCTGAACTGCGACGAGCAGATCGCCGGCGGCTACGGGACCGATACCGCCCATGCCGTCGTCGCGGCGCTGTGCGGCCGGGGGCTGCTCGACTACATCGATCTCGACGTCGGGCTCGAGCCGCAGCAGTTCCATCACGGCATGCCCACCGGCTTCGAGCGGCGGCAGTACTACCGCCCCTTCGTCGAGCGGGTGCGCGCCGCCGCGGGATCGGTGCCGGTTCTCAGCGTGCTCGGCAATATCACCGACATGGCCGAGGCCGAGGCGGCGATCGCGGCGGGAACCTGCGACATGGTCGGTTCGGCCCGCCAGCTGATCGCCGAGCCGCGCTTCGTCCAGAACGCCCGCGAAGGGAAGGAGGAGCGCAGCCGGACCTGCATTGCCTGCAACTGGTGCACGGCCGCCGGCGGCGATGGCGCCCAGGGCTGCGCGATAAACCCGGCGAGCTATCGCGATCGCCTGTGGGGCGAGCATAGCTTTACCCCGGCGCAGCGCCGGTGCCGCGTGGTCGTGGTCGGCGGCGGACCCGGCGGCATGGAAGCGGCGCGCGTCGCGGCGCGCAAAGGGCACGACGTCGTGCTGTTCGAGCAGCGGGACCGGCTCGGCGGCGCTCTGGCGCTGTGGGCGGGGCTGCCGGGGCGCGAGCACTATGGCGCCGCCGTGACCTGGTGGGAGAAGGAGCTGGCGCGGCTCCGGATCGACGTGCGCCTGGGTGCCGCAGCGAGTGCCGAGACGGTCCTGGCCGAAGCGCCCGATGCGGTGATCGTCGCGACCGGCGCGCGCTACAGTCGTGGCGGCCGGAGCATCACCTTCGATGCCGATCTGCCGGGCCACGACCTGCCTTTCGTCTATCGGCCCGAGGACCTGCTGCCCGGCAGCGCGACGGCGGTCCGAAAGCTGCCTGGCGGCAAGGTCGTGATCTTCGACGCCGAGGGCTATCACACCGGCAGCGGCCTCGCCGAGATGCTCGCGGCCGGCGGCGCCGAAGTCCATCTCGTCACTGCCGGCTATTCGCCGGTTTCGGCGCGGAACACCGACAACTGGGAAGAACGCTACATCGTCCGCAGGCTGAAGCAGGCCGGCGTCCGCCTGCGGCCGACCACCTGGCTGCGCGCCATCGCCGCCGAGGGCGTTTCGCTTTACGACGTCCATACCGAAGCGGAATGGCGTGAGCCGGTCGATGCCGTGATCCTGGCGACCGCGCGCGAGCCGGTCGACCTTCTGGCCCGCGCGCTTGCGGGGCGCGTGCCGCAGCTTTTCACCATCGGCGATGCGCTGGCCGCGCGGATGCTGGCCGCCGCCACTTACGAAGGACAGAAGTTCGCCCGCGCGATCGGCGAGAGCGGCGCGCCGGCTAGCAGCATGGAAGCCTGGTTCCTGCCCGACGATCCGGAAACGGCGATGCTGCCCGCGGACGTGCCACGCTAGCGTTCATCCTGGGGCAACCTCGCCTCCGCGATGTCGATCAACCGTTGGTTGTGAGCGACGAATCGATTTCAGCGAAGGAGAAGGGTGATGGCCGACGATCTGCGCAAGGAACGCTCGCCGGGGATAAAGCTGCTGCTGGCATCGCTGATCGGCTTCGTGCTGATGATCCCGCTGCTGATGGTCTACCTGCTGGTGTCCGACCGCCAGTCCCAATCGCAGACCGCCCAGGCCGCGATCAACGCCGGCTGGGGCGGGCCGCAGGTCCTGGCCGGCCCGGTCGTAGTCGTTCCCTACCGGACCATGCAGGTCCAGAACGAGGAAGTGAACGGCAAGACGATCTCGCGCACGGTCGAGGTCGAGCGGATGCTCTACATCTCGCCGGTCGAGAACCGGGTCGCCACAGGGATGAAGCCGCAGGAGCGGCGCAAGTCGATCTATCGCAGCGTGCTCTACGAGGCGGACGTGAAAGGCAGCGCGACGTTCGAGCTGCCGTCCGACCTCGACCGCTTCGGCGTAACTCGCGAAGAGCTGCTGTGGGACCGCGCCGAACTGCGCATGGGCGCTTCGGATGCGCGCGGGCTGACCAAGGGCGGGCGACTGGTCGCCAACGGCGCTGCCTTGCCGGTCCAGCCGGGCAAGGGGCCGGGAGCGACCGGCGGGCAGGGCTTCTTCGCTTTCCTGCCGTGGAGCGGCGAGGGCAGGCTCGTCGTCGATTACGGCTTCGGCCTGCGCGGGAGCCGCTCGCTCAGCCTGGTTCCGCGCGGCGGCCAGACCCGCTGGGAAGTCTCGTCGAGCTGGGCGAACCCGAGCTTCGGCGGCAGCTTCCTGCCGGAAAAGCGGGAGATCTCCGACAAGGGCTTCACCGCCGCCTATACGGTCGACAAGCTGGCCCTGGGCCAGGCGCCGGTCGCCAGCGAGGATCTCGGCGCGCCGATGATCGACGACGGCAGCGGCAACGGTTATTCGGGCGCGGTCGTCGCATCGACCACCAGCGGCACGGGCGAGCTGATCAGCGGCCAGGCCCCGGCGGTGACGGTCGGGCTGGTCGAGCCGGTCAACCTCTATTCGAAAGTGGACCGCTCGGTGAAGTACGGCTTCCTGTTCATCGGCTTCACTTTCCTCACCTTCCTGCTGTTCGACATCGTCGGCGGCGCGCGGGTGGCTGCGGCGGAGTACCTGCTGACCGGCGCCGGCCTGGTGCTGTTCTTCGTCCTGCTACTGGCCTTCGCCGAAGTGATCGGCTTCACCGCGGCCTACATCGTGGCCTCGGCGGCGATCATCGGGCTGCTATCGGCCTATAGCGCGGCCGTGCTGAAAAGCTGGCGGCGCGGCTATTTCATCGGTGCGATGCTGACCGGGCTCTATGCGCTGTTGTTCGTGCTGCTGAATCTCGAAGCCTGGTCGCTGCTGATCGGTTCGGTGCTGCTGTTCGCCGCGCTGGCCGGAGTGATGTATGCCACGCGCAATGTCGACTGGAGCAGCGTCGGACGGCGCGAGGTTGCCGGCTGAAGCGGAAGTTTCGTCGTCCCGGCTCTCGCCGGGACGACGGGCTTTCTGCCCTACCAGTCCTTCGGCCAGTGGTGGCACACGCTGGTCAGCACGGTGACGCTCCGCTCGAGATCGCAGAACGCCGCGAGATCCTCGTCCACCTTGCGCAAGTCGCCGTCGGCGATCGCCGCCATGGCCTCGTCCGCCCCGGAGAACCAGGTCTCGACGATGCCGTCGAAGGGGAACAGCGGCAGGGGCTCGTGAACCGGACGGTTGTGGACATAGCGCGTGACCGCCGCCAGCGGGCCGATCGTCTTTTCCGCCAGTTCGGCATGGCTGCCGCCGAAGCGCAGGTCGAAGTCGTCGCGCGTCGCCTCGGGCTTGCGCGCGATGAAGCGGAACAGTGCGGCTTCGCCCGGCTTGCCGTCGCGCAACACGGCCTCGGTGCAATAGAAGGTGAAGTTCGGCGTCAGCATGTCGAAGACGCGCAGCTCGTCCTCGTCGATCTTTTCCCGGTCCGCCGCGCTGAAGCCCGCGCCGTTGAGCGCATCGAGGTTGTCGCCCGCCGCGATGGCAACCCCGTCGTGCGCCTCGGAAATGCCGGGCAATCCCGGTGCCTCGAGCCGGTTGCAGTACCGCATGTAGGCGATGCCGGATTCGAGGACGGGGAACTGGCTCGCGAAGACGGCGTGGCTGCGCCAGGTGCGGGGCCAGTCTGCCCGGCTTACCGTCGGATTGCGGCGAGCGAGATAGATGAGCTTGTACATGGTGGCCTAGCGCCGGCGCAGCCGGGTGCGGTCGAGCTGGTCGACGCGCGTCACGCCCATCAGCTTCATGCCGCGGACGATCTCGTCCTGCAGCAGGCCGATTGCCCGTTCCACGCCGGCCTGCCCCGCCGCGGCGAGCGCATAGAGGTAGAGCCTGCCGCCCGAAGCGCAGTCGGCTCCGGCCGCCAGCGCTTTCAGCACATGGGTGCCGCGCCGGATGCCGCCGTCGCAGATGATCTCGATCTGGCCGCCGACCGCGTCGACGATCTCGGGCAGCTGGTCGAAGGGCGAGCGGCTGCCGTCCAGCTGCCGGCCGCCGTGGTTCGAGATCATGATCGCGTCCGCCCCCATGGCGACCGCGCGCCTGGCATCGGCCACGCTCATCACCCCCTTCAGGCAGAAGGTCCCGCCCCATTCCTCGCGCAGCCTTTCGGCGGCGGCCCAGTCCATCGACGCGTCGAGCATGGTGTTGAAGTATTCGGCGATCGAAACCGCCTGGCCGGTCCCTTCGCTGACATGGGTATCGAGGTTGGGCAGGGCGAACTTCTCGCGGAACAGGTAGTCCAGCGCCCAGCGCGGCTTCAGCGCATAGGACAGGGCCGACGACGGGGTGAAGCGTGGCGGCGAAGTGAACCCGCTGCGGGCGCAGCGCTCGCGCTTGCCGGAAACGATAGTGTCGACCGTCAGCGCGATCGCGTCGAACTTGGCGGCCTTGCAGCGCTCGATCATCGAGCGGTTCAGGCCCCTGTCCTTGTGGTAGTAGAACTGGAACATCTTGGGCGTGGAGACCATCGCTCCCACTTCCTCGATGCTCACCGTCGCCAGGCTGGAGATGCCGAACCACAGTCCGAACTTCTCGGCCGCCCGCGCGACCGCGCGCTCTCCCTGCCAATGGAACACGCGCTGGAGGGCGGTCGGTGAGAGGATCAGCGGCAGCGCGCTCTTGCGCCCGAGGATGGTGACCGAGGTGTCGATCTCGTCGACCCCGGCGAGAACGTCGGGGACGAGGTCGCAATCGGCATAGGCAGCAGTGTTGCGCGCCTTGGTCAGCTCGTCGTCGGCGGCGCCGTCGATATAGTCGAACACCGGCCAGGGCAGCCGTTGCTTGGCCAGCAGGCGGAAATCATCGATGTTGTGGCATTCGGACAGGCGCATGACTGGCGCCTAGCAACGGATTGTGCCGCCGCGCAACCTGTCACGGGCGGGGATGCCCTCGCGAGTCGGCCACGGCCTTGCCGGCAGCGGCATCGTCGCGACCTGGGTCGGGCTGCTTCGCCTGGTGCTCCTTGGCCGCTCGCAGCGCAGCGAGCTGCTGGTCCCATATCTCGCGCGTCGCCGAGCGGGCCGGATAGCGGCAGCCGCGTTCCTGACCGACGCCTTTCAGGAAAGCGCGCCGCGCCATCCCGGCGGTGATCGCCTGCTCCATGCGCCGGCGCTGGTCGGCGGCCCCGGAAACCTCGCGGATGAGCCCGCGGAACGGAATGAACGACCCGACGACATATTCGCCGATGCGCCCCGGGCTCAGCCGCTGGCCGGGAGTCTGCGGGAGGTCGAGATCGTCGCCGAGGAGAGCGTCGAGTTCGCCGATCTGGGCGGCGAGCTGGCTGCAGCGGGACAGGCCGGTGAGGCTGTAAGGGCTAGTCTGCGCAGCGATGAGGAGCTGGGGAATCTCGTCCTTGCGGATGTTGAGGTCGTTCATCGGCGTGGTCGCGACGTCCACGGCATCGGGCTCGCGGTCGGTGACCGGCTTGCCGGGCTCGCCGGGCTGCGCCTGGGCAGGGACGGCGATCAGGGCAAGGGCGGAAAGCGAGGCGAGCATCAGTCGATGCATGCGGTTCTCCCGAAATGGCCGCTTCCGGCAGCGCGCGCGAATCTATCTGCGCATTTCGGCGAACGTATCACACTGATCCTCGTTCCCCGACTCCAGGCCGCGGCGCAGCCACTCGGTGCGCTGCGCGCTGGTTCCGTGGGTGAATGATGCTTCGACAGGACGCCGCCCCGCCGCCTTCATCAGCGCGTCGTCGCCGATGCTATGGGCGGCATTGAGCCCGCTTTCCATGTCTCCGGGGTCGAGTCGATCGCGATTCTTGCCGGCCCAGGCGCCGGCATAGCAGTCCGCCTGCAGTTCCAGACGGACGGACAGCTGGTTTGCGACGCCGGGATTGCGCTGCTGCAGGCCGCGCACCTGATCGGAAGTGCCCAGCAGGTTCTGCATGTGGTGGCCATATTCGTGGGCGATCACATAGATGCGGGCGAACTGGCCGCCGGCGCCGAGCTCCTGGTCCATCTGCCGGAAGAAGTCGGTGTCGAGGTAGATGCCCTCGTCGCTGGGGCAATAGAACGGGCCCATGGCGCTTTGGGCGGTGCCGCAGCCCGACTGGCCCTGCTGCGCATAGAACACCAGCTTCGGGCGCCGGAATTCGATCCCGGCCTGGCGGAACAGCGGTTCCCAGGTGCGATTGAGCGAGGCCAGGGCGTTGCAGCTTTCGCGGCTGCTGGCATCGGCCGTGCAGCTTTCCGCCGCATTGCCGCCGCCCTGCACGGGCGCCTGGCCTTGCTGCGGGCCCTGCTGCTGGATCTCCTGGAGGCCGCCGATCATCTGCGCGGGATCGACTCCGAACACCAGGGCCGCGATCAGCGCGATCACGATCGTGCCGCAGCCGATGCTGCCGCCGCGCATTCCCACGGGAAATGAGCGCCCGCGCTGATCCTCGACATCGACGTCGCCGGGGTTGAAATCGTCGAGGCGCATCGGATCGTCTCCTTAAAACCGCGCTGCTCTTGCCTGCATCATGCCGCAGGTGCGAAACCACACTAGCCAAGCCACAAGCGGAGTCGAGAATGTTCCTGAAGGGAAAGCGGGCAGTCGTCACGGGTTCCACGTCCGGGATCGGGCTGGCCATCGCCAGGGCGCTCCGGCACGAAGGCGCCGAGGTCGTGCTGTCCGGTTTCGGGGAGGCCGGGGAAATCGCCCGGCTCTGCGACGAGCTGGAGGCCGGGCACGTTCCCGCCGACCTCACCCGCCGCGAAGGCGTAGAGGCGCTGATGGCGGCGGCGGGGCCGACCGATATCCTGGTCAACAATGCGGGCATGCAGCACGTCGCCCCGGTGGAGACGTTCCCGGTCGCCAAGTGGGACATGATCATCGCGCTCAACCTTACGGCGGCCTTCGACACCAGCCGGCTGGCCGTGCCGCACATGAAGGCGGCGGGGTGGGGGCGGATCATCAACATCGCCAGCGCCCATTCGCTGACCGCCTCGCCCTACAAGGCCGCCTATGTCGCGGCAAAGCACGGTCTCGCCGGCCTCACCAAGACGCTGGCGCTGGAACTGGCGACCGCTGGCGTGACGGCCAATTGCATCAGCCCCGGCTATGTCTGGACTCCGCTGGTCGAGAACCAGATTCCCGACACGATGAAGGCCCGCAACATGAGCCGCGAGGACGTGATCCGCGACGTGATGCTGGTGCGACAGCCGACCAAGAGCTTCGTCCAGCCGGGCGATGTCGCGGCGATGGCGGTGTTCCTCTGCCGTGACGAAGCGGCCAACATCACCGGTGCCAATATGAGCATGGACGGCGGCTGGACGGCAGAGTGACAAGAAAGGCAGGAAACCGTCTCGTTTCCTGCGGTGTTAATCTTGCCGACAGTATTCCATGCTGTAGGTTGCTACGATGAACAGGGGCATGGCCGCGATATTCCGTTGCATCCAGGGGGCACTTGCCCCGCTCCTGCTGCTTGCTGGGGGCCCGGCCCTGTCGGCGCCCCGCGAGGCACCTCTCGAGGCCCGGCTGCGCGCCCATGTCGAGGTGCTGGCCAGCGACGATTTCGAAGGGCGCGAGCCGGGGACCGAGGGCGAAGCCAAGACGCTTCGCTATCTCGGCAAGCAATGGTTCGACATCGGGCTGGTCTCGGGCACCAACGACCCCGGCAACGAGTGGTTCGCCCCGGTGACGCTCGTGGCCCGCGAGCCGGCATCGTCATCCGCCCAGTTCGCGCGCAAGGGCCGCCGCCAGTATGTCCCCAAGGCCGCGGTGCTGATGCTCACCTCGGGCAACCGCAGCCTGGTGAAGGACGCGCCGCTGCTGTTCGTCGGCAAGGGGCGGGGGCCGGTGCCCGACCGCAGCGAACTGGCGGGACGGGTTGCCCTGCTGCTCGACGGAGACGGCGGCGACAGTTCGCGCCAGGACGCGCTGCTGGCCGCCGGGGCCTCGGCGGTCCTGACGGTGCTCGACGGCGACCGCTCGCTGGACAGCGTCGCCGCCAGGCGCAAGCGGTCGGGCTATGCCCTGGCCGACGACAATGTCGGCGGAGACCTTGAAGGCTTCATCACCCAGGAAGGCATGATTCGCCTGCTCCAGGGCAGCGGCATGACCTTGGCCGACCTGGAGCGGAAGGCTGGGCGTCCCGAATTCGTTCCGGAGGTGCTGGACATCACCGGCACGCTCGAGGCGACGACGCGCGAAACGAAGATTCGCACCTACAACCTCATCGGCAAGCTGCCCGGCCGCAAGCGGGACTCCGGCGCGGTGCTGCTGCTCGCGCACTGGGACGCCTTCGGCATCTGCGGCGACGAGACTGCGGAAGATCGCATCTGCAACGGCGCGATCGACAATGCCAGCGGCATCGCCGTGCTGACCGAAGCCGCGCGGATCCTGGCTCGCGGACCGAGGCCCGAGCGCGACATCTACTTCCTGGCGACGACCTCGGAAGAGCTCGGCCTGCTCGGAGCCCACGCCTTTGCCGAAAACCCGCCGCTGCCGATCAACCAGATCGTCGCCGCGTTCAATATCGACAGCATCGCGATCGCCCCTCGCGGTTCGCCCGCCGTCATCGTCGGCAAGGGGCTGACGTCCCTGGATTCCCGGATTGCGGCCGTCGCCAAGCGGGAGAAGCGCAAGATCGTCGATAGCAGCGAAGCCAATGCCTATGTGAAGCGGCAGGACGGGTGGGCCCTGCTGCAGCATGACATTCCCACCGTCATGGTCACCAGCGCCTATGCCGACCTGGCCAAGATGGAAGCGTTCTTCGAAGGCGACTATCACCGGCCCAGCGACGATCTGAAGCGGCCGATCGAATTCGGCGGGGCGGCCGACGACGTGCTGCTGCACGTCGCGCTCGCCCGCTGGTTCGCTGATACCAGGAAGGTCCCTTCCGCGGCCGCGAAATAGGCGCGCGGCCGGCACGAAAGTAGGTCTAGCCCTAACAGCGCCGCTTGGTTACATGGGCCGCCACGAATCTAGCCCCGGAGGCGAAGTGGCACGTTTCGATATCCCCCTCGGCCTGACTTTCGACGATGTCCTGCTGCGCCCGGCCGAGTCGGACATCGTCCCGACCGAGGCGGATACCAGGACGCGCCTGACTCGCGGGATCGCGCTCAACATTCCGGTGCTGTCGTCGGCGATGGATACGGTCACCGAAGCCGACATGGCCATCGTCATGGCCCAGATGGGCGGCATCGGCGTGCTCCACCGCAATCTCTCGGTGAAAGAGCAATGCGCCGCGGTGCGGCAAGTGAAGCGGTTCGAAAGCGGCATGGTGGTCAATCCGATCACCATCGCTCCCGATGCGACGCTGGGTGATGCGCAGGCGATGATGCAGCTGAACCGGATCAGCGGCATCCCCGTGGTCGAGGCCAGCGGCAAGCTCGTCGGTATCCTCACCAACCGCGACGTGCGCTTCGCCGACAATCCGGCGCAGCCGGTGCGCGAGCTGATGACGCATGAGAACCTCGCCACCGTGAAGCTGGGCGTCTCCCAGGAAGAGGCGCGGCGCCTGCTTCACCAGCGCCGGATAGAAAAGCTGCTGGTGGTCGACGACGGCTTCCATTGCATCGGGCTGATCACCGTCAAGGATATCGAAAAGGCGGTCAACTATCCCAATGCGACCAAGGACGCCGCCGGCCGCCTGCGGGTCGCCGCGGCGACGACGGTCGGCGAAAAGGGGTTCGAGCGGACCGAGGCGCTGCTCGCCGCGGAATGCGACGTCGTCATCATCGATACCGCGCACGGCCACAACAAGGACGTGGCCCGGGCCGTGGAGCGGGTGAAGAAGCTGTCCAATTCGGCCCAGGTGATCGCCGGCAACGTCGCCACCGCCGAAGCGACCCGGGCGCTGATCGACGCCGGCGCCGACGCGATCAAGGTCGGCATCGGCCCGGGTTCCATCTGCACCACCCGCATCGTCGCCGGTGTCGGCGTGCCGCAGCTTACCGCAATCATGGAATCGGCGGAGGAGGCGGAGAAATCGGGCGTGCCGGTGATCGCCGACGGCGGCCTCAGGACCTCGGGCGATGCCGCCAAGGCCCTGGCCGCCGGTGCATCGACGATCATGGTCGGGTCGATGCTCGCCGGCACGGAGGAAGCGCCGGGCGAGACTTTCCTCTACCAGGGCCGCGCCTACAAGAGCTATCGCGGCATGGGATCGGTCGGCGCCATGGCGCGCGGTTCGGCCGATCGCTACTTCCAGCAGGACATCAAGGACTCGCTGAAGCTCGTGCCCGAAGGGATCGAGGGCCAGGTGCCCTACAAGGGCCCGGCGAAGGACGTGATCCACCAGCTGGTCGGCGGGATCAAGGCGGCGATGGGCTATACCGGCTCGCGCACGATCGACGACCTGCGCAACAAGGCGCGCTTCGTCCGCATCACCAATGCCGGCCTGCGCGAAAGCCATGTCCATGACGTGTCGATCACCCGCGAGGCGCCGAACTATCCGACGCGCTGACGCGAGAGTGGCTGTCCGGGCAAGCTCATGACCCCCGCCGCGCGCGTCCAGGCCGCGATCGAGATCGTCGACCTGATCATCGCGGCAGTGTGCGGGAACGGTCCTCCCGCGGATCGCATCGTCACCGACTGGTTCCGTCCTCGCCGTTTCGCCGGCAGCTCCGATCGTCGCGCGGTGCGCGAGCTGGTCTATCGGGCGATCCGCGCCTGCGGCGAAGTGCCAGCCGGCGGGCGCGCCGCCATGCTGCTCGTGGCCCAGGACGACGCGGCACTGGCGGGCCTGTTTGACGGATCGCCGCACGCTCCGGCGCCGATCTCGGGGGGAGAGCTGGTGGCAATGCCGGGAATCGCGCCGGCCTGGCTGGCTGCGGGGCTGGCGGACAGCGGCATTGCCGGCGCCGATGCCGCGGCCCTGCTGGACCGGGCGCCGCTGGATATCAGGGTGAACGGGCTCAAGGCGGTGCGCGACGGGCTTGGCCTGCCAGTCGCCGGAGAGCCGACGGTCGCCGCCCATGGCCTCAGGCTGCCGTTCGGCACGCCGGTGGAACAATGGGACGCCTGGCGCGACGGACTGATCGAGGTGCAGGACACCGGCTCGCAGCTCGCCTGCGAGGCGCTGGCGGCCGCGCCGGGCGAGACGGTCGTCGATCTCTGCGCCGGGGCCGGCGGCAAGACGCTCGCCCTGGCGGCGGCGATGGCGAATCGGGGCCGGCTGATCGCCTGCGACACCGACCGCCAGCGCCTTTCGCGCCTGGCGCCGCGAGCGGCGCGGGCGGGTGTGACGATCGCCGAGACGGTCTTGCTCGATCCGGGACGCGAAGCCGAAGCGCTCGCGCAGTGGCAGGGGCGGGCCGATGCAGTCCTCGTCGATGCGCCCTGTTCCGGGACGGGCACCTGGCGCCGCAACCCCGAAGCACGCTGGCGGCTGACCGAGGCGCAGCTCGACCGGTATGTTGCGGTGCAAGCCCGGCTTATGGACATTGCCGCCGGACTGGTGCGGGCAGGCGGGCGGCTCGTCTTCGTTACCTGCTCGCTCCTGGACCGCGAAGGCAAGGACCAGGCCGACGGCTTCCTGGAGCGCCATTCCGGTTGGCAATCGCAGGGGGTGGACTTGCCTGCCGGACGGCCGCGCGGGGCCGGCTGGCGCCTGGAACCGGCACGCGACGGCACCGACGGCTTTTTCGTCGCACGTTTCCTACGCTTGTGTTAGCAGGTGCAGCGATGAGGAGAACGGAGCTCTCTGCAAAGGACGTCCTGATGCGCTATACTCCTATTGCCGTTGCCCTTTCGCTGCTTGCCGGAGTCACGTCCAGCGTCGGCTATTCGGCGCCGTCGGATCAGCTCGATCCGCGCGCCTCCAGCTTGCTGGAGCAGGGCCGTGCCGAGCTGGCCGCCGGCCGTACCGATGCCGCCGTGGATGCGTTCGAAGCGGCGCTGACGGTCCAGCCCGGAAGCGTCTCGGTTCTGGTCAACCTTGCCGAGGCGACACGCCGGCAGGGCATGCAGGGCAAGGCGCTGCACTACTACCGCGAAGCATTGGCAGAGGATCCGCGGAACGTTCAGGCGATTTCCGGCGAAGGCGCCGCCCTGGCGGAGAAGGGCGCGGTCGAAAAGGCACGGCGCAATCTCGCCCGGCTGAAAAGCCTGTGCGGCGAGAATTGCGAGGCGGTGAAGGAGCTTTCCGCCGCTATCGCCAAGGGGCCGACGCCCCGCGTGCTGACGGCCGAGGCGGTCAAGCCGAATCCGGTTGTCTCGGAGAATTGAGGCCGGTCTAACTCCTCCCCCATCCAGGGGCAGGAGGGGCCCTCAAATCAACCCGCGGAACTCGTCGAGCACGGCGCGGTAGACGCGCTTCTTGAACGGGACGATCAGTTCGGGCAGCAGCTCGGGCTCGACCCATTTCCATTCGCAGAATTCCGGCGGCGTATGGGCGTCGAGGCGGATGTCGGCATCGCTGCCGGCGAAGCGGGCCAGGAACCAGCTCTGCCGCTGGCCGCGATAGCGGCCTTTCCACAGCTTGCCGATCAGGTGATCGGGCAGGTCGTACAGCAGGTCTTCCCGGGTCTGCGCGATCAGGTTTACGAGGCCGCCGTCGACGCCGGTTTCCTCTGCCAGTTCGCGCAGTGCGGCGACGTCCAGGTCCTCGCCCTCGTCGACGCCGCCCTGGGGCATCTGCCACCAGTCGCCCTCCTTGTTGTCGATGCGCTTGCCGACGAACGCCAGGCCCTGGGCATTGACCAGCATGACCCCGACGCAGGGGCGATAAGGCAGCTTCGTGGGATCGCTCATGACCTGGACTTGCTCGCGGATTGACGGAAGTGCGATTGGTGTTCAGCCAAAGGCAACGATTCCGGCTCAAAATGAGTTTCCTCAGCCATAGGGTGCGCATCGGTGCTTGACTAGCGGTCCCGGCGCGCGCTTTGCGGATTGCTGCGGTTTGGCGCCTGAGAGTTTTTCTTGGTTTCCGCCAGCGCACTAGGAACGTAGGGGGCGGACATATACCGGTGGGAGAAGCCCGCCCAGCAGAGGGTATGATGGCAACAGTTCTGGCTGACGATCAATCCGCGACGGCCCCGCGGCAGAATGCAACCCCGGAAGCGGTCGTCGTCCGCTTTGCCGGCGATTCCGGCGACGGCATGCAGCTGACCGGAGGTCAGTTCACCCTGTCGACCGCGCTCGCCGGCAACGACCTTGCCACGTTCCCAGACTTTCCGGCCGAGATCCGCGCGCCGCAAGGGACGCTGTTCGGCGTGTCCGCCTTCCAGATCAACTTCGGATCGACCGACATCACCACTGCCGGCGACGCGCCCGACGTCCTGGTGGCGATGAACCCGGCGGCGCACAAGACCAATGTCGAGGCGTTGAAGCCCGGCGGCCTGATCATCGCCGACACCGGTGAGTTCACCAAGCGCAACCTCGAGAAGGCGAAGTACGCGGTCAGCCCGCTCGACGACGGCAGCCTGACGAAGTGGGACCTGCTGGCCTTCGACATCAGCGCGCTGACGCTCGAGGCGGTGAAGCCCTTCGGGCTCGGCAACAAGGAAGCGCTGCGCTGCAAGAACATGTGGACGCTGGGCCTGGCGCTGTGGATGTTCGACCGCGAGCGGCAGCCGATCGTCGATTGGCTCAACGACAAGTTCAAGAAGAACAAGGTGCTTGCCGACGCCAATATCGCCGCGCTCAACGCCGGCCATGCCTATGGCGAGACGGCCGAGATCGGCGGGCACCACCTCAAGAAGTTCCATCTCGACCCCGTGCCTTCGGCGCCCGGGCTCTATCGCACCGTCACCGGTGCCGAGGCCGTGAGCCTGGGCCTCGTCGCCGGGGCGCAGCTGGCCGGGCTGCCGATGTTCTTCGGCGGCTATCCGATCACCCCGGCCTCGGCGATCCTGCACAATCTCGTCAAGATGAAGGAGTTCGGCGTCACCACCTTCCAGGCGGAAGACGAGATCGCGGCGATCTGCTCGGCGATCGGTGCGTCCTACGCTGGGCAGCTGGGCGTCACTTCGTCCTCGGGTCCGGGCATCGCCCTCAAGGGCGAGGCGATGGGCCTTGCGGTGATGACCGAGCTTCCCCTGGTCATCGTCAACTCGCAGCGCGGCGGCCCGTCGACCGGCCTGCCGACCAAGACCGAGCAGTCGGACCTCTACCAGGCCGTCTCCGGCCGCCACGGCGACTCGCCGATCCCGGTGGTCTCCGCCCGTTCGCCGGCCGACGCCTTCGAAGTTGCGATCGAGGCCTGCCGCATCGCGGTGCAGTACAAGACGCCGGTCATCCTGCT
>CAUJJI010000115.1 GCA_963205265.1 Pseudomonadota bacterium
ATCCGCACTGGCGAGGCCGGCGACACGGCTCTCTGACGCTCAACAGGAGGGATATACAATGATCCGCAAACTGATTTCCGGCGTCGGAATGGCGGGAGCCTCGCTGCTCACCGCCACCGCCGCTTTCGCGCAGGACGGGCCGATCAAGGCCCCTACGCCCGAACAAATGGCCGGCATGGTCGACAAGGGCGACACCAGCTGGATGCTGGTCTGCTCGGTCCTCGTGCTGATGATGTCGATCCCGGGCCTCGCCCTGTTCTACGGCGGCCTCGTCCGGTCCAAGAACATGCTGAGCGTGCTGATGCAGGTGTTCATGATCGTCGCGGTCACCGGTCTGCTCTGGTGCACCGTCGGCTACTCGATCGCCTTCACCAGCGGCGGCGACAACCACTTCTTCGGCGGCCTGTCCAAGGCATTCCTGGCGGGCGTCGACGGCACGACTTTCGCCGCGACTTTCAGCAACAACGTCTACATCCCCGAATTCGCCTTCGTCGTCTTCCAGATGACCTTCGCGATGATCACCCCGGCGCTGATCGTCGGCGCCTTTGCCGAGCGCGTGAAGTTCTCGGGCCTGATCGTCTTCGTCGTGCTCTGGTCGCTCGTCGTCTACTACCCGATGGCGCACATGGTGTGGTACTGGGCCGGCCCGGACTTCCTGCCCGATGCCCCGACCGACTACGGCCTGATGTGGGGCTGGGGAGCGCTCGACTTCGCCGGCGGCACCGTCGTCCACATCAACGCGGGCATCGCCGGCCTGGTTGGCGCCCTGATGATCGGCAAACGCATCGGCTTCCCCAAGGAACCCATGCCGCCGCACTCGCTGGTGATGACCATGATCGGCGCCAGCCTGCTGTGGGTGGGTTGGTTCGGCTTCAACGCCGGCTCCAACCTGGAAGCCAACGGCGTGACCGGCGTGGCCTTCATCAACACCATGGTCGCGACCTGCGCTGCCGCGGTGAGCTGGGCTCTCGTCGAGCAGTTCCACCACGGCAAGGCCTCGATGCTGGGTGCCGCCTCGGGCGCAGTGGCGGGTCTCGTCGCCATCACCCCGGCTTCGGGCTTCGCCGCACCGATGACCGCGATCGTGCTCGGCTTCGTCGTTTCGCCGATCTGCTACCTGTTCGTCACCAAGGTGAAGGGCATGTTCGGCTATGACGACAGCCTGGACGTCTTCGGCATCCACTGCATCGGCGGTATCGTCGGCGCCATCGCCACCGGCATCGTCGCCGATCCGGCGCTCGGCGGCCAGGGCTTCTTCGACTACACCGTCTTCCCGGCGGCGGTCGGAGAGTACGACATGGGCGCCCAGGTGATCACGCAGATCAAGGCCGTCCTCCTCACCCTGCTGTGGTCGGGCATCGGTTCCGCGATCCTCTACTTCGTTGTCGACAAGACCCTGGGCCTGCGTCCCTCGGCCGACGACGAGCAGCAGGGCCTCGACCTCTCCAGCCACGGAGAGCGCGCCTACAATTCCTAAGGTTCCAGAGTTTGGCGGGGTTGGACTTCCTCCTCTCCTCCCCCAATCCCGCCATTCGTTGTTCCTCCTGCGAACAGCAGACTGAAAGGGCCGGAGCCAGCCGCTCCGGCCCCCTTTTTATGGGGCGGTTCAGGGCGTGCCCGGGACCAGGCCCGAGGCGACGATCTCAGTCGCCCGCCGCCAGCATGTCGACCATCGCCCGCACCGGGCCGATGTCGTAGCCGGCCTGCGCCGCCTGCGCGGCGATCCGGGCCGGGTTGGCGCCGCGGCTGGCTTCGGCCAGCGCCCAGAGCAGAGTCGAGCGGGTACCGGAACGGCAATAGGCGAGGACCGGTCCCCGGGCTTCGGCCAGCGCCGCGCGCATCGCCTTGACCTGCCCCTCGCTGAAGCCTGCGTGGGTCACCGGGATCGCGACATAGGAGAGGCCGGCGGCCCGTGCCGCGGCCTCGATTTCCTCGCCCGGCGTCTGGTCTTCGCTTTCGCCTTCGGGGCGGTTGTTGATGATGAGCGCGATGCCCTGCGCCGCCGCCTCGGCGACTTCGGCGAGGCCGATCTGCGGGCTGGCGAAGACCGTGTCTGATATCTTGCGGAACATGGCGAGCGATCCTCTCCTGAGCTGTGCGGGCAGCGAGCATTCCGACCAGCGTCCTGTCGCATGGCGCCGCTTTGCCAGACTTGCTCGACAGCTGACAAGCGATGCCGTGTTGAACCGAAATGCAACACAATCGGAATCTTCGGCCGCAGCGGCGTGATTCCGTTCGCTATTGCAGGCAAAAGCGTATAAGCACTGTAGTGCAGGAAAGCGCCGTGCGGTTTGCGCACGCGCTTGCCCTGACGTCCGGTGCGCCTCGTCCACGCTGCCGGGTGAGGTAGAGCAGGGCGGAACGAAGGTATATTCGACAAGATGGGTTTTGACAGAGGACGTCGCGGTAGGGGACGCGACAAGCGGGACGGGTTCGGAGAGGATGGTTTCGATCCTTTCATGGGTGGACCTGACCGGTTCGGCGGCGGCGGAGACCGCTTCGGCGGCGGCGGCGGCGATCGTTTCGGCGGTGGCGGCGGTGGCGGCGGCGGAATGCCTGCGCAGGTCGTCGGCCAGGGCAAGGGAACCGTAAAATTCTTCAACGCCGGCAAGGGTTTCGGCTTCATCCAGCGCGATGAAGGCGGCGAGGACGTGTTCGTGCACATCAGTGCGGTGGAGCGCGCCGGCCTCGAAGGCCTGGGCGAAGGGCAGCAGCTCGAGTTCACGCTGGTCGACCGCGGCGGCAAGATTTCCGCCAGCGACCTGCAGATCGTCGGCGACGTGATCCCCGTCCAGAAGCGCGACGTCCAGCCGCAGCGGCAGCTGACCGGCGAAAAGGCGATGGGCACGGTGAAGTTCTTCAACTCGATGAAGGGCTTCGGCTTCATCACCCGCGACGACGGGCAGCCGGACGCTTTCGTGCACATCAGCGCTGTCGAGCGTTCGGGCCTGTCCAGCCTCAACGAGGGCGACCGCCTGGAGTTCGATATCGAGGTCGACCGACGAGGGAAATACTCGGCGGTCAACCTGGTGCCGCGTCAGGGTTGATCCCGTCGGCACGTGCTTTCGGGCATTTGACCGGAAGTACGCGACAGCATAAACGCGCGCAAATGGCGGCCCTGGGCAGATAGTCCCGGGGGCCGCCATTTGTCGTTTGCGATCGCGGCGACGCCGCACCGCTTCTTTTCGTCTCTGTCTCGATGCCGAAATTCAGCAATGCAGGGGAATTTGAAATGTCGATCACTCCGCTCATGCCAGTCTACGCCCGGTCCGAAGTGCGGCCCGTGCGCGGCGAGCACTGCCACCTGATCGGCGAGGACGGGCGGCGATATCTCGATTTCGCCGCGGGCATTGCCGTCAACGCCCTAGGCCATTCGCATGCCGGGCTGATCGGCGCGATCCAGCGCCAGGCAGCGACGCTGATGCATTGCTCGAATCTCTACGGCAGCCCGCAGGGCGAGCACCTGGCCCAGCGGCTGGTGGACATGACTTTCGCCGACACCGTGTTCTTCACCAATTCCGGCGCGGAGGCGGTGGAATGCGCGATCAAGACCGCGCGCGCCTATCACCAGCATGCCGGCAACGAGGCGAAGTTCGAACTGATCACGTTCAACAACGCGTTCCACGGCCGTACCCTGGCGACGATCAGCGCGTCCAGCCAGGAGAAGATGCACGCGGGCTTCAAGCCGCTGCTGCCAGGCTTCCGCTACGTCGAGTTCAACGATCTCGAGGGCGTGAAGGCGGCGATCGGGCCGAACACGGCAGGCTTTCTGGTCGAGCCGATCCAGGGCGAAGGCGGCATCAGGGTGGCCACGGACGCGTTCATGCGCGGACTGCGCCAGCTCGCCGACGAGCACGACCTGCTGCTGGTGCTCGACGAGGTGCAGTGCGGCGTCGCCCGGTCGGGCACCTTCTACGCCTACGAGCAATACGGCATCCTGCCCGACATCCTCGCCACCGCCAAGGGCATCGGCGGTGGCTTCCCGATGGGCGCCTGCCTGGCGACCGAGAAGGCCGCCCGCGGCATGGTCATCGGCACCCACGGCTCGACCTACGGCGGCAACCCGCTGGCCATGGCCGCCGGCGAGGCGGTGCTCGACGCCATTGCCGAGGAGGACATCCTGGCCAATGTCCGCGACAAGAACGCCAAGCTGGTCGCGCGGCTCGAGCAGTTCATCGGCAACTATCCCGACCTGTTCGAGGAAGTGCGCGGCCGCGGCCTGCTGCTCGGCCTCAAGCTGAAGATCGAACCGCGCCCCTTCGTCGCCCACTTGCGCGACGGCCACGGCCTGCTCACGGTCTCGGGAGGAGACAACACGATGCGCATCGTCCCGCCGCTGGTGATCGACGACAGCCATATCGACGAGTTCATGCAGAAGCTCTCGGCCGGCGCCGCGAGCTATGTGCCCGCCGAGGTGGCATCGTGACCCGACATTTCATCGATCTGTCCGATGCCGGCGGCGACGCCGTCGCGGCCATGCTGGGCGACGCGCTCGACCGCAAGGCGGCGCGGGCCGGGTGGCCGAAGGGCAAGCCCGACGCCGACGCGCCGCTCGCCGGCCGGGTCCTGGCGATGATCTTCGAGAAGAACTCGACGCGAACGCGCGTTTCCTTCGACATGGCGATGCGCCAGCTCGGGGGCAGCGCGCTGGTGATGGAATCGGGCAGCACCCAGCTGGGCCGCGGCGAGACCGTCGCCGATACCGCGCGGGTGCTGTCGCGGATGGTCGATGCCATCATGATCCGCACCGACGACCACGCCAAGATCGAGGAACTTGCCCGGCACGCCGACGTTCCGGTGATCAATGGGCTTACCGATCTCTCGCACCCCTGCCAGATCATGGCCGACTTGCTGACGATCATCGAGCGGGGCCATGCCCTGCCCGGCCTGCAGCTTGCCTGGCTGGGAGACGGGAACAACGTCCTGCACTCGCTGGTCGAGGCGGCGGGGCTGATGAAGTTCACGATCCGCGTCGGGGGGCCCGCAGGCTATGAGCCGGACGGCGGCTTCGTCGAACGCGCGCGCGCCGCCGGCGGTGAGATCCGTTTCACGCAGGATCCGCGCGAGGCCGTCGCCGGTGCCCAGGTGGTGGTCACCGACTGCTGGGTGTCGATGGGCCAGGCCGGCGGCGAAGCCCAGATCGCCGCGATGCAGCCCTATCAGGTCAACGCCGCGCTGATGCAGGCGGCCGAGCCTGGGGCCCTGTTCATGCACTGCCTGCCTGCCCACCGCGGCGAGGAAGTGACCGACGAGGTCATCGACGGCCCCAACTCGGTGGTCTGGGATGAAGCCGAAAACCGCATCCACGCCCAGAAATCGGTGCTGCGCTGGGTGCTGGGGCAGCTGTGAAGCGGCTCGGTGCCATCCCTGACGGCGAAACCGGCTTCGACCGGGTCCTGGCCTTTTCGATTCCGCAGCGCGATGCGCGGGGCCGGGTGGTCCGTCTGGGCCCGGTGCTCGATGAAGTCCTGTCGGCGCATTCCTATCCGACCGCGATCCGGCATCTGCTTGCCGAAGCTCTGGTGCTGACCGCATTGATGGGATCGCTGCTCAAGGAAGAGGACAGCCAGCTGACGATGCAGGCCCAGGCGACCGGCGGCATCGTCGACCTGCTGGTCTGCGACTACCGGGCCGGGGAAATCCGCGGCTATGTCCGCCACGATGCCGAACGGTTGGCGGCGCTCAGCACCTTTCCCTCGCTGCGCGCCCTGTTCGGCAGCGAGGGCTATCTGGCGCTGACGTTCGATCTCGCCGCGACCGACCAGCGCTATCAGGGGATCGTGCCGCTCGAGGGTGAATCGCTGACCGCAGCCTGCCAGGTCTACTTCGGGCAGTCGGAACAGGTCCCGACGCTCATCCGCACCGGCGTGCGCTGGGACGGCCAGCACGCGATCGCAGGCGGGCTGCTCGTCCAGCACCTGGCCGAGGGCGAGGAAGGCCGCGATCGCCTGCATGTCCGCATGGACCACCCGGAATGGGAGCACGTCGCGACGCTTGCCGGAAGCACGCGCCAGGAAGAGTTGGTCGATCCCGATCTTTCGATGGAGGCGCTGGTCTGGCGCCTGTTCCACGAAGAGCCCGAAGTCCGGGTGGAACCGCTGCCGGCCCTGTCGCGCGGCTGCCGCTGCACCGCCGAGCGCTACGAGCAGTTGCTCGGCCGTTTCACCGAGGAAGACCGGCAGGACATGCGCGGCGAAGACGGGCTGATCGCGATCGATTGCGCGTTCTGCTCGAAGATATTCAGAATAGCTGCGTAAACGCTCCGTTCATCGCTCCTGTGGCACGTCTTGACGCGCTATGTGGAGTCAAGACCATCTTCATGCCGGGTTTTCCGGACACGAGTCCGTCGTGAACGCTATGGAGCGTGCTCTGCGATGACGAAGTGGCTGCGAAATCTCCTGGCGATGGCCGTCCTGGCCCTGGGCGTGGCCGTGCCGGTTGCCGGCCAGCGGCCGGCGCTGGCCATGCTCGACCAGCTCGAGCGCGGGCGGTGGGAAATCCGCATGCGCGACGAGGATCGCACCGTGCGCAGCCTCTGCCTCGGCGACGGGCGTCGGCTGATCCAGCTGCGCCATCCCGCGGCGACGTGCGAGCGCCTGATCGTCGAGGACGATGCGAGCCAGATCACCGTGCAATATACCTGCCGCGGGCAGGGCTACGGCCGGACCCACATCCGCCGCGAGACCAACCGGCTGGTCCAGATCGACAGCCAGGGCATCGTCGACGGCTTGCCGTTCGCCTTCGCCGCCGAGGCCCGGCGCGTTGGGGATTGCACCGGCTGACCTCTCGTCCTAGCCCGGCCTGATGCAATTGCCATCTCAAGGTTCCGGGCGCGACGCGGTCGTGCTGCTGTCGGGCGGGCTCGATTCCATGGTCGTCGCGGGACTGGCCCGCGAGGCCGGGTACCGGGTCAATGCCCTGACCATCGACTACAACCAGCGGCATCGGCGCGAGCTCGAGGCAGCGAGGGCGATCGCCGCAGAGCTGGGCGTGGCGCGCCATGTCGTGCTGCCGCTCGATCTGAGGCAGTTCGGCGGCTCGGCCCTGACCGACGACATCGCGGTGCCCAAGGGCGGCGTCGGCGCGGAGATACCGGTCACTTACGTGCCGGCGCGCAATCTCGTCTTCCTCTCGCTCACGCTCGCCTGGGCGGAAGCGCTCGCTTCCCGCGACATCTTCATCGGCGTCAACGCGCTCGACTATTCGGGCTATCCGGATTGCCGCCCCGAATTCATCGCGGGCTTTGCCGATCTCGCCAATCTCGCTACCAAGGCAGGAGCGGAGGGGGAGAGATTTGCCATTCATGCACCGCTGCAGTTTCTCGGCAAGGCCGAGATCGCGCGCGAGGCGCATCGGCTGGGGCTCGACCCGGCGATGAGCTGGTCGTGCTACGATCCCCAGCCCGATGGCCGGCCCTGCGGACTGTGCGACAGCTGCCGGCTGCGCCGCGCCGGATATGCTTCGGCCGGGCTTGACGACGGGCTCGACTATGCCGCCGGCTGACGGCGTGGCTGCCCCGGCGCCACCGGAGAGCGAGCGCTACGGCTACTACGTGCTCGGCGTGCTGATGATGGTCTATGCGCTGAACTTCATCGACCGCCAGCTGATCACCATCCTCGCTCCCGATCTCAAGCGCGACCTCGGCATCAGCGACAGCGACTTCGGCTTTCTCTACGGGACCGCTTTCGGCGTGTTCTACGCGGTGTTCGGCATTCCGCTGGGCAAGCTCGCCGATCACTGGTCGCGCGTGCGGCTGTTGACCATCGGCCTGGCGCTGTGGTCGGCGATGACCGCCTGCTCGGGCCTCTCGCGCAATTTCGCACAGCTCGGTGCGGCGCGGATCGGCGTCGGCATCGGCGAGGCGACAGCCAGTCCCTGCGCCTATTCGCTGATCAGCGACTATTTCCCGCCGCGCCGGCGAGCGACTGCGCTCGCGGTCTATTCCGCCGGGCTCTATGTCGGCGGCGGCATTTCCCTCTATTTCGGCAGCCGCATCGCCGCCGACTGGAATGCCTATTTCGCGGGGCAGGCCGCACCCTTCGGGCTGGTCGGCTGGCAAGTGGCGTTCCTCGCCATGGGCATTCCGGGTCTGCTGCTGTCGCTGCTGGTCGTGACTCTGCGCGAGCCGCCACGGGGCCGCTTCGATCCGCCGCAGGACGCAGTCGCGACGACGCCCGGCAGCCCGCTTGCCGATTTCGTCCGCTCGCTGGAAAGCGTGCTGCCGCCGTTCACGCTGCTCGCGGCGGCGCGCGCCGGCGGCCTGGGCTTCGCGATCAATGCCGGTGGCGCGCTCGTCGCCTGCCTGCTGGTCTGGTCGATGGCGACGCTGACCGGGGACTTCGTGCAGTGGGCCGCTTTCGCGCTGGGCTGCTATGCGGTGTTTTCCTGGGGGCAGAACCTTCGCCATGCGGACAGAACCACGTTCGATGCGGTCTGCCGCTCGCGCGCGCTCGTGGGCATCACGCTCGGCTATGGGCTGGTGACGATCGTCGGCTACGCGATGACGGCCTTCGCGCCGCTCTATGCCATCGAAGTCCTCGGCGCCGATCCGCGCGAGGCCGGCTTCGTTCTGGGCGGGGCGGGCATGGCCGGGGGCATCCTCGGCGTCGTGGGTGCCGGCGCGCTGGCCGATCGTCTTGCCGACGGCGATCGCAATCATCGGCGAGTCTGGGTCATCGCCGGCACCGCGGTCGGTTCGGCGCTGCTCTATGCGCTGATGTTCACCGCCGCTTCGCGCCCGCTGTTCTACCTGCTCAACTTCATCGGCTGGATCTTCTTCGCCGGGACGCTAGGCGGCTCATCCGGCGCCGTGGTCAACGCAGTGCCCGCGCGCGTGCGCGGCGTTGCTACCGCGGGCTTCGTGCTGGGCTCGACGCTGCTGGGCTTGGCGATCGGGCCCTATTCGGCGGGCAAGTTCTCGACCCTATTGGGCGACCTCGGCTCCGGACTGCTGGTCCTGCTGGTCGTCGTACCCTTTGGGCTGGCGGCACTGCTGATGGCCGAGCGCGACCTGCGGCGCAGGGCGGCCTGATCGTCGTCCACAAGGGCCGGCTCCATCGACCTGGAGTGATTTCGAGCCGGATGGAATCATCTGGCCTTTCGGAAATCACGACGAAACAAGGCGCGAGAGTCGGAAGCACTCTAGCCAGCGGTCCCGGGTCCAGTCGGGGACCGCCCAATCGTGCAGGAGGCGGATGGGAGGATCGCTTGCCGATCCCCTTGCGCCAATGAAAAAGGGGCCGGATTTCTCCGGCCCCCTGATCGTTGTACCCTGTCGGGTCGCTTACATGCCCGAACCCGGACCGTAAGTGATCTCGACGCGGCGGTTCTGCAGCTCGCGCACGCCGTCCGCAGTCGGGACGCGCGGGTTGCTTTCACCGAAGGCCTGGCTCGAGATCGAACCGTCGGGGATGCCCCGAGCGTTCAGATAGGAGCGGACCGAGGTGTTGCGACGCTCGGACAGGCCCATGTTGTACTGGGTCGAACCCGACCGGTCGGTGTAGCCGGCCAGCATGATCGGCACGCTCTCGCAGTTCGCGTAGGCGCTGATCGCGCTGTCGAGGATGGTCGCAGCCTCGGGCGTGATGTCCGACTTATCCCAGTCGAAGAACACGATGTACGGGCCCTTGTTGCAGACAGCCTGCGGGGGAGGCGGCGGCGGGGGCGGCGGGGGAGGCGGCGGCGGAGGCGGCGGGGGCGGCGGAGGCGCTTCGGCGCCACCGAAGTTGTAGATGAAGCTGCCCATCGCGCTGTGCGAACGCCAGCGGGTGCTGACGCTGCGGCCGACCGAGTCCACCAGATCGACGTTGTCGACGTTGTGGAAGCGGTACTTGATGCCGACGTCCCAGTGGTCGGTCAGCGGGGCGCGGACGCCGGCGAGGACCTGCCATGCGAAACCGCTGTCGGAATCGTTCAGGAAGCCCGGGCCGGTCTTGGTCAGCGAAGCGTCGTAGCTGACGCGCGAGACGCCGACACCGCCGCCGATGAAGCCCTGGATGCCGTTGTCGTCGCCGAAGTCCAGCAGGCCGTTGAGCATGAAGGACAGGACGCTGGCATCGCCGCGAACGTTGTTGAAATTGCCGCTGACCAGGTTGGCAGCCGACACGCCGGGGACGGTGCCGGTGTTGCCAGTGGTCAGGCCATCATGGTCGGCAGTCCGGTAGCTGCCTTCCGTCTCGAGACGGAATGCGCCGAAGTCGTAGCCGATCGCGACGCCACCATCGACACCGTAGTCGGAATCGAGATTGGCGGCATTATTGATGGTGCCGATATCGAACTTCGAATCTTCAAGGATCATGGGGCCGAAGTCGAGATCGACGTACCACGAACCTTCGCGCGCCAGGGCTGGTGTGGCGAGAGCCGATGAGGCTAGCGCCATCCCAATGACGAGTTTCCGCATTTTGTTTCCCCTATTGAGAGATTTTGGAGACACCGAGTTGGCGATGTCTAGCTTCTAAGCAGTGGCCACGCAAGCGTGCAGTGTCAGGAAGTGTTGCAAAAATAGCGCGTTTTTGCGAAGCAACTCTTCGAAATGAAACCAAATCGCTTCAGTAATGGCACGATTGCTTTCATGTCTAGCTACCCTCATGTTCAAGCATCCGGCAGCACACCCGCTTCGCGAAGGGATGCCACCAACCCGAGAATCGCTGCCCGAGCTTCGGCGTCAACGACCGAACCACCCGATGGTTCCACAGGGACTTCCGCAAAGCGCCAGCCACCCATGTAGCGGCCCTCCTGGCCGCTGGACCGGTCGGCGATGCGCAGGCCGTCGCGCGCTGTGACGAACAGCCAGTTTCCGCCCTGGCAGCAGGCCAGATTTCCCTCCTGCCCGGCCCAGTCGCCGGTGGCCGGCGAGCCGACCAGCCAGCTGGTGCCGTCGACCGGGGTGCCCGGCGGCGCAGTCGCCTCGCCTTCGACGGCGCAGTGGATCAGCGCGTCGGCCAGCGCGTGCGCCTCGTTGACGAAGGCCTCCTTCTGGGCCTGGCCGGCGAAAAGCAGCGGCAGGCCGAAACGCGGGGTGGTGCTGTCGAACAGGAAGGGATCGCTCATATCGGCTCCGGGGTTGGGACATCAGGAAAGTGCCGCCAGCAGCAGCGGCTCGGAAAGGGCATGGCTCCCGCGCTGGCGGACATGGATCTCGCCCGCCGGGAGCAGTGTCGCCAGCAGGCCGAGCGTCGCCGGCGAAAGCAGCAGCGCGGGTTCGTCGGGCTCCCAGGCGGCGAGCGGTGCCGCCGGGGGGCCGTAAGTGACCTGGTAGGCTTCCGACTGTTCGTTCAGCGGCGCGTCGACGCCGTCCGGCCACAGCCAGGCGCCCCGCGCCCGCCGCGTCCAGCGCAGTTCGAGCGAGCCGTCCGCCAGCCAGGCCGCGCGCGGGTGGACCGGCGAGAGCGGCCGTGGCGTGATGCCGCGCAGGGCGATGTCGGAAACCACGGGCTCCTCGTCGCCGAGGCCCGCGGCGACGATCGCTGCGCCCTGGGTGCTGCCCACGACGGCGGCGTCGATCGCGACCGGGCGCGCGTCGAGCAGGACGAACCGCTCGCCCGCGACATGACCGGCGACAGCGGCTTCGGTCCCGCCGCGCCCGCGCAGCAGGCATTCGAGCCGCCAGCGCCCGTCGCCGAGCGGCACGGCCCGGCCGAACTGGACGATCTCGCCGCCGATCAGCGCGCGGTTGGCACCGGCGGAGAGCCGGCGGCCGGAAGCCTCGGCCAGTTCGGCGCTCGCGTCGGCCAGGGCCACGGTCACGCTGGCGGCACGGTCGAACAGCAGCGGATTGGCTGCGGCCAAGGCGTCCTCGGCGATTCCCGTGACGCTGCGCGTCCGCCCGCTCGGCCGCAGCGGCAGCAGTCCGCCGTCGCCTTGGTCGGCGAACAGCGCCGCTCCATGCCAGTTGCTGCCGGGGGATGAGGCCGCGGCAAAGAGCGCCGGCGCATCGCCGCTGCCGCTGCCGTCCCAGGGCAATTCGAAAGCGGCGAGCACCGTCGGGGGAGCGGCGAGGTCCGCGGGCGGGTTGATCCGGCCGGCATCGGCCGGCGGCGGAAGGGGCGCCGCCGAGGCATCGGGCGGCAAGCGCTGCAGAGTCAGCTCGACGCCGCCGGCGCGCCATTCCCAGTCGCACACGCGCCACAGCCCGGCTTGCCCCGGGAGTGTGACCAGGGTGCCGGGTGCGATGGCGGTGTCGAGTTCGGCGCTGCGCCAGGCGATGCGCTCGCGCGTCCACTCGGCATGGCGCGCGGTGCGCTCGACCAGCGCCCGGGCATCGGCTGCGGTCAGCGCCGCCGGCAGCTCGATCGTCTGCGGCTGGCCGGGCCGCGTCCGCCCCGGCGCGCGCTGCAGTCCGGGAAGGTAGTCGCGCGCGAGATCGTAGTAGCGCAGCACCTCGGGCGGCTGTTCGCTGCGCGGCAGGCGCCGGCGCGCGAAGCCTGCGCCCCCGCCGAAATCGCCGTCCGCTGCCGAGACCGCCGGCTCGGGCAAGGCCAGGGCCCCGTCCTGCAGCCGCTCGCGCGCGATCGTCAGCCGCAGGCCGCCGGCGTCGGCGCTCATCGGGAACATCGGGTCGAGCAGCTGCAGCGCCTCGGCGATCGGCCCTTCGCTGGTGAAGCCGGCAATGCCGTCGAGCGGCACGTCGGCATCGACGTCGTCGATCGCCGCGGCGACGATCGGCTGCAGCGAGACAGCGCCTTCGTCGGCGATCACTTCGAACGTCAGGGCCGGGATGCGGTTGAAGAAGTCGCCGAGCTCGAGATCCTCGAAGACTACGTAGGCCAGGCCGCGCCAGGCCGGGCAGCGGTCGGCACCCTCGGCCAGCGCGATCAGCGGATCGGGGTCCTGGTCGCCATGGCCGACGTAGATGCGCATGGTGCCGCTGGTCTTGAGCACGCCGTCGGCGCCGCGCAGAAGATTGCCGTCGGCCCAGATGCGGCCGATGCCGACGATCGGCCGGCTGGCGAGCGCGACCGCGAAGGAGGCCGTATAGCTGTAGGTGGTCACTGCCGGACGGCTCTTGCCGCCGCCCTCGCTGGCGACATGCTCGACGAGATCGGTTGCCCAGATGATCGAGCCGGCGACCCGCATCCGGCCGAAGTGTCGCGGCAGGGCCATGCCGTAGCTCGAGGTCGTCGGCGTCAGTTCCTTGAGCCGCGGCCCCTGGCGATTGCCGCCGCCGAGGATCGCCGCATCGACCTGGCGGCCGAGCAGCGAGCCGATCGCCCCGCCGATCGGGCCGCCGACCAGCGTGCCGAGCGCATTGAATACAAGAGTGGCCATCTGGGATTTCCTTGTTGCGTAGCTCCGGCCTCCCGGGCTCGACCCGGGGCGCTGGCTCTCCGTCGACGGGGGGCCAGCCTGGAGGCCAGCGGTCCCGGCTTGCGCCGGGGCGACGGCTGTTTCTGCGTCTGTTCCTTCGTCGTCCCGGGCTTGACCCGGGACCGCCGGCCTCATCGACGGACCCGTCAGCCAGCCGCCGGCGTCCCCGGCGCGAGGCGCCAGTGCGCGACCACGGCTCCGCCCGGTGGTCCGGGCTCTATGATCACCCGCCCCCGCCCCGCGTGGGCATGGACGATGCGCGCGCGGTCGAGCAAGATCGCGAAATGGACCTGGCAGGGCCCGGCGCGCAGCAGCAGCACGTCGCCCGCGCGCGCCGCGCCTTCCGCCGCGACGAAGCCGCAGGCCTCGGCCCAGATCGCCGGGTCCGGCAGCCGATGCGTCCGCAGGGGGTAGCCCGAAGGCAGCACGGCTTCGCGGCCGATCGCCCGCAGCGCGGCCGCCAGCAGGCCGATGCAGTCCAGCCCGGTCGCCGGATCGCGCCCGTGCAGGCGGAAGCGCGTGCCGGCCAGCGCCTCGGCGGCGGCGGCGAGCGTGGCCCCGCTCACGGGGCCGGCACCGGATAGCGGGTGATCATGTCGTTGCCCGGCAGGAACGGCTCGCCCTGGAAGTCGACGGCATTGCCGAAGCGCGTCGCGCAGGTGTCGAGCGTGTGGTCGCAGCCCTCGCGGACCATGGCGGCAGCGCCCGGCGCCAGCGCGGGATCGAGCGGCGCATCGAGCACCAGCCCGTCGACCGTCGCGGCGACGATGCCCATCCGGCTCCCGGCCTGCGGACCGTCGAGCCAGCGGATGAAGCCGCCGACGAGATCGTCCGCTGCCGCTGCGGTCTCCAGGACGACGGCATTGGCGGCGAAGGCGATGTCGCCGACCAGTGCTTCGTGGGTAAAGCCCACCGGCGACAGGTTGCAGCCGGGGCCGCAGAACTCGGCACGGCAGCTCGGGCTCGTCCGCGGTATCGGATCGCGCAGCAGTTCCGCCTTGCGCGAGACCAGCTGGGCGGTGAAGCCCAGCTCTTCCTCGGCGATCTCGCCCAGGGTGCCGGCATAGATCACTTCGCTGTCGCCGCTTGCCCAGTCGACCAGCCCGATGCGCAGCTGCGCGCCGTCGAAGCGCCCGGCGGCGAGGTCCGCCGCCGAGATCGCCGCGTGCGACAGCACGCCTTCCACTTCGGCGCTGTCGGGCTCGAAATCGGCGGACTTGCGGATCGAGGACGGGACCATGCCGGGCGCGGCGCGATGCAGCAGGCCGTCGAACCACAGGTCGTGGTCGTGCGAGGTGAAGCCCAGCGCGATGCCGTCGCGGCGGAATATCCGCCAGAACGCGGCCGTGGTCTCGAGCGCGGCGGAGAACCAGACCCTGGTCATGCCGCCTCGCGGATTTCGACGACCGGGACGCTGGGCACTTCGCCTGCGGCGAAAGCAGCACCCGAGACCTGCAGCCGGTCTTCGGCGAAGCGGACCGGCACGTCGAACAGGAACCCGGCCCGGACCTCGGCGCCGGGGTCGGGCGCCACGGCGAAAGTCACGACGCCGCCCGCCTCGAGCACCCAGCCGCTCGTCACGGGCGTGCCGCCGACGCTGACCAGCAGCGTATCGGCTCGCGGGCGGGTGATGCGGCGGACCTGAGCGTCGTCGTCGCCGAGGTCTTCCGGCCCATAGAGCTTGACCAGCGGAAAGCTCACCCGGGCGCCGTCGCCGGTGCCGAGCGGCTGGTCGCCGGCGGCAGGCGTGCCGGTCATCCCGTTCGAGCTGCAGTCGAAAGGATCGCGCAGCAGGAAGCCGCGCGCCGCCCCGCGGCGGGCGCGGAAGAAGGCGATGAGCGTGCCGAGGTCGGCTTCGGAGCGGATCCCCGGCCCGACGTCGAAGCGCAGCCGCGCGTCGGACCACAGGCTGTTGCGGCGCTCGAAGCCCGAGGCGGTCACGGCCACGCTGGTGGAGAATTCCGGGCTGATCGTCGCGTCGAGCCCGAGCGCGAGGGGATAGGAGACGGAATCGAATGGCTGCATGTCGGTATCCTCACTGGGGGGCAGGCGGAGGTAGCCGTCGCGGGTGACCTGCGGCAGCGCCCAGACGAAGATCTCGTGGGGCTCGCGCGCCATGCCTTCGTCGACGGCGGCGTCGATCCGCCGCCAGAGATCGCGGTCTTCGGGCTGGAGCACGAAGCCGGCGAAATAGTCCTGCTGCTCGGGCGGATAGCCGAGGCGGTCGGTCACCGTCGCATAGGCCTGGCGGCGCAGGCCGTCCTTGCCGGCGGTGAGCCAGTCGTAGTCCTCGACCTGCAGCCGGTCGAAAGCCGGCGCGGCCCAGCCCACCGGCAAGTCGGCGCGGAGAGCCTCGGGCATGGCCGGGTCGAGCAGCGTCGGCGGGAAGATCAGCAACAGCAGCTCGGCGGCGGCGGGCGCTGCCGTCGTGCGCACGGCCTCGACCAGCGCGGCGGTCGAGCTTGCGAGCAATGCGCCCGCGGCGTCGAGCAGGTCGAGCCGGCTTTCGTCCAGGGCCGCGCGCAGGTCGGGAATTGCCGGCGGATCGCCGCCCAGCGCGGCGCGGGCGGCGTCGTCGTAGAGGCAGATGCGGCCGTCGGGGAAGATCCACCACCACGGTTCGCCGACCTGGAAGCGGACTTCCACCTCGGCGTCGATCATCAGCTCGGTAAAGGCGACGGCGGCGCTCTGCAGCCAGGCCATCGCCGTCGCATTGGCCGGCGACAGCAATGTCGAAGGCGGGTCCCAGAGGGTGCGCGCGGGCGCGCCCAGGTGGTCGCGCTGCTGCCAGGCTTCCGGGCAGTGCTGCGCCAGGACCTCGTAGGACAGCGAGGCGATCGGGGAAAAGCCCAGCCGCGCGCACTCGGCGAAATAGGCGCCGTGCCACCGGCGCGCCGGCAGGCACAGGGGATCGCCGGGTCCGCCGACGAGATAGGCACCGTCGACTGCGCCGAGCCGGAAGTAATGGCTCATGCCGACGTAGTGGACCACGCTGCCGCGATAGCCGAGCTGGCGGATATTGCGCAGGATCCGGGCCGGAGTCTGGGTGCCGTTGTCGTCATAGCCGGTCGCCATCGCCAGGCCGTGGGGCGGCACCACGACGTCGCCGATCTCGAGCATGGCCCGCTCGCCCGAGCAGGCGATGCCGGTCACTTCCACCCAGCCGTCCTGCGCCGCCGGCAGGGGATCGCCGCTGCCGCCGTCGTAGGCCGGCGCCACCAGCGAGATGAACAGGCGGTCGATGTCGCGGGGCCAGACCGGATCGGCTTCGGCGGGCAGCATGAAGCCGCCGTCGAGCTGGGAAAATCGCAAGGTGATCTGCGCGTCGGTATTGCTGCCCACGGCATAGTTCCACAGCCGGACGTACCACACGCGGTGGCTGCCGGCGGCGTCGCGGCCCTCGATCGTCAGCGTCGGGCCGTTGACCGCATCGAGCGGGATCACGCCGTCGGAGCGCCAGCGGAAAGTCAGGATCGTGTGCGAATAGTCGCGGTCGGTGCGGTAGGCGAGCAGCGGGTGATCGAAGCGGTCGACGCTCTCCCAGATCAGCCCGGCAAGGTCGGCCTTGCGCAGGAACACCGCATCGACGCGCAGCGCGTCGGGCGCGGTGGTGACGACCGATGCGGTCATCGGGCGCGGGAAGTTGACGGTCCAGAAGCGCGGATCGAAGCGCTGGATCCAGTCGGATTCCTGCCCTTCGCGCTTGTCGGCGAGCCAGAAGGCCATGGGGAGTTCCTTTCGATTTCCTGGTGTCCGGCTTCACCCCCGACGGGGGAGCAGCCGGTCAGATCAACGCCCGCCGCACCGCGCTCGCGATCTGCCTCGCCGAGCGCTGGAGCGACTGCGGCGCGTCGGCTCCCCGCGGCGCGACCAGGTTGATCGCGACACGCACGTCGCGGGGACGCGCCGCCAGATCGGGAACGACCGAACCGGCCGAGGTCGGCACGAACACTTCGGGCCCGCGCTCGCCGACCAGGTAGGCGCGGTCCGGTGCGACCGGGCCGCCGGTCGCGCGCCCCGGCAGGCCGAGCAGCGAGCCGACCAGCCCGCCCAGGCCGAGCAGCCCGCCGAGCCCGCCTTGCGCGGCAGGCGCATCGAACAGGCTGCGCAGCGAATGGGCGGCGATGTCGTCGAGCGCGCTCAGCGCCACGCGGCGCAGGTCGTCGAAGCCCAGGCTGCCGCGCCGGATGGCGCTTTCCAGCCCGCGCTCGAGCACGCCGCCGGCGCGGTCGAAGCCGGCGACCAGCGTGGTGTCGAGGCGGGCGCGCATCTGCGCGACGTCCTCGGCGAAGCCCTGGGTGCTGGCGCGAACGTCGATCAGCAGGCTTTCGACTTGGTCATCCATGGTCTTGCTCCATCATGCGGTCGAGATCGGCGCGGCCGAGCGCCGCCGTCGGTTCGGCGGGCAGCAGCGCGGCGCGCAGTTCGGCCGGAGTCGCCGACCAGAAGTCGCCCGGGCGCCAGCCGAGCAGGCGGGCGGCGAGGCCGGCGAGGCGCAGCGCCGCGGGTCCGAAGCCCGCGCTCATCCGCTGCCCTGCAGGATCTGGCCAAGCAGTATGCGCAAGGGACCCGCGCAGCCGGCGAGGCCCTGGGCGATCACCGCCTCGCCCACCGCCTCGCGGGAGAGAGCGGTGCGATCGTCGAGGCAGTGCCAGAACAGCGTCGCGATCTCGCTCAGCCGCAGCTGGCCGGCGCCGGCGCGCTCGACCAGGGCGAACAGCGGGCCCAGCTCCTCCTCGGCGGCGACCAGGGCGGCGAAGCTCGGGCGCAGCCGGCGGGACTCGCCGGCGACCGGCAGCGCCGCCTCGCCGCGCCAGGGATTGGCGGCATCGGCGCTCACGCCGGCACCACCTGGCCCGAGCTTTCGAGCTGCAGCGCATAGTTGCGCTCGCCGTTGAAATCGCCGGCATAGTCGAGCCGCTGGACAAGGAAGCTGCCGCGCAGCTTCTCGCCGTCCTCGAAGCTCAGCTCGTAGTCGGCGAGGGTGCCGGCCAGGGCATTGGCGCGGATCTGCGCTTCGGCGGCGCTGCCGAGGAAGATGCCGCTGGCGCTGACCGAGACTGCGCGCACGCCGGCGCCCGACAGCAGCTCGCGCCAGCCGCCGCTGCCCTTGTTGGTGACGACCACGGTCTCGCCGGCGACCGAGAGCTGGGTGGTCCTGAGGCCGGCGACGGTCTGGTAGGCGGCGGGGCTGCCGCCGTCGGAGATCTTGAGAAGGAAGGCACTGCCTTTCTGGGCGGTCATGGTGGGCTCCTGTGGGTTGGGGGAAAAGTCAGTCGGCGAGCAGGCGGAAGCGGTATTCGAGCAGCACCGCGCGCCGGCTTTCGCCGCGCTGCTCGGCGCGGGCGCGCAGGAACTGGACGGTCACCACGGTGAAGCCGTCCTGCGCCGCCGGCAGCGCGGCGATGCGTTGCTCGATCGCGGCGACGAGGCCGGCGGCGGCATCGGGGCGGTCGCCGCGGCAATGCAGCTCCAGCGCCAGGCGGACCTCGCGGCCCGGCCCGCTTTTCGAGCTCCAGTCGGCGCTGGCGGTGGCGGCGATCGCCAGCCACGGCAGGCTGGAGCGCGAGGGGGCTTCCTCGACGACGGCATTGAGCTGGTTGCCCAGCACGGGGTCGGCGGCGAGCCAGGCGACCAGCGCCGCGCGCAGGGGGATCTCCATGGGCCTAGCCTTTCGTGAACAGCGGCCAGAGCAGCGCCGCGCGCCGCCAGCGCCGGGGATCGCCGCGGCGGGCCAGCGCCCGGCGCTCGGCATGGGCCTCGGCAAGCGCGCGGGCGCGCTCGGCAAGGCGGGCGACGAAGCCGGCATCGGCCGCCTCGGCGCGGATCATGCCCCGCGTCATGCCAGGCGCATCCGTCGCCACGGGCGCCAGAGCGATGCGACCGCCGCCGGCGGCACGGGCGCCGCGCCGCTGCTTTCGCGCTCGCGGTGCTGGTGCGCCGCCAGCCGCATGACGCCCTGGCGCAGCGAGTCGGGAAGCTCGGCCCAGCTGTCGGCGAGGCCGGCAGTGAAGCGCACCGCGAGCCGCGCGGCATCGCCGGGCGCAGTCACCAGCACCCGGCCGCCGCCCTCGGCGTCGAGTTCGACGGCGAAGGCATCGGCGGCAAGCGCGGTGGCGCTGCCGTCCGCGTCGACCGCGAGGACTTCGGTAATGGCTTGCACCGGCCGCGTCGCCAGCGCTTGCCAAGTGCTCGCCAGGGGCAGCATTTCCTCGCATTCGGCAGTCAGCGGCATGGTGCCGGTGAAGCCCTCGCAAAGCTCGAGCGCGCTGCGCAGCAGGTCGCCCAGCGGGGCGTCGTCCTGCGTGGTGGTGATGCCGAGCCACAGCTTGAGCTCGGCCAGCGCTTCCGGCGCCAGCAGCGCCGGGGTGACGATTCGCCGCTTCATGGCGGTCTCCTGTCGGGGGGGATCTGGAAGTGGACCAGGGATCCTCCCCTGGAAGGGGAGGTGGCATTCGCGTTAGCGAATGACGGAGGGGTGTCAGCGTCTGATCGAAGGGGGGACACCCCTCCACCACCGGCTGCGCCGGCGGTCCCCCTCCCCCTGCGGGGGAGGATCCTGGTGGTCCCGATGCTAGGCCGAAACCTTCAGCAGCTTGATCGCATCGCTGTCGAGCACCTGCCCACCGATGCGCTTGGTCGCGTAGAAGTGGACGAAGGGCTTGTTGGTGAAGGGATCGCGCAGGATCGCCGTGGCGTTGCGTTCGGCGATCAGGTAGCCGGCGCGGAAGTTGCCGAAGGCGATGGGGAAGGCGTCGGCGGCGATGTCGGGCATGTCGGCCGCCTCGACCACCGGATAGCCGAGCAGCCGGTCGGGCTGGCCCTCGACCAGGCCGGGCTGCCAGAGGAACGCGCCGTCCGAGGTCTTGAGCTTGCGCAGCTCGGCCAGGGTCACCGCGTTCATCACCCAGCTCGCGCCCTGGCGATGACCGGCCTGCAGCGCATGGACAAGGTCGATCAGCACCAGCTCGATGGTGTCGCCCAGCGTCGCCGCATCGCCGCTGGCGACATATTGCAGCGTGCCGAAGGCCCGCGCCGCGTCGCCCAGGGCGCTGGTCGGCGCGGCGAGAAAGCCCTTGGGCCGGTTGGTGCCGTTGCCGCTGACGAAGGCCGCGCCTTCGGCCCGGGCGAATTCCATGGCGATCTCGTCGGCCAGCCAGCTCTCGAGGTCGAAGACGGCATCGTCGAGCATCGCCTGGCTCGCCGCCGGGTTGGCGTAGAGCTCGCCCGAGGGCGGGACGATCTCGGCGAAAGCCGGCGTCGCGGTTTCCGGCCGCGCCGCGGTCTCGCTGACCCAGCCCGAGGCGGTGCCGCCGGTGGTGATCAGCTTGCGGTAGCCGGCCGTGCCGGTCTGCACCACCTGGGCGATCGCGCGGATCGGGCTGATGGCCTTGAGCCTTGCCGCGATCAGCGCGTCGATCTCGCGCGGGACGGCATAGCCGCCGTCGCCCGGCACCGTGCCGGTCAGCGACTTCAGCTCGTCGACCTGGCCGCGGCGCAGATAGCCGTCGACGAAGCTCTTGACCTCGGGGCTCGCCGGCGTGGCGCCGTCGAGCGCGGGGCGGGCGGCGGCGCGGCTGACGCGGTCGAGCCGCGACTTCACTTCATCGACTTCGGAACGGATCGCGCCGATCGCCTTGTCGGCCGCGTCCTGGCGGGTGACGATGTCGAACGAGGCGTCGAGCGCCTCGGCAGGGGCATTCACTTCCATGGGTAGTTACCTTTCGGGTTGGGGAGAGGGGACATTCGGATTCTCGCCGTTGCCGGGGAGGACGAGGTGCACGCGCGCGCCGTGCTGCATCGGGTGAGTGACGAGGCTGACTTCGAACAGGTCGATGTCGGTCAGTTCGCGGCCGCTGCCGTCGCGGCGAAAGCCGCGCGCGCGGTAGCCAAAGCTCAGCCCGGTGGCGGTCCCGCAGCGGAGCGCGGCGGCCGCGCCCCCGGCGGGATTGTCGATCCGGGCGACGACCCGCAGGCCGCGGGCGTCCTCGCCGATCGTCTCGACCCAGCCGATGCGCCGCTCGGGCTGGTGCTGCCAATAGAGCGGGATCGGCCGGCTGCGCCCGGCGAGAGTGCGCGCGAAGGCGCCGGGCCGGATGGTGTCGCGCCCGGCGTCGCGCCGGTCGAACAGCGCCGCATAGCCGGCGAAGCGCAGGCTCACCGGGCAAGGCCCGGCAGGCCGAGCCGCCAGGCGACGGCCATCACCAGCAGCGCCAGCGCCGCGCGGACCAGCCAGTCGACGGCTGCGCGCGTGGCGAGGCGGGCAACGAATTGCTTGCAGTTCATGATTTGTTCTCCTGATCGGCGAGCCCCAGCAGGGCTCTCTTCTCGGCGTCGCCGAGGAAGCTCGCGCCGCTGACCTGGGCCCACAGCCGCTCGCGGTCCTCGGCCAGCGCCGGGACGCGGTCGAGGTCGACTGCCAGGCGGGCATCGGGGAACCAGGCGGACAGGCCTTCGGCCAGGGCCGACAGCAGCTTGTCGGCCAGCGGCAGCAGCGTCAGCCGCCACAGCGCGCGATTGGCCTCGCGGTAGTTGGCATAGGTCGCGTCGCCCGGCAGGCCGAGCAGCATCGGCGGCACCCCGAAAGCCAGGGCGATGTCGCGGGCGGCGGCTTCCTTGAGCGTGGCGAAGTCCATGTCGGCCGGGCTCAGGCTCAGCGACTGCCAGCGCAGCCCGCCTTCGAGCAGCATCGGCCGGCCGGCATTGGCCTGGCCGGAAAAGGCGCGGGCCAGCTCGGCCTTGAGCCGTTCGAACTGGTCGGGAGTCAGCCCGCCGCCGTCGCCGGCGTCGTGGACCAGCGCTCCCGAAGGCCGCGCCGCGTTCTCCAGCAGCATGCGGTTCCAGTGGGCCGCGGCGTTGTGGATTGCCACGGCCTGGTCGGCCGCGGCAAGGCAGCCGGCGCCGTAATGGTCGTCCATCGGGTGGAAATGGCGGATATGGATGAGATTGACCGAGGCGTCCTCGTCGAGCAGCGGGATCGTCATGCTGCGCTCGCCGAGGCGATAGGCGAAGCCGCTCGGCCAGCCGTCGGCGCCGGTCACCACCTGCATCCGCTCGGGCCTGAGCGCGAACAGCTCGACCGGGTGGCCGCGGGCGTCCTTGACCACCTGGACGAAGGCGTTGCCGTGGAGCAGCAATTGCGCCGCCAGCGTCTCGACCAGCGACTGGCCGGCAGTGGTCGCGCCGACCAGTGCCAGCAGCGCCGGATCAGTCGGCAGCAGCGGCGCCCCGGCGATGCCTTCGGCCACCAGCCGCACTGCGCGCTGCGCCACCGGGTTCTCGACATAGGCGCGCCGGACCGCGCCGCCGTATTCGAACGGCGCCCGCCCGCCGCCGCCGTCGGCGAACAGCCAGGGCGAAGTGAAAGTCCGCGCCAGCGGCAGGCGCGGGCTGGCGCCCTTGAAGGCGGCGGCAAGGGACTTGAGCAGCGACATGGGAAAACCTTTCTGTTGAGTTCCTCCCCGCCACGGGGAGGGGGACCATCCGCGCAGCGGATGGTGGAGGGGCAGGCGGGGGTTGCGCCGAGTTCGAGCGATTCGATCACGCAGCGTGCCCCTCCACCCCGTGCCGGGAAGGAACGGGATCAAGCCATCACCACGCGGGGTTCGGTGCGGCGCTTCAGCATCAGTTCGGTCAGTGCCCAGACCAAAGCGTCGGCCCGGTCGGGCGAGCGGCCGGGGCCTTCGTAGCCGCCCCCGGCCGTCAACCCGCAGAGCTCGTCCTCGAGCGCGGGAAACGGGCCGCAGTGGCGGACGCGGCCGGCTTCGTAGAGCGCGGCGACCGGCTCGGCGCGGGCAGACTTGCCGCGGCCGGCGTGGACCAGCATGAGCGGCAGCGCGACGTCGGCGGCGCGCAGCAAGCTGGCCACCATGGCCCCGCCCTGGTTGGCCTCGGCGACGACGCGGTCGGCCTGCCAGACGCGTGCCGCCCGCGCCACGGCGCGGGCCCAGCGCTCGGGGCTGGGGCGCGGTACCGAGGCATCGGCAAGCAGGCGGGCAACGCCGTCCTCGCCCAGCGCGCAGACGACGATGCCGCAGGCGTCGCCGCGGGCCGAGGCCGGCGGGTCGACGCCGATCACTGTCCGCACCGGCGGCGAGGCGGCGGCCGTCTCGCGGCATTCCTCGATCAGGCCGCGCGTCCACAGCGCGCCGGGCAGGTCGGCGATCAGTTCGCCGTCGAGCTCCTGGCGCGCCAGCAGGCTGCGCCCATAGGCGCGGCGCATGTCGCGCAGGAAGCGGGCGGGCAGGTTGTCGGCATTGTGCGCGGTCGGCCCGTGGCTGACGGCGATCGCCTCGTCCTTGAGCAGCCGGCGCAGCAGCGGCACCGCGCGCGGCGTGGTGGTCGCCACCAGGCGGGGCTGCTCGCCCAGCCGCAGGCCCAGCTGCAGGTTGTCCCAGGCGCGCTCGGCACGGCCATTGGCGTTTTCCCACTTGGCGATCTCGTCGCACCAGGCGTGGCTGTGCTGGGGGCCGCGCAGGCTTTCCGGCTCCTGCGCCGAATAGAGCGTGGCCTGGGCCCCGTTGGGCCAGGTCAGCCGGCGCAGCGAGGGTTCGAAGCTCGGTTCGCGGCCGGGCGGGCAAATCGCCAGCAGGCCGCTTTCGCCTTCGACCATCACCGCGCGCGCTTCCCCCAGCGAGGCCGTGACCAGCGCGATGCGGGCGGCGGGATCGGCATCGGCGAGAGCGCGGACCCATTCGGCCCCGGCGCGAGTCTTGCCGAAGCCGCGCCCGGCCATGATCAGCCAGGTGCGCCAGTCGCCCGCGGGGGGCAGCTGTTCGGGCCGCGCCCAGAGCCGCCAGTGCCAGCGCAGCTCGCGGCGCTCCTCCTCGCTCAGCGCGCGCAGCCGCTCGCGGCATTCGGCGGGGTCGAGCCGGAGCAGGCGCTCGAGACGCCTATTCGCCTTCATCGCCCGCGTCCTTCGCGGCCAGGCGGCGCCGGCGCATCCGGTCGAGCTTGGCATCGATCGCGGCGAGAATCGCCTCGGTATCCTCGTGGTCGCGCACCGCGCGCTGCCGCGCCGCGCTTTCGCGGTGGGCGCAGAGCAGGCGGAAGGCGATCGCGTTGTCGTAGCCGCGCACGCCGCGCTTGGCGCCGGCCGCGGGCTTCAGCTCGCCGCCGCGCATGCGCTGCAGCAGCTCCATCTCGAGATGGTCGTAGCCCTCGCACAGCGCCTGTTGCCAGGCGCGGTTGAACGGGGCGTTGGCGCGCCGCTCGTCATAGGCGGTGCCGGTGCAGATCCCGGCCGCCTTGGCCGCGGCGGTGACGTTGGAGGTGCGTGCGAGCTCTGCCAGGAAGGGCTTGGCCCAGGGCTTGAGAGTCGTGCGCTTGCGCGCCGGCGCGCGGCGCCGGCCGGTGCTGTCGGTCATGCTGGTTTCCATGTGGAGGATGTGGGGGGAAGCGAGGAGCCGAAGCGAATCGGTCTTTCGCGATGTTCCTGTTATGTGCCATATCAGCGTGACGATGTCAAGCGAAATAACCGATACGGTTATGCGCCGCGCGCCAAGCGCTTGACTCGGCGGCTTGGCCGAATTTATGATATACGCTGTATCAGAAACAAAGGCGGGAGAATCGGCAATGCAGGACCTGGAAGAGCGCGACTATTTCACCGATCGTTCGGTGCTGCTCGACCCCTACGACTATTTCGAGGAAATCCGCGCCCAGGGACCGGTCTGCCGCTTGCGCAACCGCGATCTCGTCTTCGTCACCGGCTTTGCCGAATCGGTCGAGGTGCTGCTGAACCGCGAGGATTTCTCCTCGTCGATCGCCACGTCGGGCCCGGTCGCGCCGCTGCCCTTCGTGCCCGAGGGCGACGACATCTCCGCGCAGATCGAGGCCCACAGCTCGTCGATCCGCTCGAACGACCTGCTGGTGAACTACGACGGCGATTTCCACACCGCCGCCCGCTCGCTGCTCAATCCGCTGCTGGTCCCCTCGCGGCTCAAGGCCAACGAGGAATTCATGTGGACTTTCGCCGACGAGATGGTCCGCGACATGGTTGCCAGGGGCAGCTGCGAGATCGTCAACGAAGTGGCGACGCCCTACGTCACGCTGGTCATCGCCGACCTGCTCGGCGTGCCGGCCGAGGATCGCCAGCAGTTCCGCGACGTCATCGACTCCGGCCCGCCGCCGGGCAACATGGAAGCCGCCGAGAAGAGCGAGGCCAGCAGCGCGCTGGCCTTCATGGTCGGCTACTTCCTGCGCTACCTCGCCGAGCGCCGCGCGAATCCGCGCGACGACGTGATGACCGAGCTGGCGCTGGCCAAGTTCCCCGACGGCTCGACCCCCGACATCATCGAGCCGGCCAAGGCGGCGATGTTCCTGTTCGCCGCCGGCCAGGACACCAGCGCCAAGCTGCTCGGCAATGCGACGCGCTACCTTGCCGAGAATCCCGGGATGCAGGACCGCCTGCGCGCCGACCGCTCGCTGATCCCGGCCTTCATCGAAGAGATGCTGCGGCTCGAGGGATCGACCAAGGCGACCTTCCGCCTCGCCGTGCGCAACACCCGCATCGGCGACATGGAAATCGCCGCCGGCCAGCGCGTCTTCGTCGGCCTCGCCGCCGCCAACCGCGACCCGCGCCGCTGGGAAGCGCCGCAGGAATTCCGGCTCGACCGGCCGAGGATCAAGGAACACCTCGCCTTCGGCCGCGGCGCCCACGTCTGCGCCGGCTCGCCGCTGGCCCGCGCCGAAGTCCGCGTCCTGCTCGACCGCTTCCTCGAGCACACCTCGGCGATCACCCTGTCGGAAGCGCACCACGGGCCCAGTGGCGACCGCAAGCTCGACTACGAGGCGAGCTACATCATCCGCGGGCTCGAGCGGCTGCACGTCGAGCTGACGCCGCGGTAGGCCGGAAGCGCTGCGTCTTCCGGGGTTCAGCCCGGCCTCGAGCGGTCCCGGCCTTCGCCGGGACGACGTGTCATCCCGTCGTCGTGCCGTCACCCCGTCGTCGTGCCGTCATCCCATCGTCGTCCCGGGCTTGACCCGGGACCGCTGGCCTCATCGACGGAACGTTTTGCCCAGCGCCGGCGCTCCCCCTCCCCCCTTGGGGGAGGATCTCGCTAAAGCGGGTTGTCCAGCTTGGTGATCGGCTCGTCGCTGACCTGCTGGGTGGTCTTCGGCTTGCGCGGCTGGTCGAAGCTGGCGAGGACCGGCTTGTCGCGCCCGTAGATGTCGCCGAACTGCCGCATGATCCCGTCGATGTCGCGCGCCATGGTGAAGTAGGTGAGGTAGACCGGGAACGTCCGCGTCATCGGCACCTTGGTATATTCGCGCGAGTTGGAGATGGCGCGGACTTCGTCGGTCGACATCTCGGCGCCGAGGATCGCCATGGTCATGCCCAGCTCGACCGCCTTCTCGGTGCGGATGCAGCCGTGGCTGTAGGCGCGCACCGGGTGGGCGAAATACTGCTTCGACGGCGTGTCGTGCAGGTAGATCGCATGCGGGTTGGGCATGTCGATCTTCATCAGACCCAGCGCGTTGCTCGGGCCCGGGCCCTGGACGACGCTGATCGTGCCGTCGGGCCACTTGGTGACCTTGTAGCCCTCGCGCCGCGCCCGCCCGGGATTGGCGAGCAGCTGCGGGCCGAGCCCCTCGCCGCGCACGATCGACTGCGGCACGGTCCAGGTCGGGTTGAACACCACCGCGGTGACCGTTTCGGCGAGCTGCGGCGTCGCCGTCTTGCCGGGCTTGCCCACCACCGTGCGGTAGGAGCGGATGATGCGGTTCTTGACTGTCAGCCGCAGCTGGAACTCGGGCACGTTGGTCAGCAGGTAGACTTCGCCGAGATCGCGCGCCAGCCAGCGCCAGCGGTCGAGATTGGCGCGAATCACCGCGCGCCTGGCCCGCTCGGCCACCGGCGTGGCGGCCAGTTCGGCGCGCAGCTCCTGGTAGTCGGGATGAGTCGGCGCCAGGCCGCCGAGCACGCCGGCGACGTCGTGCGTCTCGAGCGCCTGCGCCATCAGCCGGTCGGTCGGCATGGCCGCGCGGTCGGGATCGACGGCGAACCACTGGATGCGCGCGTCCATCGGCGTGCGGCCGTCGCGCAGGTCCTCGGCGAGCCAGGCGAAGGACTTGCTGGCCGCGGCGTCGAGCGCGTCGCCTTCGCCGGCGGCGATTGCCCGGCGCAGCTGGTCGGGCTGGTAATCGGCAGGAATCAGCCCTTCGGCGCCGATCTTCTCGATCACCGCGAGCAGCGCCCGGGCATCGCCCAGCGTCCAGACCATCTGCGGCTCGGTCAGGGGCAGCGGCTGGATGACCGGGGCTACGGCAGGAGCGACCGGGCCGGCCTGGGCAGGGACCACCGGCTGCGGCTCGATTCGCGGCTGCGGGACCGGGGCCGCCTGGCCCTGTCCCTGGGAAAGGGCGGGCTGCGCGGCAAAGGCCAGTGCCACGGCGGCCAGTACCGAAACCAACGGCCCGCGACTATCGATCCCCTGTATCATCGCTTGAAACTTCGCCTCCAGTCGGCGCCCGCTTTTTGCCTGAGCGCCTTGTCGAGCCATTTTGCCCTCAACGCTCCCCAGCATCAAGCACGGCGCCTTTCGTTTCGATGAATTGATCGACGCAAAGCGAACCGACATCCGCGATGGTTGGTTCCCTCGCGCCGCCGCACGGTCTAATCGCTCGTGCATGAACCGCGGCCGCGCCTTGCTTCCATTCCTGTCGGTGAGCGCGGGGATCATGATCTTCAGCATGATGGACGCACTGATGAAGTCCGCCTCGCTCGAAGTCGGCGTCTACACCGCCGTGCTCTGGCGCAGCGGCATCGGCGTGCTGCTGATGCTGCCGTTCTGGTGGCTCGGCCGCGGCCAGTGGCCCGATGGCCCGGTGCTCAGGATCCATGCCCTGCGCTCGATCGTGGTCGCCGTCATGATCATGCTGTTCTTCTGGGGCCTGGTGCGCATGCCCATGGCCGAGGCGATGGCGCTTTCGTTCATCGCGCCGCTGATCACGCTTTACCTTGCCGCGGCGATCCTGGGCGAGCAGGTGCGCGCGACCGCGGTGGTCGGCTCGCTGCTCGGCACCCTGGGCGTCTGCGTCATCGCCCTCGGCCAGTTCGGCGACGACCGGGCAACGGCTTCGGGCTGGGGCCTGGCGGCAGTCCTCGCCTCGGCCGTGCTCTACGCCTGGAACCTCATTCTCCAGCGCCAGCAGGCGCGGCTGTCCGGGCCGGTGGAAGTGGCCCTGTTCCAGCACCTCTTCGTCGGGCTGGTGCTCGTGCCCGCCGCGCCATGGCTGGCGACGGTTCCCCCGACCGGCGCCTTCCGCGACATCGCCGCCGGAGCGCTGCTCGCCGCGGTCTCGCTGATGCTGCTCAGCTGGGGCTATGCCCGGGCCGAGGCGCAGGCGCTGGTGCCGATCGAATACAGCGGCTTTCTCTGGGCGGCGCTGTTCGGCTGGCTGTGGTTCGACGAGCGGATCACCGCGGCGACCCTGGCCGGCGCCGCGCTGATCGTCGCCGGCTGCTGGATCGCCCTGCGCGGCTTCGGGCGCGCGCCGGCATCGCGCGGGTTCGAGGCTCCGGCCCCTTGACCTGACGGCAAACAACGCGCATCGGCGGCGCCGACGAATCCGCTTCCGCATTGCAGCACGGCCGGCTTTCGGCCGGTTGCGGAAGACCACACCAACAAGGGACATGAGGCGCAATGACGCAGGTCGGACAGGACACGCTGGCAACCCGCAGCACGATGAACGTCGGAGGGCGCGAGATCGCCTACTACTCGCTGAAGAAGGCGGGCGAGAAGCTGGGCGACATTTCCCGCCTGCCGTTCTCGATGAAAGTGCTGCTCGAGAACCTGCTGCGCTTCGAGGACGGCGGCTTCACCGTCTCGACCCAGGATATCCAGGCGCTGGCCGACTGGCAGAAGAACCCCCGTGAATCGGCCAACGAGATCCAGTACCGCCCGGCCCGCGTGCTGCTGCAGGACTTCACCGGCGTGCCCTGCGTGGTCGATCTTGCCGCGATGCGCGACGCGATCGCCAAGCTCGGCGGCGACACCAGCAAGATCAACCCGCTGGTGCAGGTGAACCTGGTCATCGACCACTCGGTCATGGTCGACGAGTTCGGCCATCCCAAGGCTTTCGAGCAGAACGTCGAGATCGAATACCAGCGCAACCTCGAACGCTACGACTTCCTCAAGTGGGGCTCCAAGTCGCTCAACAATTTCTACGCCGTGCCGCCGGGCACCGGCATCTGCCACCAGGTCAACCTCGAGAACATCGCCCAGACGGTGTGGACCTCGACCGACCAGAACGGCGTCACCGTCGCCTATCCCGACACCTGCGTCGGCACCGACAGCCACACGACCATGGTCAACGGCCTCGGCGTGCTCGGCTGGGGCGTCGGCGGGATCGAGGCCGAGGCGGCGATGCTCGGCCAGCCGATCTCGATGCTCATCCCCGAAGTCGTCGGCTTCAAGCTGACCGGCGAGCTCAGGGAAGGGGTCACCGCCACCGATCTCGTGCTGACCTGCACCAACATGCTGCGCAAGCACGGCGTGGTCGGCCGCTTCGTCGAATACTACGGCCCCGGCCTCGCCTCGCTGAGCCTGGCCGACCGCGCAACGCTGGCCAACATGGCGCCCGAGTACGGCGCGACTTGCGGCTTCTTCGGCATCGACGACAAGACGCTCGACTACCTGCGCCTCACCGGCCGCGCCGAAGACCAGATCGCCCTGGTCGAAGCCTATGCCAAGGAGCAGGGCTTCTGGATCGATCCCGCCGCGCCCGACGCGGTGTTCTCCTCGACGCTCGAGCTCGACATGGGCACCGTCGTGCCCTCGCTCGCCGGTCCCAAGCGGCCGCAGGACCGCGTCGACCTCACCGAAGTCGACGAGGTCTTCGCCAAGGACATGGCCGAGACCTACAAGAAGACCAACGCCCGCGTTCCCGTCGCCGGCAAGGACTTCGACATCGGCGACGGCGACGTGATGATCGCCGCGATCACATCAAGCACCAACACCAGCAACACCGGCGTGCTCGTCGCGGACTGTCTCGTCGCCAAAAAGGCGGACGAACTGGGCCTCAAGCCCAAGCCCTGGGTCAAGACCTCGCTGGCGCCGGGATCGCAGGTCGTCACCGACTACCTCGAGCGGGCCGGGCTGCAGAAGCACCTCGACAATGTCGGCTTCAACCTCGTCGGCTACGGCTGCACCACCTGCATCGGCAACTCGGGCCCGCTGGCCGAGCCAATCAGCAAGGCGATCAACGAGAACGGCCTGGTCGCTGCCGCGGTGATCTCGGGCAACCGCAACTTCGAGGGCCGCGTCAGCCCCGACGTGCGCGCCAACTTCCTCGCCAGCCCGCCGCTGGTCGTCGCCTATGCGCTCAAGGGCACGGTGATCGAGGACTTCGTCACCACCCCGATCGGCAAGGGCAGCGCCGGCCAGGACGTCTACCTGAAGGACATCTGGCCGACCAACCTGGAAGTCGCCACCACCATGGCCGGCTGCATGGACCGGCCGATGTACCAGGCCCGCTACGCCGACGTCTACAAGGGCGACAAGCACTGGCAGGCGATCGACGTCACCGGCTCGGAAACCTATTCGTGGCGCGCCGGCTCGACCTATATCGCCAACCCGCCCTACTTCGAGGGCATGAGCATGACCCCGGCGCCGGTCACCGACATCGTCGGGGCCAGGCCGCTGCTGATCCTGGGCGATTCGATCACCACCGACCACATCAGCCCCGCCGGCAACATCAAGGCCGACAGCCCGGCCGGCCAGTACCTGATGGAACACCAGGTCGCCAAGGCCGACTTCAACTCCTACGGCGCCCGCCGCGGCCATCACGAAGTGATGATGCGCGGCACTTTCGCCAATATCCGCATCAAGAACGAGATGGTCCCCGGCGTCGAGGGCGGCATGAGCCGCTACGGCGACCAGGTGCTGCCGGTCTATGACGTGGCGATGAAGCACAAGGCCGAAGGCACGCCGATGGTCGTCGTCGCCGGCAAGGAATACGGCACCGGCTCGTCGCGCGACTGGGCGGCCAAGGGCACCAACCTGCTCGGCGTGCGCGCCGTCATCGTCGAGAGCTTCGAGCGCATCCACCGCTCGAACCTGGTCGGCATGGGCGTGCTGCCGCTGCAGTTCAAGGACGGCGAGACTCGCGCGACGCTGGGCCTGACCGGCGACGACAGCTTCACCATCAAGGGCGTCGCCGGACTCAAGCCGCGCCAGGACGTGGAAGTCGAAGTCACCCGCAAGGACGGCTCGAAGTTCACTTTCACCGCGCTGTGCCGCATCGATACCGCCAACGAGGTCGAGTACTTCATGAACGGCGGCATCCTGCACTACGTGCTGCGCAAGCTGGCGGCCTGAGGCGGAGGGGGCTTCGTAACCTAGCCGGGAATCGCTCCTCCCCTGTCAGGGGAGGTGGCAGCGCGCAGCGCTGACGGAGGGGTTTCACCCCCTCCATAAACGCTGACACCCCTCCGCCACAGGCTGCGCCGGTGGTCCCCCTCCCCCTGTGGGGGAGGATCTTCTGCTCGATTGGAACCCGTCGCCGACGCCAGGCACGGAAAAAGGGCGGCGCCGGCGTGCACCGCCCTTCCCCTGTCGACCGCCCGCCGCTGGGACGGGCGGTGCTACAGACTGTCAGTCCTGCTTGCGGGCCAGGCGGCGGCGGCCGAGGATGGCCGCTGCGGCTGCACCGAACAGGATCACGACCGGCGGCGCGGGCACCTGGTGGCCGCCGCTGGACGAACTCGATGAACTCGACGAGCTGCTGCTCGACGAAGAGCTCGACGACGAGCTCGACGAGGAACCGCCGGTCGAGCCGGTGGTGCTCGACGACCCGTTGCTCGACGAGGAGCCCGAGGAGGAGCTGGTCGAGCTCGACGAAGAGGAGCTGCCGCTCGAACCGGTCGAAGTGGCGCCGCTGCTGGTGCTGGTGCTCGATCCGCCGCTGCCGCCGCTCGAAGTGCTGGAGCCGGAGCTGCCGTGACCGCCCGTGCTGCCGCTCGATCCCGAGCTGCCGGACGAGCTGGACGAGGACGACGACGAGCTGCTCGACGAAGACGACGAGGAGCCGCCCGAGCTGCCGCTCGACCCGGAGCTGCCCGAGCTGCCGCTCGAGCCGGAACTGCCCGAACTGCCGCTCGATCCCGAGCTGCCGTGTCCGCCCGTGCTGGTGTGGCCGCCCGAGCTGGTGTGACCACCCGAGGTGCTCGAGGAACCGCAGTTCTTGTGGCAGTCCGGCTTGCCGCCGGTGCTGCCGCCCGAAGAACTGGACGACGAGCTCGACGAGGACGAACTGCTCGACGAGGAAGAGGACGAGGACGACGACGAGCTGGTGACGTTGCCCGACGAGGTCGAAACGTTGCCCGAGCTGGTCGACACGTTGCCCGACGAGGTCGAGACATTGCCCGAGCTCGTCGACACGCCGCCGGTGGAAGTCGAAACCCCGCCGGTGGAAGTCGAGACGCCGCCGGTCGACGTCGAGACGTTGCCCGAGGAGGTCGAGGTCGAGGTGCTGACGCCGCCGGTCGAGGTGCTGATCCCGCCGGTCGTGGTCGAGCTGGTGATGCCGCCGCTCGACGTCGAGGTCGAGCCACCGGTGGTGGTCGAGCTGAAGCCGCCGGTCGAGGTCGACGAACTGCCGGTAGAGGTGGACGAGCCGCCGCTGGAAGTCGAGGAGCCGCCGCTCGAGGTCGAGGTGCTGCCGCCCGAGGTCGAGCTCGAGCCCGTCGAGGTCGAGGAGATCACGACATTGCCGCCGCTCGAGCTGCCGCCGAAGAAGCCGCCGAAGAAGCCGCCGCCGAAACCGCCGCCGAAGCCGCCGCCGATGACCACCGGCGCCGAGCCGCCACCGCCCGAGATCACCGGCTGCGGCGGGGGCGGGATGTAGGGCGGGGGCAAGGGCATCGCCACTTGCGGTTCACAGCAGGTCCGCTTGATGACGCGGCGGACGCGCTTCACCTTGCGGGGCGCCTGCGCCTGGCGCACGACCTGACGGGGCTTGGCCGTCTTCACGTGCTTGACGTACTGCGTCTGCTTGGCGGGGGTCTCCGCCACGTGAACTGCCCCACCGCCGACGAGTGCACAGCCCGCCGCACAGGCGGACAGTTTCGCAAGGGCCATTCGAACCGACATATGCAATGCTCTCTTTGTTACTCCAGGGCGTTGTCGAAGGACTTCGCCAGGACCCTGTGTCACAAAAAGCGCAGAGAGTTATTAAAGCGACAACCGCATTAACCCTGTTTCGAGTGTCCCGAAGTGAGATTTTCGGGCCGATGCAGGATGTGTTGCGGCAGTTGTCCCGTTGTGGGACTATAGGCTGGAAATTTGCAAAGAATTGTTAGGACTTACTCTGTCGCGTCGTCATCCGCCGCATCGAATAGTCCGACTTGCTGCCCGATCGGCGGCGACATGCCCAGGTGGCGCCAGCCGCCGTCGTTGAGGCAACGCCCGCGCGCGGTCCTTGCGACGAGGCCGAGCTGGATGAGGAACGGCTCGATCACTTCCTCGATCGTGTCGCGCGGCTCGGACAGGCCGGCGGCCAGGGTTTCCACGCCCACCGGGCCGCCCTTGTAGATATCGGCGATCATCCGCAGGTAGCGGCGGTCCTGCGCATCGAGGCCGAGCGCGTCGACTTCCAGCCGGTTCAGCGCGTCGTCGGCGATCGCCCGCGTCACCGTCTGCGACCCGGCGACATGGGCGAAGTCGCGCACCCGGCGCATCAGCCGCCCGGCAACGCGCGGCGTGCCGCGGGCGCGGCGCGCGATCTCGCGGGCGCCTTCCGGGTCGATGCCCATGCCGAGCAGCCCGGCGCCGCGCCGGACGACGCTTTCCAGCTCATCGATCGAATAGAAGTTCAGCCGCACCGGGATGCCGAAGCGGTCGCGCAGCGGCGTCGTCAGCAGCCCCTGGCGCGTGGTCGCGCCGATCAGGGTGAAAGGCGGCAGGTCGATTCGCACCGAGCGCGCCGACGGCCCCTCGCCGATGATCAGGTCGAGCGCGCGGTCCTCCATCGCCGGGTAGAGCACTTCCTCGACCACCGGGTTGAGCCGGTGAATCTCGTCGATGAACAGGACGTCGCCTTCCTCGAGATTGGTCAGCAGCGCCGCGAGGTCGCCCGACTTGGCGATCACCGGTCCGGAAGTCGCCCGGAAGCCCACGCCCAGCTCGCGCGCGACGATCTGCGCCAGCGTCGTCTTGCCGAGGCCGGGCGGGCCGAAGAACAGCACGTGATCCATCGCCTCGCGCCGCGACCGGGCGCTCTCGATGAAGACGCTCAGGTTGTCCTTGGCCGCCGCCTGCCCGACGAATTCGGCCAAGGTCTTCGGCCGCAGCGCAGCATCGGCGTCCTCGACCTGGCGCGCCCCGGAAAGGAGGGGATTGTCGGTCATCTCCACACCCGACTGATCCGATCCGGACCATTCTCGTGATGCCGAACTTGTTTCAGCACCCGTCGCGCCCCAGGCTCCGAAGCATGGAAGACGAGCGGGTTCCCTGTGTCTACATCCTGGCAAGCGGACTTTACGGCACGCTCTACATCGGCGTGACCTCCGACCTCATCGGCCGCCTGTGGCAGCATCGCAACGCTGCGCTTCCCGGCTTCACCTCGCGCTACAAGGTCCACCGGCTCGTCCACTACGAGTTTCAAGGGACCATGGAGCACGCGATCCTGCGCGAGAAGCAGCTGAAGCGCTGGCACCGGCAGTGGAAGATCAATCTGATCAACGAGGGCAACCCGCATTGGGAGGACCTGGCGGTGAGGCTGGGATTGCCGCCGATGGCTCCGTGCCTGGGGAGGAATGGGCCCTGAAACGAGTTCAGGGTGACGGGTAGGGAGGTCCTTGCCGCCTTGCCCGCACACAAGCCCCTCATGCTGAACGCACCCGTCATGCTGAACTTGTTTCAGCACCCATCGTGCCACAGGCTCCAAAGCCGGGAAGAGCACACTCACCGGGTGACGATTGGGGGGAACGACGGCCCTCATCCCGCGGCTTTCCTCAGTGCGACGCGGACGAGGTCGTTGAGCGGGGCGCTTTCGCCGAGTTCGTCGATGGCCTGGGCGACGGCGGTGGTGGCGATCGCCGGCTTGAAGCCGAGGTTCTGGAGCGCGGAGACGGCGTCGGCGCTGGCGGAGCCCGGTGCGATCGCCGGCTGCGGCGATCCTGCGGGACCGCCGGGCAGGCCGCCGGCCTTGTCCTTCAGCTCGTTGACGATGCGTGCCGCCAGCTTCGGCCCGACGCCCTGGGCGCGAGCGACCATGGCCGCGTCGCCGCCGGCGCAGGCGCGCTGCAGCTCTTCCGCCGAGAGCGCCGAGAGCACCGCCAGTGCCATCTTGCTGCCGACGCCCTGCACCCCGGTGAGCAGGCGGAACCATTCGCGCTCGGCCCCGCTGGCGAAGCCGATCAGGCGCATGTCGTTCTCGCTGACCTGCAGCTCGGTATGCACCGTCACCGCGTCGCCGCGGATGCCGAGCGCGGCGAGCGTCTTGGCCGAGCAGTGGACGAGATAGCCGACGCCGGCGACGTCGATCACGGCCCAGTCGGGGCCGGTATCGTCGAGCGTGCCGGTAAGCTTGGCGATCATGCTTTGTTCCTGCCGGATTGCGCGGCGGTTGGCCAGCCTTTTTGCACGCAGCCTGCTCCCCGGCGAAGGCCGGGGCCTCGGGCCTCTACGGAAGACCCTCTGCAGCCGACCGAGATCCCCGCCTGCGCGGGGAAGCGCATGCGTTCACCGCAGCATATGCGCATGGGCGATGGCGACGGCGAGGGCGTCGGCCGCGTCGGCGCCCGCCAGCTTGACGCCCGGCAGCAGTACCTTGAGCATCGCCTGGACCTGCGCCTTTTCCGCGCCGCCGGTGCCGACCAGCGCCTTCTTCACCAGCCGCGTCGCATATTCGCTGACCGGCAGCCCGGCGCGCGCCAGGGCAAGCAGGCAGACGCCGCGCGCCTGGCCGAGCTTGAGCGTCGACTGCGGATTGGCGTTGACGAAGACTTCCTCCACCGCGCCGGCATCGGGGCGATGGGCGACGATCACGTCGGAGAGCTCGCGGTCGAGCGTGACCAGCCGCTCGGCCAGCGAGGCGGCGGGATCGGTCCGGACCTGGCCGTTGGCGATGTGGCTGAGCCGATTGCCCGACTTGGCGACCACGCCCCAGCCGGTGCAGCCGAGGCCGGGGTCGAGGCCGATGATGATCAGCCCAACTTCTCCATGACCGCGTCGGAGACCTCGTAGTTGCCCCAGACGGTCTGGACGTCGTCGTCGTCGTCAAGCACGTCGATCAGCTTGAACAGCGTCTGCGCGTCGCCTTCGCCGACGTCGACCTTGAGATTGGGCCGCCAGGCGAGCTTCACGCTTTCGGCCTCGCCCAGCACCTTCTCGAGCTCGCGCGCGACTTCGTGGAGCGATTCGACGCTGGTCCAGATCGCGTGGCCGCCCTCTTCTCCCGCCTCGCTCTCGACGTCGTCGGCGCCGGCCTCGATCGCGGCTTCGAGCACTTTCTCCTCGTCGCCGGCCTTGCCCGGGTACTCGATCAGCCCGAGCCGCTCGAACCCGTGGCTGACCGCGCCCGAAGCGCCGAGGTTGCCGCCGTTCTTGGCGAAGGCGGTGCGGACGTTGGTGGCGGTGCGGTTGCGGTTGTCGGTCAGCGCCTCGACGATCAGGGCGACGCCGCCGGGGCCGTAGCCCTCGTAGCGCACTTCCTCGTAGTTGTCGCCTTCGCCCTTCGATGCCTTGTCGATCGCGCGCTGGATGTTGTCCTTGGGCATCGACTGCGCCTTGGCCGCGTTGACCGCGGCGCGCAGGCGCGGATTCATGTCGGGATCGGGCATGCCCATCTTCGCGGCGACGGTGATTTCGCGGCTGAGCTTGGAGAACATCGCCGAGCGCTTCTTGTCCTGCGCGCCCTTGCGATGCATGATGTTCTTGAATTTGGAATGGCCTGCCATCTCGGTGCCCTTGGGATCGTTTCGTCGGCCGGGGTCGGTTGCGCCGCCCCTTGGCCGAGACCGCCCCTAGCCGAGACTGTGCGGCCGGGCAATTGCCGGCCGCGGGGCGCTCATCCCAGGCCGAGCGCGGCCTTGTAGGTGTCGAGCACCATTTCCATCTCGCGCCGGTCGTCGGGCTTCATTTTCCGCAGGCGGACGATCTGGCGCATGATCTTGACGTCGTAGCCGACCGCCTTCGCCTCGGCATAGACGTCGCGGATATCGTCGCCGATCCCCTTCTTCTCTTCCTCGAGGCGTTCGACGCGCTCGATCAGGAGGCGCAGGCGGTCGTCGGTGGCTTCGGCCATCGGGTAAACTCCGGTGATGCTGTGAATCGGTCGGCGGCTGATAGCCGGGAGGCCGCGAAGTGCAAAGCGAAGCGAACCGTCTTTTCCCCTCCCGCGTGCGGGAGGGAAGGATGCAGGCTGCCGGCGGGCCTTTCCTAGTGTGTCCCGCCGTTCTTCCTGAGGCTTTCCTCCATCCGCGCCATCTGCTCGGGCGTCGCCTCGGTCTGGTGCCTGGATTTCCACTCCTCCATCGGCATGCCGTGGATCAGCTCGCGCGCGGCGGCCTTGTCCATGTCGGCGCCGGCGTCGCGTATCCAGTCGGCCAGGCAGTTGCGGCAGAACCCGGCCAGGCCCATGAGGTCGATGTTCTGGGCATCGTGGCGCTGGCGCAGGTGCCGCACCAGGCGGCGGAAGGCGGTGGCGGCCGCGGCGTCGTCGAGGCGGTCGAGCGGGTCTTCGGTGGTGATATTCATGGTAACATCCTTGGTCTATCGGGCAGGCTTTGCCATATGACGCGGCGAGTCTGAAAGGGGTAACGGTGGCCAAGCTCGATCACAGGGGACGCAGGGTGAAGATCCTGGCGACGCTCGGCCCCGCCAGCCGCGAGCCGGAGATGATCGCCAGGCTGCTGCAGGAGGGCGCCGACGCCTTCCGCGTCAACATGAGCCACGGCGACCACGAGACTCACGCCGCGACGATAGCCGCGATTCGCGCCGCCGAGAAGGAGTTCGGCCGGCCGATCGCCGTGCTCTGCGACCTGCAGGGCCCCAAGCTGCGCGTCGGCACTTTCAAGGACGGCCGCGCGGTGATTCGCCACGGCAGCCACTTCACGCTCGACCGCAATCCCGAGCCGGGCGACGAGACGCGCGTCTGCCTGCCGCACCACGAGCTGTTTGGCGTGCTGCACAAGGGCCAGCGCCTGCTGATCGACGACGGCAAGCTGCGGCTCAAGGTGATCCGGGCCGAGCCCGACGCGATCCTCTGTTCGGCCGAGGTCGGCGGGGTCATCTCCGACCGCAAGGGAGTCAACGTCCCCGACGCGGTGGTGCCGGTGCCGGCGCTGACCGAGAAGGACCGGCGCGACCTGTCCTTCGCGGTCGAGCACGGCGCCGACTGGATCGGCCTGTCCTTCGTCCAGCGCCCCGAGGACGTCGCCGAGGCTCGGCGGCTGATGGGCGGCTACGGCGCGCTGATGGCCAAGATCGAGAAGCCTTCGGCGGTCGACCGGCTGGAAGAGATCATCGAGCTGGCCGACGGCATCATGGTCGCCCGCGGCGACCTCGGCGTCGAGCTCAATCCCGAGGAAGTGCCGCCGCTGCAGAAGCGCATCGTCGCCGCCACCCGCCGCTCGGGCAAGCCGGTGGTGGTCGCCACGCAGATGCTCGAATCGATGATCGAGAGCCCGGCGCCGACCCGCGCCGAGGTTTCCGACGTCGCCAATGCCATCTACGACGGCGCCGACGCGGTGATGCTCTCGGCCGAGACCGCCTCGGGCGCCTGGCCGATCGAGGCGGTGACGATCATGCACCGCATCGCCGCGCAAGTGGAAAACGATCCCGGTTTCCAGGCGCGGCTGCATTTCACCGAGGTCCGGCCCGACGCCACCACGGCCGACGCGCTGGCAGAGGCCTGCGCCCAGATCGCCCAGACCGTGACCGTCGCCGGGATCATCGTCTTCACCGGCTCGGGCTCCACGGCCCGCCGCGTCTCGCGCGAGCGGCCGCCGGTGCCGATGCTGGTGCTCACCCCGTCGCAGCGCACGGCGCGGCGGCTGGCGCTGCTGTGGGGCGCCCATGCCGTGCATTCCAAGGACATCGGCAGCTTCGAGGAGATGATCGCCAAGGGCAAGCGCATGGCCCTGCGCCACGGCTTCGGCGGCGCCGGCTCGCGGCTGGTGGCTCTGGCGGGGGTGCCCTTCGGCACGCCGGGCTCGACCAACCTGCTGCATGTGGTGACGCTGTCGGGGAACGAGTTGAAGCGTTCCGGAGACAAGGACGCCAGCTGATCCCCGAGCCGGGCTGCGCCGCGTAGCGGGTTCGGCCAGGAATCGAATCTCAGCTCCGCGCCCCGAACAGTGCGCTGCCCACCCGCACATGGGTGGCGCCCAGCATGACTGCGGTCTCGAAGTCGTCGCTCATGCCCATGCTCAGCCCGGCCACTCCGGTGTCGTCGGCAAGCTTGGCCAGCAGGGCGAAGTAGGGTGCCGGCTCCAGCCCCAGCGGCGGGACGCACATCAGCCCGGCAAGCGGAATTCCGGCGGAGCGCGCCTCGGCCAGCAGCGCCGGCAGCGCGGCGATCGCGCAGCCGCCTTTCTGCTCTTCCTCGCCGATGTCGACCTGGACGAAGCAGGGCACGCGCCGTCCGGCCTTGTCCATCGCCCTGGCCAGCGCCGCGACCAGCGAAGGGCGGTCGAGCGAATGGATGCAGTCGAACAGCGCGACCGCGTCCTGCGCCTTGTTCGACTGCAGCTGGCCGACCAGATGCAGCGCGATGGCGGGATGGGCTTCGCGCAGCGCCGGCCATTTCGCCTGGGCCTCCTGCACCCGGTTCTCGCCGAAGACGCGCTGCCCCGCCGCGATCAGCGGCGCGATGCGCTCGGCCGGATGAGTCTTGCTGACGGCGACGAGCGTCACTTCCGCCGGATCGCGGCGGGCGATCTTCGCGGCGGCGGCGATGCGGGCGCGGACATCTTCGAGCAGAGCGGCTGGCTGATCCATGGCGCGGTGCTATAGCGCCGCCATGGTGCGACGCCAGCCCCCGCTGCCTTCGATCTGGCTGCTCAGCGACGCGCGCAACGACGCGCGGCTGGAGCAGGCGCTCGCCCGCTTGCCGCGCGGATCGGGCTTCGTCTTCCGCCACTATCACCTCGACGCCGCGGCGCGGCGCGCGCGGTTCGAGCGGCTGGCCGGGATCGCGCGGCGATGGGGGCATCTGGTGGTGCTGTCGGGCAGCGCGCGCGAGGCAAGCCGGTGGCGCGCCGACGGGTGCTATTGCGCTCCCCGCAAGCTGCACCCCGGCGCAGGCCGGGGCCTCGGGAGATTGGGCAGGACTTCCGGACGGAGCGCCTTGCAGCCGTTCCCCTCTGGCCGGACGAGGCCCGGGCCTGCACCGGGGAGCAGGGGGGTGCGGGGAAGCAATAGAGGGCGAGGGCGCGGCTCGCTCCTCATGCTCGTTACTGCGCATTCTCTGCGCGAGCTCGGCATGGCGCGGCACCTCGGCGCCGATGCCGTCCTGCTCTCGCCGGTCTTCGCCACCCGCTCGCATCCGAAAGCGAGGACGCTGGGCCCGCTCCGCTTCCGCCTGCTCGCCGCCCGCGCCGGCCTGCCGGTGATCGCGCTCGGCGGCATGGACGCGCGGCGCGCGAAGCGGCTGCGCGCCGGGCGGTGGGCAGCGATCGACGGCCTGCTCGCCAGGGATTCTTGACGCGGAGTCCTCCCCAAGCGCATTATGTTCTGCGAATTGGGGGTTTGTTATGGCGACTAGGCCAATGGCGACCGGCGGCCGGCGAATGGCCAAGCCGGACTGGCGCGCGGTTCTGCGGCGCAGCATGCGGCGTGCTTCCGAGCTCGGCGGAGCGGTGCTGCTGTTCGCGGCGATGATCTTCCTGGGCCTGGCGCTGGCCAGCTATCACCAGACCGATCCTTCCGCATCGACCGCCGCGGGCGAGGAGGTGCGCAACTGGATGGGCGGAGCCGGCGCCTGGGCGGCCGAGCGCGCGCTGTTCCTGTTCGGGCCGGTCTCGGTGCTGCTGCTGCCGCTGCTCTATGTCCTGGCGCGCAAGCTGTGGCGCCTCGTCGAGGAAGAGGACGGCATCGTCGCTACCGCCAACCAGCGCTGGTGGCGGCCGATCGGCGTGCTGCTGTTCGCCATGGTCCTCCTCTCGACAGTGCTGTCGCTGGCCTTCACCCAGCCCGGCGGCTCATTGCCCGCCTCGATGGGCGGCATATCGGGCCTGCTCGGCGCCAAGGGCGTGCGGACGATGGCCGGCCTGCTGCCGGCAGCGGCGCAGGGCTGGGCGATCTTCGCCGTCGCCGTCGTCTTCCTCGCCGCCGGCGCCGCGCTGGCCGGCCGCGTCTTCGCGCTCGACTGGGGCGCGCTGCTGACTCTGCCCGGCCGCCTGCGCGGCATGCGCGGGGACGGCGAGGCCACCGCGCTGACGTTCTCGCCGGCGCCCGAGAAGCGGCAGCGCGAGGCCCGGCCGCAGCTTCCCGTGCAGGCGGAAGCGCCCCGCAAGCCGCCCGAGATCAGCGACCCGACCAAGCCCGCCAAGCCTGCCCAGTTCAACGCGCAGAGCCGCCAGGGCGACCTGTTCGACGCCTACGAACTGCCCAGCCTCGACCTGCTCGCCGATGCGCCGTCGGGCAACCAGCGCAAGATCGACAAGCTCTCGCTCGAACGCAACGCGCGGCTGCTCGAGACCGTGCTCGACGATTTCAATGTCAAGGGCGAGATCACCGCGGTTCGCACCGGCCCGGTCGTCACCATGTACGAGCTCGAGCCGGCGCCCGGCATCAAGGCCAGCCGCGTCATCGGCCTGTCCGACGACATCGCCCGCAACATGAGCGCGATCTCGGCGCGCGTCTCGTCGATTCCCGGCCGCACGGTGATGGGCATCGAGCTGCCCAATGCCGACCGCCAGATGGTCGCCCTGAAGGAACTCGCCGCCTGCGAGGCCTTCGCCCACCACAAGGGCATGCTGCCGATCATCCTGGGCAAGGACATCGCCGGCGAGCCGGTGATCGCCGACCTTGCGACCATGCCGCACCTGCTCGTCGCCGGCACCACCGGCTCGGGCAAGTCGGTCGGGCTCAACTGCATCCTGCTGTCGCTGCTCTACCGGCTGACGCCGCAGCAGTGCCGCCTGATCCTGATCGATCCCAAGGTGCTCGAGCTCAAGAGCTACGACGAGATCCCGCACCTGCTGTCGCCGGTCGTCACCGAGCCGGCCAAGGCGGTGCGCGCGCTGAAGTGGGCGGTCGAGGAGATGGAGCGCCGCTACCGCATGATGAGCGAGATCGGCGTGCGCAACCTCGCCGGCTTCAACGACAAGGTCCGCACCGCCGCCGCCAAGGGCAAGCCGCTCGGCCGGCGCATCCAGATCGGCTTCGATCCCGACACCGGCGAGGAACTCTACGAGGACCGCCAGCTCGACTACCAGACGCTGCCGCAGATCGTCCTGATCGTCGACGAGCTCGCCGACCTCATGGTCACCGTCGGCAAGGAGATCGAGGTGCTGATCCAGCGCCTCAGCCAGAAGAGCCGCGCCGCCGGCATCCACCTGATCATGGCGACGCAGCGCCCGTCGGTCGACGTCATCACCGGCGTCATCAAGGCCAACCTGCCGACGCGCATCTCCTTCGCCGTCACCAGCCGCATCGACAGCCGCACGATCCTGGGCGAACAGGGCGCCGAGCAGCTGCTGGGCAAGGGCGACATGCTCTACAAGCCCAACACCGACCCGATCCGCCGCGTGCACGGCCCGTTCGTCAGCGACGAGGAGGTCGAGCGCATCGCCGACTTCTGGCGCGCGCAAGGCAAGCCCGAATATGTCGATTCGGTCACCGAAGAGCCCGAGGACGGCGGCTTCGGCTTCGACGACGTCGATTCGGCCAGCGACAACCCGGACGAGCGCAAGTACCGCCAGGTCTGCCAGCTGGTGTTCGAAAGCCAGAAGGCCTCGGCCAGCTGGCTGCAGCGCCAGATGGGCGTGGGCTACAACACCGCGTCCAAATGGATCGAGCGCATGGAGCGCGACGGCTTCGTCGGCCCGGCAAACCACGTCGGCCGGCGCGACATCTACCGCGATAGGGACGGAAACCCGCTATAGGATGGGCGCCAGTTCCTCCCCCTTAGGGGGAGGTGGCATTCGCGTCAGCGAATGACGGAGGGGTGTCAGCCTCTGATCGGAGGGGACACCCCTCCACCACCGGCTGCGCCGAACCCCGGAGCCTCGCTAGCCTTCGCTGGGCGAGGGCGCCGCATCGCCCGGAGCGGCGGCTTCGGTCGCCGTGCTCGCCGCCTCGCCGCTGTCGTCGGTCGCGGCCTCGTCGCCGCTGGCCTTCGCGCCGGGCTTGCCGCTGGCGGCGGGAGGCGGGGCCAGCGGCGGCTGGGAGCGCACGGTGTCGTAGGGCAGCATCGCGTCGCTGGCCGAGCCCGGCAGGATCTCGCCTTCGGCATCGGCCGCTTCGGCGGCCTTCTTCTCGCCCTTGCAGGCGGCGGTCGCCAGGGGCAGCGCGACGACGCAGGCGGCCAGGAAGGCAAGGCGCAGGGCAGGTTTCATTCGGCGGCCTCCTCGGGGCAGGGCTTGTCGAGCGCGGCGAGGAAGGTGCCGGCGCGCGCCAGCAATGCCTCATCCCAGGTGGCGCGATCAAGCGTCACGCCCAGCCGCTCGAGGCTGGTGACGCCGTATTCCTCGATCCCGCAAGGCACGATCCCGCCGAAATGGGCAAGATCGGGCGCCAGGTTGACCGAGAAGCCGTGCATCGTCACCCAGCGGCGGATGCGCACGCCGATCGCCCCGATCTTCGCCTCGCGCCCGTCGACGTCGGTCGTCCAGATGCCGATGCGGCCCTCGCGCCGGAAGCTGTCGATGCCGAAATGCGCCAGGGTGGATATCACCCAGCCTTCCAGCGCATGGACGAAGCCGCGGGCATCGCGGGCGCGCCGCTTGAGGTCGAGCAGGACATAGCCGACGCGCTGGCCGGGACCGTGATAGGTATAGCGCCCGCCGCGCCCGGCCTTGACCACTTCGAAGCGCGGGTCGAGCAGTTCGCCGGCGGCGGCGCTGGTGCCGGCGGTATAGACCGGCGGATGTTCGAGCAGCCAGATCAGCTCGCGCGCCGCGCCCTCGGCGATCGCGGCATTCCGCTCGGTCATGGTGTCGAGCGCGTGGCGATAGGGCACGAGTTCCTGCTCGACGCGAACTTCGATATCACCGGTCAGAGTCGAGGCGGACGTCATCGCGCGTTGCGTGGCGCCATTTGCTCCGGTTATCAAGGGGCACACGTGAAAGGATCGCCATGACCTTCGACAGCAATCTGGCCTGGAAACAAGCATCGGCCTCGATCAGCGCGAACCGCGAGGTGCTGCTGGCACTGGCCGGGGTGTTCTTCGTCCTGCCCAGCCTCGCTTTCGCCCTGTTCTTCCAGCAGCCGCAGCCGGTCGCCGGCCAGAGCCAGGCGAAGATGATGGCGATGATGCAGAACTACTACCTCACCGCGCTGCCGTTCATCATCCCCATGGCCCTGGTGCAGGCGGCGGGCACGCTGGCTATGCTCGCCCTGTTCACCGACCGCTCGCGCCCCACCGTCGGAGAAGCGATCAGGCAGGGGGCGGCGGGCGTCCTGCCCTACATTGCCGCGCAATTGCTGCTGGGCCTCGGCATCGGCCTGGCGGGCGGGACGATGCTGGCGCTGACTGCGGTGACCGGCGTGCAGGCGCTCGTCGCGATGGGCATCGCGCTGGTGGTGGCGGGCGCGATCTACGTCGCCATCAAGACCTCGCTGGTCGCCCCGCTCGTCATCGTCGAGCGCGAGCGCAACCCGGTGACGGCGCTGCAGCGATCGTGGCGGCTGACCAAGGGCAACAGCTTCCGCATCGGCCTGTTCTACTTCCTGCTGCTGCTCGCCTTCATCATCATCTCCAGCGTCGTCATGATGATCGTCGGCCTCCTGCTGGCCGCCCTGGCCGGGCCGGAGGGCACGAAGATCGGCAGCGCGATCGCCTCGTCGGTGCTGGGCGGGGTGATGACGCTCTACTTCGCGGCCGCAATGGCCGCCGTGCACCGCCAGCTCGCCGGACCTTCGCCCGAAGTCGACAGCGCCGCTTTCGATTGAGATCCAGGGGGGGACGCCGGCCCGGGCTGTGGGGGAGGGGCCGATCGCTTAGGCGTCGCCGGGCTCGTCCTTCCAGCCCCAGTAGAGGAAGGACGGCGGCACGTTCCAGAATTCGAAGCCGTGGTCGATCCGCTTGAAGTGCCGGCCCATGAAATTGCGCGCGCGCGCGGTGAACTGGTAGACGAGGAAGGCCCCGCCCGGCCGCAGGACTTTCCAGGTGCCTTCGGCGATCGCCGGCCCGACGCCGTCGGGCAAGGTCGAGAAAGGCAGCCCCGACAGCACGTAGTCGGCATGGTCGAAGCCGTGCGCGCGGACGATCTCCTCGACGTCGGCGGCCGAGCCGAGCACCGCGATGAAGCGGCTGTCGGTGATCGTGGCGCGCAGGTAGTCGATGTAGAGCGGATTGGTGTCGATGACGATCAGGGTGCCGTCGCGCCGCAGCCGGTCGAGCACCGGGCGGCAGAAGGTGCCGACGCCCGGGCCGTATTCGACGAACAGCTTGCATTCGTCCCAGTTCACCGGGGCGAGCATCTTCTCGATGGTGAAGCGCGACGAGGGGATGATCGAGCCGACCATCACCGGGTGCTTGAGGAAACCCTCGAAGAATACGCCCCAGGGGCCGAGATGCTGCTTGATCCGGCGTTTGATCTTCTGGGGAAACGCCTCGCGGGCAAGCTCAGTGCTGGTCATACTGGAGTCGGGCCTCGGGTCTCTGCAGCGTTTCCATCAAGGATAGGCGGCGTTTGCAAATTTGGCGTGCCGATGCAAGCACTCTGCGCTTTCGGTGAACGCAGGGGATTACAGAATCTCCAGCACCTTGTCCTGCGGGCGGCACAGCCGGGCGCCCTTGTCGGTCTCGACCAGCGGCCGCTCGATCAGCTTCGGTTCGGCTGCCATGGCGGCCAGGACGGTCGCATCGTCGGCCTGGGGCAAACCCCGTTCCTCGGCATCGGTTCCCCTGGTCCGCAGCCCCTGCTGCGGGGTGATGCCGGCATCGCGGTAGAGCTGCTTCAGCTTTGCGGCGCTCGGCGGGTCCTTCAGGTATTCGACGACCGTGACCTCGACTCCCGGAGTCTCCTCGAGGATCGCCAGCGTCTTGCGCGAGGTGCCGCAGGCGGGGTTGTGCCAGATGGTGGCTTTCATTCGCATGTCTCCTTGATGGCTATAGGCTTGGCGGCGCCGGGGTATCCGGCGCGGGTTCCAGGGCGGCGGCAGGGGCCGCCCGGCGCATGGCTGCGCCCGCGCGCCGGACTGCCGCCATCAGCCGCGGATAGACGCCGCAGCGGCAGAGGTTGGGAATGCCGGCCTTGATCTCCTCGTCGCTCGGCTCGGCATTGTGCGCGAGCAGGGCGGCGGCGCTGATGGCGATGCCGGGCGTGCAGAAGCCGCACTGGATCGCCTGCTCGGCCACCAGCGCCTGCTGCACCGGGTGGTCGCGGTTGCGCGAAAGCCCCTCGATCGTGGTGACCACGCGGCCTTCCGCCTCGGCCAGCGAGAGGAGGCACGAGCGCATCGCCTCGCCGTCGACCAGCACCATGCAGGCGCCGCAGTCGCCCACGCCGCAGCCGTATTTCGTGCCGGTGAGATTGGCCGCGTCGCGCAGCGCCCAGAGCAGCGGGGTCTGCGGGTCCATCCGGAATTCGACCGGACGGTCGTTGACGGTCAGGCTGGGCATCGCTGCTGTCTAGCGGCACTGGCCCTAGCGGCCAAGCCTCAGCTTCACGCCGGCCCACAGCGTGCGCGGCGCGCCGAGGTCGATCGAGCCGGACTGGTTGCGAGTGACGATCTCCTCGTCGCCCAGGTTCTCGCCGCGCAGCACCAGGCTGAACCGGGACGACAGGGGCATCTCGGCATAGGCGTCCAGCGTGGTCGCGGCGGGCAGGACATCGGTCTGCAGGTCGTCCTCGTACTGCGCGCCGACATGGCGCAGCGTCACTGCTGCCGTCCAGCCCGGGCGCGGGCGCCAGGTCATCGTCGCGCCGGCCGACAGCTTCGGCGTCTGCGCCGGGCGCATGCCGTCGAGCGGCAGCGAGGCGCCGCTGCCCCGGACTTCGGCGTCGGTGAGCGCGAGCGAGGCGTCGAGGCCGAAGGCGCCGAAGCGCAGGCTCGCGCCCAGCTCGATGCCTTGCGAATGCACCGCCTCGACGTTGCGGCGCTGGCGCGTGGTCGCATCGATCGTCACATTGGCGATGGCGTTGCGCACCCGGTTGTCGAAAGCGGTCAGCGACAGGCTGACCCGCTCCGACGGGGCGAAGTCGATCCCCGCCTCGAAGCCGCGCAGTTCCTCGTTCTTCAGCGCGGCGTTGGCATTGGTGGTGACCGGGAAGACGACGAAGGGCCGATAGAGCTCGTTGAGCGTCGGCAGCCGCAGCCCGCTGTAGCCCGCCGCGCGCAGCGACAGGCCGCCGCCCGCCTTCCACAGCACGCCGCCGCGGAAGGTCGTATCCCAGCCCGAGCGGTCGGCAAAGCGCTGGTCCCTGTTGACCACGGTGCCGGCGCCGTTGGTCTCGCGGAAGAAGCCGCCGCGCACGGTCCAGCGGTCGGCGCGCAGGCCCGCGGTCAGGACCAGCGCGCCCAGCGTCCAGTCGTCCTCGAGGAACAGGCCGATGTCGCTGTTGCGCCCGCCCGCGCGGCGGCGGGCGGTGACGGCGCCGGCGGCGTTGTAGGCTTCCTCCTGCAGCTCGCCGTCCGAGATGCGCAGGTCCGCGCCCAGGCGCAGCACATGGGCCTCGCCGACCGGCGGGCGCAGCTCCAGCTTGCCGCCGATCCCGGTCGACGGCGTGCGGCGCTGGTCGAGCGTCTTCCTGAAGCTTGTGGCGCTGACGACGACGTTCGAGAAATCGCGCGCCTGGACATAGGCCAGCGCGTCAAACCGCCAGGTGCCGTTGCCGACCAGGCGCAGGCTGGCGTCCTGGCCGCGCGACGTCGAATCGGCGCCCTTGAAGCGCAGCGTCCGGGCATCGTCGAACAGCAGGCCGCGCGCCTGCAGCTCGATGTCGTCGCCCAGCGGCGCGACACCGCGCAGGCTTGCCGACCAGCTGTCGTAGCGGGCGCGGGCGCTGGCCGCGACGCGCTGGCCCCGGGGCGTCGTCCAGAAGCCCTGGCCGCGATCCCAGCGCGCGCCGACGACGGCGAAGCCCGCTCCCAGCCGGGGCGCGAGCGTGGCCGAAAGCTCGCTCTCGCCGCGGTCGTCGACCAGCGCCGAGCCGCCGACCAGGCCGAGCGGGGCGGCATCGGCGCTGGCGAGCTCGACCGTGCCGGCGACCGATCCCGAGCCGAAGGCCCCGGTGCCGCCGCCGCGCGTCACCCGCACCGTGTCCAGCCGCTCGGGCGCGATCGCGCTCAGCGGGATGTAGCCGAAGAAGGGGTCGGCCATCGGCACGCCGTCGAGCAGGACCAGCGCGCGGCTGGTGGCGTTGCCGCCCAGTGCCCGCAGCGTCACCCCCTGGGCCGAGGGATTGGACGAGCGGCTGTCCGAGCGGCGGAATTGCTGGAAGCCCGAGACCGATGACAGCACGTCCTCGATCCGACCCGAAGCGGACGCGGTGATGCGGTCGCGGCCGATCTCGACGGCGCCGTAGGCCGGAGTGGCGGGCGTATCGGGCAGGCCGTGCCCGGTGACCACGATCGCCTCCGCCTCTTCCGCGGCGGCCGGCGTGCGGGGCAGGAGCAGCGCGAGTGCGCCGAAGGCGACGATGCGGGCAGTGGGCATGGTTGCGCGCCATAGAAGACTATGGCGCGAATGGGAATTGCCTGAACGGCGTAGGTGCGCCTGCTCACCGGCAAGGGGCCGGGACCAGGCGCAGAGAAGGTCTTGCCTTGCTCCCCACCTGCGGGCAGCAAGGGCGCGGGAGGCGACGGATGACCGACGAACCGGCGATCGCGCGCGGCATGCCGCTGGAGGAAGAGCCGGGGCTCGGCGCCCTGACGCTGCCCGGCTTCCTGCGCGAGGTCTGCGACCGCTATGCGGAGCGCGAGGCGCTGGTGATCCATCACCCCGACGGCACGCCCGAGCGCTGGACCTATGCCGAGCTGTGGGAGCGGGCGATGGCGGTCGCCCGCGCGCTGGTCGCCTGCGGTGCCGGCAAGGACAGCCGCATCGGCGTGCTGATGACCAACCGCCTGGAATGGGTAGCGAGCTTCTTCGGCGTCGGGCTTGCCGGTGGCACCGCGGTCGGGCTCTCGACCTTCTCGACCCCGGCCGAGCTCGAACACCTGCTCAAGGCGTCCGGCGTCTCGATCGTCATGTTCGAGCGCCATGTCCTTGCCAAGGACTTCGCGGCGATCCTCGGCGATCTCGAACCGCAGATCGCAACTGCCGCTCCCGGCCGCCTGGCATCGGCGAGGTTCCCCTTCCTGCGCCGGCTGGCGATGGTCGACGGCGAGAGCCCGGGCGGCGCGATCGAGAGCTGGAGCGACTTCCTCGCCCACGGCGCCGCGGTCCCCGACGAGCTGGTTGCGGCGCGGGCGGCGGCGGTCAGGCCGTCCGACCCGGCGGTGCTGTTCTTTTCCTCGGGCTCGACCGGCAAGCCCAAGGGCATCCTCAGCGCCCATCGCGGGGTCAACATCCAGAGCTGGCGCTGGGTGCGCATCTATGCGCTCGACCGGCCCATGCGCAGCTGGTCGCCCAACGGCCTGTTCTGGTCGGGCAATTTCAGCATCTCGCTGGGCGGCACGTTCGCCGGGGGCGGCACGCTGGTGCTGCAGCGGGTCTTCGATCCGGCCGCAGCGATCCGGCTGATGGAAGCCGAGCGGGTGAACTTTCCCTATTGCTGGCCGCACCAGTGGGCGCAGCTGGAAGCCGAGCCGGCCTGGGCCGATGCCGACCTGTCCGGCTTCCACTACATCGACGGCGAAGTGATGCTGAAGAAGGCACAGAAGAGCATCGCCCGCTTCCGCCTCGATCCGCGTGCCTCCTACGGCTCGACCGAGACTTTCACCATCTCCACCTGCTTTTCGGTCGATACCCCGCGCGAGGTCTGGGAAGGGACCAGCGGCGAGCCGCTGCCCGGCAATACGGTGAAGATCGTCGACCCGCTGACCGGCGCGACGCTGAAGCGCGGCGAGACCGGCGAGATCGCGGTCAAGGGACCGACTCTGATGCTCGGCTACATCGGCGTCCCCAACGACGAGGCGCTCGACGCCGAGGGCTTCTACCGCGCCGGCGACGGCGGCTATATCGACGAGCGCGGACGGCTGGTCTTCCAGGGCCGGATCAACGACATCATCAAGACCGGGGGCGCCAACGTCTCACCGGTCGAAGTCGACTGGGCGCTGGCGTCCTGCCCCGGCGTCAAGGTCTGCAAGACCACCGGCGTACCGCACGAGACGCTGGGCGAGATGGTGGTCACGCTGGTCGCGGCGGAGCCCGGGCACCCGCTGGCCGGGGAAGACGTGATCGCCTTCCTCAGGGCGAAGCTCGCCAGCTACAAGGTGCCGCGCAAGGTGATCTTCGTGACCGAGGAAGAGCTCAACCTCACCGGCACCGCCAAGATCAAGCCGGCCGAGGCGCGCGCCCTGGCCGCGCGGCTGATGGCCGGTTGACGGTCGACCGACACCCTGTCTTAGCGGGGAAGCAAAGGAGAACCATATGCTGATGACCGCCCGCTACGGCACCTGCGACCTCGCCCGGGCTGCCCCGTTCTACGACGCCATCGCCGAGATCGTCGGCGCCCGGCGCGTGATCGATCGCGACGAAGTGAAGGGCTACCAGGGCCCCTCGGGAGCGATGTTCCTGATCGGCCGGCCCTTTGCCGGCGAGGCCTGCGTCGGCAACGGCACGCAGATGGTCTTCGCCGCCCCCAGCCGCGCGGCGGTCGACGCGGTCCACGCCAGGGCGCTGGAACTGGGCGGCAGCTGCGAAGGCCCTCCCGGCCTGCGCGGCCCCGAGGAAATGGGCTTCTACGCCGCCTATTTCCGCGATCTCGACGGCAACAAGCTGATGGTGGCGAAGCAGGGCGCGGAGTGATTGGGGCCGGGCTCGCGCCCGTGACGCGCCCAAGCCCATAGAACCTCCCCGAGCTCGCTCGGGGAGGGGGACCGCGGCGCCGCAGGCGTCGGGGTGGAGGGGCACGGGCCTGGTTTCCGAACATCTGCGGGACAGGGGCGCGACCTACGATCGTTCGGAGAACCCTCACCTGCCCCTCCACCACGCCGGCTGCGCCGTCGCGGTCCCCCTCCCCGTTCCGGGGAGGTTCTTGGGCCCTGCTCAATCCGCCGGCCTGGTGTCGCTCAATAGGGCCGCGGCCACGTCTCCCGCAGCCGCGCGAAAGCGGTGCCCGGGCCTTCGGCGAGCCGTGCCTCGATGCGTTCGCAGACCTCGTCGGGGCTCATCGCGCTGGAATCGAGCTCTAGGTCGTAGATCTCGTTGGCATAGGCGTGCTCGTAGAACCACGGCGTCGCCTCGGCGAGCTCGTCGGCGAGAGCCTTGATGATGTCGGGTCCGGCCGCGGCCATGGCTTCCTGGATCGGGGCGGGGATGACGTCGATCCTGCGCTCCCTGACGCGCGCCTCGAGCACTGCGCGCGAGGGCTTCAGGTTGACGAACAGCACCGGCACGTCGGCAAGGCGCCAGATCGCGTCCTGAAGCACCGGCGGATCGGTGAAGGCGAGCTGGTCGACCACCATGTTCTGGCCGATCCGCGCTGCCGCGGCGATCATCTCGTGCATCGCGGCGATCGCGTGCATGCAGACCGGGCCATAGGCGGTGGGCGTGTAGCCCTGGTCCTTCATCGTGCCGAACATGGTATAGCGCGCCGGGAACAGCGTGCCGACCAGCAGGTCCATGCCGAACATCAGGTAGGGCTCGGGCGCGCGGCGGGCGAAGGCGGCGCAGGTCGTGGTCTTGCCGGCGCCCGAAGTGCCGTTGACCATGACGACGCGGCCGGTCACCCGCGCACCATCCTGCGGAACATCTCCAGCGGCTGGAATTCCTGGATGTCGCCCCAGCCGGTGACGCCGCCGCCGAAATCGGCGTGGAGCAGCGACCACACCACCTGAGCGCGGGGAAAGCCGTTGAAGGTGAGATGGCTCGACGGCCGGGCGGTGATCTCGGCCGTGCGGCCGAGCTCGTCCGCGAGCGACAGCGTGAAGCAGTCGGGCGTCAGCTCGCCCATTTTGGTGACCACCCGCTTGCCCCCGGCCAGCGACGCGGTCCTGCCGTCCAGCCGCAGGAAGCCGCCGACGACGCGCTGCTCGTCGCCGTCGCCCATGGTCTGGGCGTGGAAGGCGGTGTCTTGCGAGGCGATGGCCCAGAAGTAGCTGCCCCGCCGCACGGCGTCGATCCGCCGCGTGCCCCACGAGGTGTCGCGCAGGGCGAAGCTGTCGAATTCGAAGACCTCGCCGTTCAGCTCGGCGCGGCCCGTGGCGCGGCCCATCTGCTCGAGGTGCATGCGGTTGTCGGCAGTCTGGCCGACGGCCTCGATCTCCATGCCGAGGAAATGGTGCGGCTCGTCGAGCGCGGTCCACACGATGTCCAGCTTGAAGCCGTTGGCGTCGTAGCCGAGGCGGTACTGCCGCTGCGGCTCGATCATGCGGACTTCCAGCGACGTGTCGGTCCTGAGGTCGAACTTCTGCGCGCCGGGCGGGATCGGCTGGATCGGGTGCCAATCGTGGTAGAGGCAGTTCCACGGATGCGCGCCGCTGGCGTCCCAAAGGATCGGGCCGCCCATCATCATCCGCATGTTCGGCCGGATCATGTAGTAGACCATGCCGTGGATGCCGCGCTCGGGGATCGAGAACGAGAACCAGACGCTCTCGTTCCAGTAGAGGTCGTCGCTCGGCGTCGGGCAGAAGCGGTCCACGTCGGGAGTGGTGGTCGACATGGCCTATCCTCCCATGAAGGCGGGGCTGATCGCGCCGGTGAAGACGCCGCTGGCGAAGCCCTGGTCGGTGTAGAGAAAAGCGCCCGTCACCGCGCCGCACAGCGGGCTGTTGATCAGGATCAGCGGCCAGGCCTGCTCCTCGGCCGTCGCCATCCGGCCGAGCGAGGGGAACGGCCAGGCGGCGATGAATTCGTCGGTCATGATCTCCTTCGACTGGTCGACGAAAGCGGTCTTGGTCGGGCAGGGGCCGATGGCGTTGAGGCGGATGCGGCGCGTGTTGCCCAGCTCGACCGCGGCGTTCTGCACCCAGACCACCAGCATTTCCTTGGAACTGGTATAGCCGTCGCGCACGCGGGCATCGGGATCGGCCTCGCACCAGGCATAGGCCGCGTCGGGATCGGAGATCGCCAGCATCTCGAGGCACTGCGCCAGGTTCCGCTGCCAGCCCATCGCCGCGTCGGAGGAGATCAGCGCGATGCCGCCGCCGTCGCGGACCGCGGGCAGCAGCTCCTCGACGAACAGCCGCGTGCCGATGTAGTTGACCCGCATGCAGTAGAGCGGCCCCTTGATGTGCGGCGGCAAGCCGGCGCAGGGGAAGACGAAGTCGATCGGCGCCACCGCTTTCAGCGCCGCGGCGGTCGCCCGCACCTGGGCGAAGTCCGACAGGTCGCACTGGTGGAAGCTCGCGTGGGGCACCCCGGGCTGCTGGATGTCGACGATGTGAACCTTGGCGCCCAGGTCGCCGAGGATGCGGGCGGTCGCCTCGCCCATGCCGGAGGCGCCGCCGGTGACCACCACCGTCTTGCCGCCGTAGCCCAGTCCGTCGAGATTGCTCATTATCGTCTCCTCTAAACGCTTGCCGATGCCAGCGGCTCGAAGCGCCGCTCGCCGTTTTCCTCGCGCACGAAGCCGGCATGCGGCTCGGCGAAATGGGCCGGGACGACCAGCGCGCCGCGCTCGACCAGCCGGTCGACCAGCCGCCTGCGGGTCGCCAGCGTCAGCGCGAAATCCTCGCAGGTGCCGGCATCGATCTCGGGATGCAGCAGCTCGATCGGGTGGTGGAAGGCGTCGCCGGTGAACCAGGCCTCGCGCCCGGAAGAAGCGAGGCACAGCGCGGTGTGGCCAAGGGTATGGCCGGGCGCGGCCTCGGCCAGCAGGCTCGGCGTGATGCGGTGGCTGTCGCCCATCAGTTCGGCCAGGCCGGCCTCGAGCACCGGCAGCACGCTGCGCTCGAACACGCCGTCGTTGGCCGGGACCGAGCGGTAGTCCGGCCGCCGGCTGTCCCAGCGCTCGAACTCGCGGCGGCCGATGCAGTAGCGCGCCCTGGGGAAGGTCGGGACGAAGCGGCCGTCGCGCAGCGTCGTGTTCCAGCCGCAGTGGTCGCTGTGGAGATGGGTGCAGACGACGTGGGTGACCTCCTCGGGCCGGACGCCGCTGGCGGCGAAGCGCTCGATGAACGGGGTGTCGAGCATGTCGAACAGCGGGAAGTCGGGCAGCGGGCGGCCGTTGCCGACGCAGGGATCGACCACGACCACGCGATCGTCGACCACGACGATCCAGCTCTGCACGACCATCGTCCACTGGCCGTCGGCGTCGCCCCATTGCGGGAAGATCCAGCCGGCATGGCGCGCAACTAGGTCAGGCGCGTTGAACATGGCGAAGGGCATCGGCGCGCGCAGCTCCTCGATGCGCCGGATTTCCGCCTCGCCCACGGTGAAGCGATCCATGGCCGCCGTCCCCTCCGCTTAGGGAGCCGCTTCGTCGAGCTCCTTGAACGCGGCCAGCATGGCGGCCTTGGCGGTGTTGGCAATGGGAAATCCGCAATAGGGCAGCGCCGAGTAAAAGACTTCCTCCAGTTCCTGCCGCGTCAGTCCATTGGCGATGCCCATCTTGGTATGGTACTTGATCTCCTCGTAGCTCCTGAGGCCGATGACCATGCCGAGCACGGCCAGGCTGCGCAGCTTGCGCGGCAGCTGCTCCTCGCGAGTCCAGACCGCGCCGAAGGGGAATTCCATCGACCATTCGGCCTGCTTGTGGCCGAAGCCGGTGCCCTCGACGGTATAGGCGCGCAGCCCCTCGGCCTGCTCGTCGCCATAGACCTCGCGGAAGACCTGCAGCCCTTTCTCGAATGCTTCGCTCATCGTCTTGCTCCTATCCGACTGGGGTCAGCGCCCCGCCGGCGGCGGCGGAAGCGCGCATGGCGTCGAGCACCTGCATCGAGGCCAGCCCGTCGCGGAACGTCGGGATCGCCACCGGAGAGCGGATCTCGCGGCCTTCGACCCCGTCGCGCAGCGCCTCGCAGAAGCGGGTGAAGGGGCCGATCTCGAAATGCGACATGCGCCGGCTCGAACCGGGATCGGCGGCTGCGGGTGGCGGCGGCAGGGCAAGGTCGGCGGGAACCTCCAGCTCGCGCGTGCCCTGCCGGTCGGCGACGAAAACCTTGCCGCCCTCGGTCCAGACCGTGCCCCGGGTCCCGGCGCAGCGGCACAGCGCGGCGGCAGGGCCCCAGGCGCCCGCGGTCTGCTGCATCGAGCCCTCGACCCCGTTCTTCATGCGGAAGCGCATCGAATAGCTGTCGTCGACGTCGGCCTCGCGCTCGGAGACGAGGAACAGGTTGGCGCTGAGCGTGCCGAATTCGCCCAGCCAGGCGCGGATCTGGTCCATCATGTGCGAGCCGCCCGCGCCCAGCCAGCCCCCGCCCGATGCCTTGTCGAACCACCATTTGGGCAGCGGCGTCTCCGGGTCGGCGCAGAACTGGATGAACTGGTCGACGACCAGGAAGCGCGGCTCGCCGATCAGCCCCTCGGCGATGGCGCGGCCGAACAGCGCGCGGTCGGGCAACCAGCGGAATTCGTGCGCGACCATGTGGAACACGCCGGCCCGCTCCGCCGCGTCGAGCATCCGCTTCGCCTCGCCGGCATCGAAGGCGAAGGGCTTCTCGCAGACGACGTGGCAGCCGCGGGCGATCGCCGCCAGCGTCAGCGCGGCATGGGTGCTGGGCGGGGTGGCGATCGTCACCACTTTCGCGCCGGTCCGGCTGATCGCCTCGTCGAGATCGGTGAAGGTCCGCGCGATGCCGTTCTGCTCGGCGCGGCGGGCCAGCCGCTCGGGCGTCGCGCCGACGAGGCCGACGACCTCGAAGCCGGCCGCGCGCAGGGCCGGCACATGGATGCGGCAGCCGAAGCCGGTGCCGACGACGAGCGCGGGGATCGGGGCGGTCATTTCGATTCTCCTCTTCCTCTTCTTGCCCCCGTTCCGGGGGAGGCCGACCCATCGCCGTCCCGGGCTCGACCGGGACCGCCGGCCTCGTCGACGGAACGTTCGGCCCAGCCTCCAGCGGTCCCGGGTCGAGCCCGGGACGACGGGACCTACATCCTCACATGGACCTTGGTCTCCGCGTTGGGCCCGCGCAGCAAGTCCATCATCCTAGGCAGGTCGACCAGCGGCACGTCGCTGGTGATGATCGCCTTGGGGTCGCAATGGCCCTTGTCCATCTGGTCGGCGATGTAGTGGAATTCCTTCATCGAATAGCCGACGGCGAACTGGATCGCGGCGCACTTGTACGATGCCATGCCCGGGATCAGCGGGTCGGGCGAAGTGCAGAAGCCGAGGCTGACGATCTTGCCGAACTGCGCGACGTGCATCACCGCCTTGGTCAGCATGCCTTCGGCGCCGACGCATTCGAAGACGAATTGCGGCGAGCCGCCCAGCGCCTCGACCGCCTCGCCGATTTCGTTGTCGCCGTAGGAGACGAAGGCGTCGGCGCCCATCTCCAGGCACAGGTCCTTGCGCCGGTCTGAGCGCGACATGGCGACGATCCTGCCCGCACCCAGCCGCCGCGCCCAGTAGATCGCATAGAGCGCCACCGTGCCGCCGCCGAGCACCAGCACCCGGTCGCCGGGGCGGATCTGCGCCAGCTTGACGCCGTAGAGGCTGATCGCCAGCGGCTCGACCAGCGCGCCGTCGGCCATAGACAGCACCGCGGGCAGCCGGGTGGCGACGCTGGTCGGCACCTTGGCCAGCTCGGCGAAACCGACCATCGCGGTGCCGGGCATGGCCTGGCACAGCACGTTGTTCTCCAGCGTGCGGCACGACGGGCATTGCCCGCAGGCGACCGAAGGCAGCACGGCGATGCGCTCGCCGACGCGGAACTCGGTCACGTCCTTGCCGACCTCGATGATCTCGCCGGCATATTCGTGCCCGAACTGGGTGTTGGTGCCGAAGTCCCACATGGTGCCGCGGGTAAAGGACAGGTCGGTGCCGCAGATGCCGCAGCGGGCGACCTTGATCAGCACTTCGCCGGGGCCGGGCTGCGGATCGGGCAGTTCCTCGATGGTCACGGGCTTGCCCCCGCCCGGATAGATCGCTGCCTTCATGGATCACTCTCCCGCATAGGAATCTGCCGATCTCGTCATTCCCGCCTGCGCGGGCATGACGAAAGAGGGGCGACCGGACGCGGCAAGCAGCAAGGCTGCTCTCATCTGCCTTTCTCCACCAAGTCGTAGCGGTCGACATAGTCGCCGTACTGCTCGCGGATGCGCTCCGCGCTCATGCCGAAGTCGGCAAGGTCGTAGCGATGGACGCCGTGCTGCAGCTCGGGCTTTTCGGCGATGCGCCGGGCGAAGCGGGCGCGCAGGTCGTCGTCGATGTCCATGCCGACGAAGGCGTAGATCGCTTCCAGCACGTTCATCGGATCGCGATGGAAGTCGCCGTGGACCACGTCCATGACCTGGCCGGGATGCTTCTCGCGCACGGCGTCGGCGCGGCGGACCGCCTGGGCCCACTTGCCGGCCTCGCGCGCCAGCATGTTGTGCGCGCGCTGCTCGTAGCGGCCTTCCTCGTAGATCGGGTGGAGGTTCATCAGCAGCGAGCACAGCGAAGGCACCGCCCTGGCGGGATCGCGGTGAGTCTGGATCACCCGCGCATCGGGATAGATCGCGAACAGCAGGTCGAGCTGCTCGATATGGCCGGGGTTCTTGAGCAGCCAGCGCTTGTCCGGCTCGTTGCTGCCGATCAGCTGGACGCAGCGGTGGTAATAGGCATAGGCCGCGTCCTCGGGCTGGCTCTGCCGCCAGGCGTCGTAAGTCGGGGTCGACCAGCCGCCGCAGGCCCAGATGTTCGAGTTGAAGCTGTGCCACAGGATCATGCAGCACTCGTGGACTTCCTCGGCAGCGCGCAGGTGCGCGGCGCGGGTGTCGGCATTGGCGTAATGCGTCTCGAGCTGGGCGACGGTGCGGCGGAATTCCGGATAGTCGCCCCAGGTCTCGATCGGCGGCCGCGGCATCGGGTTGTCGATCAGCCAGGTCTGCAGGCCCTGGAAGCGGCTGTCGACCGCCATCAGCCGGTGCAGCGCGGTCGTGCCGGTGCGCGGCACCCCGGTGATCACCACCGGGCTGGTGATCGGCTGCGCATCGAAGCCGGGATTGGCCTTCATCGCCTTGATCGCCTGTGCGCGGCTGCGCAGCACGCCGATCACCTGGCCCCAGGCACCGCGCCTGCCCTGCTCGGAGAAATGCGGGTCGTAGTCCATCGACTGCAGCATGACCTGCAGGCCGGGGAGGTAGTCCGCCGGCCCGAAATCGTCGCTGCCGACTTCCCCGGCGACGAGCGCGTGCAGCTGGTCCGAGGCGGTGCGGAACTGGGCGGGGGGGTCGTAGGAGAAGTCCATGGTTCAGGCTCCGAAATCCTCCCCGAAACGGGGAGGGGGACCAGCCGCAGGCTGGTGGAGGGGGCTGTCGGCCGGGCGAGCCGCTGCGTGGGAGGCGAGCCCCCACCACCACAGCCTGCGGCAGCGGTCCCCCACCCCGTCCCGGGGAGGATGTGAACCCCCCTCACGCATCCGGAATCCCCCCCAGCGAAGGCCCGCCGTCGACAGAGATCGTCTGCCCGGTGACGTAGGAAGCGGCGTCGCTGGCGAGGAAGACGATCATGTTGGCCATCTCGTCGGGCGTGCCGGTGCGGCGCAGGGGGATGGTCCGGCCCATATCGTCGGGTTCGAGGCCGGCGACTTTCCAGGCCTCCAGCACGCGCGGGCTGGCGATCGCGCCGGCGGCGACGCAGTTGGCGCGGATGCCGTACTTGCCCCATTCGGCGGCGGTGACTCTGGTGAACATCTGCAGCGCCGACTTCGCCGCGGAATAGTGCGCGCCGCCCTTCACCCCGTTCACGCCCGCGCTCGACGATATGCTGACGATCGCGCCCGACCGCTGCGCGATCATGTGCCGCCCGGCCTCGCGCGTGCAGACATAGGCCGAGCGCACGTTGAGGTCGAAGATCGAATCCCAGCCCCGGGTCGGGATCGATTCCAGCGGCCCCATGCGGGTGCCGCCGGCATTGTTGACCAGGACGTCGATGCGGCCGAATTCGTCCACCGTGCGCTGGACCATGGCGACCACCGCGTCCTCGACCTTGACGTCGGTCGGCACGGCGAGGCAGCGGTTGCCGCTTGCCGCCGCGATGCGCGCCGCGGCGGCTTCCAGCTCGTCGGCGGTGCGGCTGCAGATGACGACGCTCGCGCCCAGCCTGGCCAGCTGCATGGCTGTGGCATAGCCGATGCCGGTGGCGCCGCCGGTGACGATGGCGACCCTGCCGCTGAAATCGAGCAGTTCTCCGATCATCACCAGCGCCTCCTTCTCTGGCAGGCCCGGACGCGGATGCGCAGCGCCTCGGCGCGCTGCTCGGGCGTGACCGCGGGGGTGTCTGCCGGCAAGTGGTCGCGCAGCGCGGCCAGCTTCACCCGCTTGATCGTCGGCAGCGGCTCGCTGTCGCAATCGTACCAGCGGCCGTAGATGCCGCCCTCGGTGAAGCCGGCGGGATCGAGCCAGTTGGGCACGCCGGGATCCTCCAGCGAAATCACCGCGCGGAACTTGCCGTCGGAGCTCAGCCTGGCCATCGCCCCGTTGATGCTCGACAGCCGGTAGACGTACTCCAGCGCGTTGAAATAGGGGTCGTTGAGCTGGACGTTCCAGTAGGGGCAGCGCTTCGGGATCTCGGTCTCGATGATCAGCGCCTCGTCGGGATCGAACTGGAAGTTCGCCGGCCAGTAGACCTGCTTGACCAGGGCGCCGGGCATGCGGATCGGCTCGAACACGTTCCAGCCGACCCGCTCCATCACGCCGTTCTGCATGGCGAAATAGAGGTTGGTCTTGCGCTTGGGGAACCTGGCCATCTCGCGGATGCGGTCGAGGATCTGCTCGGGGCTGAGCCGCGGCTTGGGCGGCACCGGGTCGAGGCATTCGATCGACAGCACCGGGTCGGTCTCGTTGGCCCAGTCGTACATGCGGTAGCGCACGTAGATGCCGCCCGCTGCCGGATCGATCCTTGCCCACTTGCCGCTATGGCCCGCGGGCCGCTCGGCGCTGAAGATCACTTCGAAGTCCTCGCCCAGCTCGAGGCCGAGGTCGCTGTCGTCGTAGTCGTTGTGCGCCTTGTTGGCCGGCATCCGGTCGACCGTGCCGGAAAACACCGCCTGGGTGGTGAAGGACAGGATCTTGCAGGTGCCGCGATTGCCGCTGACGCGATAGGTCAGGTCGCCGCGGATCGGCGAGAACACGTAGATGTCGTCGGGATTGGGCTGCAGCGTATAGACCGGGTTCCACAGCGGGCCCCAGTCGGGATGCTCGGCATCGGCATGGAAGTACATGAAGTAGGCGAACGACAGGCTGGTCATCGTCTGCCGGTAGATGTCGGCGCGGTAGTGCGGGTCGTCGGGCCGCCAGGTCTGCGCGAGATTGGCCACCGCGCCCTCGAGGTCCGCCAGGTAGGGCAGTATCGCCGGTTCGATGGCTTGGGTCATGCTCGGCCTCTCCCGCTTTCCCGCCGTCGGGAATCGCGCTGTAGATAGTATAGACTATCTTGCTGGGCGCAAGCGGGCAAAGCGTCGCAGGCGGGACGGCGCGGCCGACTTACTCGGCAGGGCCGATCGCCAGCTCGACCGGGGCCAGCCCCGCGATCGTCCCCACCAGCCGGTCGCCCGGGGCGATCGGCCCGACGCCGGCCGGCGTGCCGGTATAGAGCAGGTCGCCGGGCTCAAGGTGGTAGAAGCCGGACAGGTGGGCGATCAGCTCGGGCACGCTCCAGAGCAGTTCGGACAGCGACGCGTCCTGCCGCACCGTGCCGTTCTGGGTCAGGCGGATCGGCTGCCCGGCAGGAAGAAAGCCGGCGGCCCGCGTGATCGGCCCGATCACCGCGGCATGTTCGAAGTCCTTGCCGAGATCCCACGGCCGGCCCTGGTCGCGCGCCGCGTTCTGCAGGTCGCGCCGGGTGAGATCGATGCCAACGCCATAGCCGGCCACCACCGGCAAAGCGTCAGCCGGAGAGATACGGAAGGCCGAAGCGCCGATCGCGACCACCAGCTCGCACTCGAAATGGCAGTCCCTCGTTCCGGGCGGATAGGCGATGGTGCTGCCTGAAAAGCACACCGCTGCCGCCGATTTGGTGAAGAAGATCGGCGCGTCGCGCTGCGGCCGGCGCCCCGC
>CAUJJI010000116.1 GCA_963205265.1 Pseudomonadota bacterium
GACACCGGCCGAACCCTTTCCGGATTGCTGGCGAAAGCCGCGCTCTGTGCGATGCTTGCAGCTGCGGTCACCGGCTGCGGCGGCAAGAAGGAAAAGCTGCGCGCCGACGTCGCGGCCTCGCGGGTGACGACGATCGGCGTCAATTCCTACCTGTGGCGCGCCAGCCTCGATACCCTGTCGTTCATGCCGCTGCTGCAGACCGACAGCAACGGCGGCGTCATCGTCACCGACTGGTACACCAATCCGAAGAATCCCGGCGAGCGCGTCAAGGTGACCGTCGCCATCCTCGACCAGGACCTGCGCGCCGATGCGCTGCGGGTCGCCTACAGCCGGCAGGTCGCCCAGGCCGGCACCTGGGTCGACGCCCCGGTCCAGGCGGCGACGGTCCAGAAGCTCGAGGACATCATCCTCACGCGCGCCCGCGACCTGCGCCGCAGCGCCATCGGCGGCTAGAGACTTCACCGGGGCCAGATTGCAGATGAACGAGCGTTTCGATCCGTCCGAGGCCGACGGCCGCTGGCAGCGCGTCTGGGACGAGCGGCAGTGCTTCCGGGCCGAGGACGGCGGAAGCAAGCCGCGCAGCTACGTGCTGGAGATGTTCCCCTATCCGTCGGGGCGGATCCACATCGGCCACGTCCGCAACTACACGATGGGCGACGTGCTGGCCCGCTACAAGCGGATGCAGGGCTTCGAAGTGCTCCACCCGATGGGCTGGGACGCCTTCGGCATGCCGGCCGAGAACGCGGCGATGGAAAAGGGCGTCCACCCCGGCGGCTGGACGCGCGAGAACATCGCCAACATGAAGGCGCAGCTGAAGCGCCTCGGCTTCGCGCTCGACTGGAGCCGCGAGCTCGCGACCTGCGACCCGGAGTACTACGGGCACGAGCAGGCGCTGTTCATCGACCTCTACCGGGCGGGCCTCGTCTACCGCAAGGAAAGCGCGGTCAACTGGGACCCGGTCGACCAGACCGTGCTGGCGAACGAACAGGTGATCGACGGCCGCGGCTGGCGCTCGGGTGCCCTGGTCGAGAAGCGCAAGCTCAGCCAGTGGTTCCTCAGGATCACCGACTTCGCCGAGGAACTGCTCGAAGGCCTCGGCGCGCTCGACAGCTGGCCCGAGAAAGTGCGGCTGATGCAGGAAAACTGGATCGGCAAGAGCCAGGGCCTGCGGTTCAGGTTTGCCGTCGCCGATCCGCCGGCCGGCATGGCCGACAGCTTCGAAGTCTTCACCACCCGCCCCGACACGCTGTTCGGCGCCAGCTTTGCCGCCATCGCCGCCGAGCACCCGCTTGCGCTGGCGCTGGCGGAAAACGATCCCAAGGCCGCGGCCTTCATCGCCGAATGCCGCAAGGGCGGAACCACCGCCGCCGAGCTCGAGACGGCCGAGAAGCACGGCTACGACACCGGGCTGCGCGTGGTCCACCCGCTCGACCCGGCGATCCGCCTGCCGGTCTACATCGCCAATTTCGTGCTGATGGACTACGGCACCGGCGCGATCTTCGCCTGCCCGGCGCACGACCAGCGCGACCTCGACTTCGCGCGCAAGTACGGCCTGCCGGTGCGCCGCGTCGTCGCCGAGGGCGACAAGGCCGATGCCGTGTTCCTGGGCGACGAGGCCTATACCGGGCCGGGGCGGCTGGTGAACTCCGGATTCCTCGACGGCATGGACGTCGATGCCGCCAAGGCCATGGTCATTGCCCGCGCCGAGAGCGAAGGCTGGGGCCAGGGCGAGACGCAGTACCGCCTGCGCGACTGGGGCGTTTCGCGCCAGCGCTACTGGGGCACGCCGATCCCGTTCATCCACTGCGAGGCCTGCGGCGTCGTCGCGGTGCCCAAGGACCAGCTCCCCGTCGTGCTGCCCGAGGACGTCGATTTCTCGACTCCCGGCAACCCGCTGCTGCGCCATCCGACGTGGAAGCACGTCGATTGCCCCGGTTGCGGCAAGCCGGCCCAGCGCGAGACCGACACGCTCGACACTTTCGTCGACAGCTCGTGGTACTTCCTGCGCTTCGCCAGCCAGCCCGCCGACAAGCCCTTCGACCGCGACGAGATCGCGCGCTGGCTGCCGGTCGAGCAGTACATCGGCGGGATCGAGCATGCGATCCTCCACTTGCTCTACGCCCGCTTCTGGACGCGGGCGCTGAAGCGCATCGGCCTTGTCGACGTGGCCGAGCCTTTCGCCAGCCTGTTCACCCAGGGCATGGTTACTCACGAGACCTATTCGCGCACCGATCCGGCCAACGGCCAGCCGGTCTATTTCAGCCCCGGCGAGGTCGAGCGTGGGGCGGACGGCGCGGTGCTCACGGCCGATGGCGCCCCGGTCGAGATCGGCCGCGTCATCAAGATGTCGAAGTCGAAGAAGAACGTCGTCGACCCCGACGAGATCGTCGCGACCTACGGCGCCGACGCGATCCGCTGGTTCATGCTGTCCGACAGCCCGCCCGAGCGCGACCTGCCCTGGTCGGAAGCCGGGATCGAGGGCTGCGGCCGCTTCGTCCAGCGGCTGTGGCGGCTGTTCTGCCAGTACGACGGGGCCGCTACCGGCGAGGACAAGGCGCTCGACCGCAAGCGCGACCAGACCGTCGCCGCCGTCGCCGAGGACATCGAGGCGCTGTCGTTCAACAAGGCGGTGGCGCGCATCTACGAGCTGACCTCGGCAGTGGAAAAGGCCGCGCCCTCGGCCAGCCGCAGCCAGGCGATCCGCACCGTACTGCTGCTCGTCGCACCGATGATGCCGCACCTCGCCGAAGAGGCCTGGGCCGCGATCGGTGCCGGAGATCCGGGAAGCCTCGTCGCCGAGGCGGCCTGGCCGCCGGTCGATCCCGCGCTGCTGGTCGAGGACGAGGTCACCGTCGCCGTCCAGGTCAAGGGCAAGCTGCGCGATACCCTGACTGTCGCCAAGGGCATCGCCCGCGACGAGCTGGAAGCGCTTGCCCTCGCCAGCGACAAGGTGCAGCGTGCGCTGGACGGGGCGGAAGTGAAGAAGGTGATCGTCGTGCCCGACCGGCTGGTGAACATCGTGGCATGAGGTTTTCGACCTCCCCCATTCCGTCATCCCCGCGCAGGCGGGAACCCATCTCCTGCCGTTTGCTTCCCCGCGACCGTCGGGCTTCGGGCAAGACCGGGAAATGCGTTCCCGCCTGCGCGGCAATGACGAAAGGGGTTGCGGTCATGCTCGCCCCGCTGCTCCTCGCCGCTTGCGGGCTTCAGCCGATGTATGCCGGCGGCGGCAACGGTGCCGTGGCCCAGGGGCTCGCTTCGGTGCAGGTTTCCGCGATCGAGGGGCGTGCCGGCTGGCTGGTGCGCAATGCGCTGGTCGACCGGCTGGGAGCGGGCAACGGCGGCGGCGCCGCGCGCTACCGGCTCGACGTCCGCCTCGACGACAGGCTCGAAGGCCTGGCGCTGCTGTCGAACGACACCATCGGCCGCGAGCGCCGGACCCTGCGCGCCCGCTACCAGCTGGTCGATACCGCCAGCGGCGAGATCGTGCTCGACGCCACGGCCGGCTCGGATGCCGGCATCGACGTGGTCTCTTCCGAATATGCCACGATCGCCGCCGAGCAGACCGCGCTGGAGAACCTTGCGCGCGACGTCGCCGATCGCATCGTTACCAATGTCGCAGTAAACCTGCGCAAGCCCGCGGCTCCATGAAAGCCACGCAGCGCGATTTCGCCGGCGTCGTCCAGCGCGCGGCGGGCGCGGCAAAAGTCTTCTTCTTCTGCGGACCCGACGAGGCCGGCGCGCACGATGCGGCGGCGAAACTGCTGTCGCTGCTCGACGAGCCCGGCGAGCGCATCGAGCTGTCGGGTGCGGAGCTGCGCCGCGACCCGGTCAAGCTGGGCGACGAGGCGCGCTCGGCCTCGCTGTTCGGCGACAGGCGCCACATCTTCGTCCGCGCCCAGGGCGAGGAAGCGCACGACGCTGTCGAAGTGCTGCTGTCGGGCGCGATGGACGGCAGCGCAGCGCCCTGCCCGGTGCTGATCGTGGCGAGCAGCGCCACCGACAAGTCGCGCACCGCCAAGCTGCTGATCAATCGCCCGGACGCGCTGGTGGCCATGTTCCACCCGCCCGACCTGCGCTCGGTCGCCGGCGCGGTCCGCAACATGGCGGGGGGCGCGGGGCTGCAGATGGGCGACGAGCTGGCCGAACGCATCGCCCGCGCCTGCGGCCTCGACACGCGGCTGGCCCGGTCGGAGATCGCCAAGCTCGCGCTCTATCTCGACGCCTCGCCGGAAAGCCCGCGGGCGGTGCCGCGCGAGGCGCTCGACGCGATCGGCGCCCAGACCGAAGAGGACGGCTTCGCGCCCGTGGTCAACGCCGCGCTCGGCGGCCGGACCGACCGCATCGCCGGCGAGATCCGCCGCATGCGCGAGCTCGGGCTCAGCCCCGTCGGCCTGCTGCTGGCGATCGAGCGGCGCGCGGCGCAGCTCGCCACGCTGGCGGCGAAGCTCGGCCCGCGCGGCGACGTCCGCTCGCTGATCGAGGCCGAGACCGCCGCCCGCCGCATCTTCTTCCGCGACAAGGACGAGCTTGCCGACCAGCTCCGCCGCTGGCGGGGCAAGCCGCTGGAGCGACTGCTGCCGCGCCTCGTCGGGCTGCACCGCGACATGCTGACGCACAGCCAGGACGCCGAGCTGCTGCTTGCGCAGAACCTGGGGGAGATCGCCCGGGTGGCGGCGCGGGCGCGATGAGGGGAATGGTCCCCCGCGCCTCAGTCCCGCTTCGGCACCGCGAAAGTCCCCGAGACCCGGCCGCCGGCGCCGCCGCCCGGCCGCGCGCTGCCGACGACGCTGGACACGCCGCTGTTGAGGTCGATGACGATGCGCCCGCCGTTGAGATTGTCGCCGTTGGCGCGATTCAGCCGGACGTTGCCGACCATGGTGATGATGCGCTTGTTGAAGTCGTAGATGGCAACGTCCGACCGCGCGCTCTCGCTGCCGCGGGTGACCAGCACGCCGCCGGTCGCATCCATGCGCTGGATGCGCAGTGAATCGCCGTCGCTGTAGGCGACCGTGGTGCGGGCGGCGCGCAGCCGCAGGTCGCCCTGGGTGACGTCGACATTGCCGGAAAGCACGACGCGCTTCTGCTTGTCCTGCAGCTCGATGCGGTCGGCGGCATAGTTGACCGGCGCATTGCTGTCGTGGCCGGCAAAGGCCTGGGCGCCGAGCTGCTGGAAGCCGAGCACGGCAGCGGCGGTCCCGGCCGCGGCGGTGATGGCGATGCGGAAGCTAGGGGCGGTCGGCGTCATTTCGGCATCCTCAGCTTGCCGGGCGTCATGCGCAGGCGCGCCCGTCCATCGAGAGTCACGGTCCGTTCGGCAAGGTCGGCCGAGATCCGGTCGGCGGAAAAGGTTCCGGTCGGGACGGCGCCCTCGACCCCGCCGGCACCGGCGATGGTGCGCTTCTTGAGATCGATGCCGACGCCCTTGGTGGTCATGCGATAGCCGTCGGCGGCGGTGAAGTTCACCGGGCCGGGCACGACGATCTGGCCGGTGCGGTAGTTGTAGGCGCCGCTCGGCGCGGTGATCTCGGCGGGGCCCTCGGTCAGCTGGATGCGGCCGACAAGGTCCTTCAGGTCGACCACCGGCCGCTCGGCCGATTGCTGCACGGCGCTGCCCGCGGTCAGCGAGAACGGCCGCCCGGCATTGTCCTGTCCGCGGTACATCGCCCCCGAGACGGCGATGCGCTCCTGGGTGACCGCCACCTTGTTGCGGTCGAGCAGGAAGCTGATCTCGCCCTGCTGCGCGATCGGCGCGAGGATCATCACCGCGGCGACGACGCCGATCGCCGCCGGCAAGGCGCGCGCCAGGAAGGCGATCAGCCGGTCGTGGAAGCCGCCCGGTGTGGCGAAGGCGCGCCGCCGGTCGCGGATGATGTCGGCGTTGGCGCTCATTCGTGGCTGAAGATGTCGTGCGTCGGCCAGCCGGCAAGGTCCAGCCGCGCGCGGGCCGGCAGGAAGTCGAAGCAGGCCTGGGCGATCTCGCTGCGGCCCTCGCGGGCCAGCCGCTCGACCAGGATCGCATGCATGGCATGGAGGTGGCGCACGTCGGACGCGGCATATTCCTGCTGGGCGTCGGACAGTTCGGCACCGCCCCAGTCGCTCGACTGCTGCTGCTTGGAGATCTCCTTGCCCAGCAGCTCGCGGACGAGGTCCTTCAAGCCGTGGCGGTCGGTATAGGTGCGGGTCAGCTTGCTGGCGATCTTGGTGCAGAACACCGGCGCGGCGACGACGCCGAGGTAATGCTCGATCGCGGCCAGGTCGAAGCGCGCGAAATGGTAGAGCTTGAGGCGCGCCGGATCGGCCAGCACGGCCTTCAGGTTCGGCGCGGCAAAGCTGGAGCCCGGGGCGAAGCGGACGAGGTGCTCGTCCCCCCGGCCGTCGGATATCTGCACCAGGCACAGCCGGTCGCGCGGGGTGATGAGGCCCATCGTCTCGGTGTCGACGGCGACGGGACCGGGGGCGAGCACGCCCTCGGGGAGATCTTCTTCGTGGAGATAGACAGCCATATTGCGAAAATGCTTAGGCTGATCCGCGAGCGAGCGAAAGGGGTTTGGGACAAGCGCGCATGGCCGACGATGCACTTCCGGAAAGCTGGCGCGCGGCGCTGCAACCGGCACTGGCCAGCCGCGAGGCCCGCAAGCTCGGCGGCTTCCTCAAGGCGGAGGAAGCGGCGGGCAAGCGAATCTACCCGCCGCGCGGCCAGCGCCTGCGCGCGCTGGAGCTGACTCCGCTCGACGAAGTGAAAGTGGTGATCCTCGGCCAGGATCCCTACCACGGTCCCGGCCAGGCGCACGGGCTGTGCTTTTCGGTGCCGCAGGGGGTCCGAATCCCGCCCTCGCTGGTCAACGTCTACAAGGAGATCGAGAGCGATCTCGGCATTCCGCCCGCGCGCCACGGCAATCTCGAGCACTGGGCGAGGCAGGGCGTGCTGCTGCTCAACAATTCGCTGACGGTCGAGGACGGCCGCGCCGGCTCGCACCAGAAGCTGGGCTGGGAGGCGATCACCGACGCCGCCGTGGCGGCGGTGGCCGCGCGCGAAGAGCCGGTCGTGTTCATGCTCTGGGGCAGCCATGCTCGCAACAAGGCGGCGCGCGTGCCGGGCCTGATGGGCGGACCGCACCTGGTGCTGACGGCCCCGCACCCCAGCCCGCTGTCGGCGCACACGGGGTTCCTCGGCTGCCGCCATTTCAGCAAGGCGAACGCGTTCCTCGAGGCAAAAGGCCGCGGCGCGATCGACTGGCGGGTTTGAGGCGACCCAATCCTCCCCGGAACGGGGAGGGGGACCGCGGCGCCAAAGGCGTCGTGGTGGAGGGGGCCATCCTTAAGGCGTAGCATCGATGAGGAGAGCCCCCTCCACCACCGGCTGCGCCGGCGGTCCCCCTCCCCATGCTGGGGAGGATCCTAGACCATTACCATCCACCCCGCCGCGAGCGTCGCGGCCAGCGCCAGACTGCTCGCCAGCAGGGCCAGCGCCGCGGGCACCGCCTCGCGCCGCCCATAGGCCAGCGTCACGCCGATCTTCACCGCCATGTTGGCGACGATCGTCCCGCCGATGGCGATCGCCGCCAGCTCGGCCGGGATCGCCTCGGGCGGGAGGCCGCCGGCGGTGACGATCGAGGCGTCGACGTCGAGCGCGCCCATGAAGAACAGCAGCGCGGCGATGCCTTCGCTGCCGAAGCGCGTCTGCGCCCAGCGCGCGGCCACCGCCGCCGCCGCGACGAAAGCCAGGAAGCCGAGCGCCGGCAGCAGCGCGATGGGATTGCCCGGGGGCGTGCCGCCGCTTTCCTGCGCGGTCCTGCGGTAGAGCCAGAGGCCGAGCCCGGCCTGGACCAGCAGCGCCGGCGCGATCAGCATGACGAAGGGCTGCAGCAGCCGCGTCGCCAGCGCCGCGACGAGCACGACGACGCGCAGGTACATCACCGCGCTGGCCAGGACGATGCCGGCGATGGCAGTGGGGTCGCGGCCTTCGGCGCCGATGCGCCGGGCCAGTGCCTGAGTCACCGCGGTCGAGGAATAGGCGCCGCCGATCACTGCCGTGGCCAGGGTTCCGTGGCGGGCGCCGAACAGGCGGTTGGCGACGTAGCCGGCGAAGGAGAAGCCGGTCACCAGGACCACTACCCACCACAGCTTGGTCGGGTTCCAGGCGAGGTAGGGTCCCATCGCCCGGTCGGGCAGGAACGGGAACACGCCCAGGGCGATGACCGCGAAGCGGGCCACGGCCTTGACGTCGGCCTTGTCGAGCCGCTCGACGAAGCCGTGGATCGATTCGCGCAGGGCCAGCAGCAGCACGGTCGCGGCGGCGACCGCCAGCGCCAGGCTGACGCTGCCGGTGCCCGACAGGAATCCCGTCGCCAGCAGCAGGACGGCGGTGATCGCGCTGGTCGCGTCGCGCTGGCGCTGCAGCTCGCGGCCGTAGCCGATGACCAGCAGCGCGGCCCCGGCAATGGCCATGCCCGCGCCTGCGAGCGGCTGGCCGGTGGAAGCCACCAGCCCGGCAACGCCGCCGAGCAGGCCGATCAGCGAGAAGGTCCGCACTCCGGCGACGCGGCTTCCCGCCGGGCGCTCGCGCAGCGACCAGCCGCGCTCGAGCCCCGCGAGCAGGCCGGCGACCAGGGCGCCTGCCAGCCTTAGCGTCTGTTCCTGGAGCTCCATCGGCCTGGCGCCGCCGGGCCGTTCAGACCGGCTCGGCCACGCGCGGCTGCGCGGCGAACCAGGGCTCGAGCCGGGCCAGCGCTTCCTCGACCAGCGGCGTCGAGACGGCGAAGCTGAAGCGGACGAAGCGATGGCCGTGGACCGGGTCGAAATCGATCCCCGGCGCCGTGGCGACGCCGGTCTCTTCCAGCATGCGGCGGCAGAAGGCCAGGCTGTCGCCGGTCAGGTGGCCGACGTCGGCATAGATGTAGAAGGCGCCGTCGGGCGGGGCGATGTGGCTGAGGCCGAGCCGCGCCACGCCCTCCAGCATCAGCGCGCGGTTGCGCGCATAGGTGGCGACGTGGCCTTCCAGCTCGTCGCGGCAGTCCATCGCCGCCTGGCCGGCATGCTGGGCGAGCGAGGGCGGGGTCAGGAACAGGTTGCCCATCCGCGCGCGCGCCGCCTCGACCAGGCCGGGCGGCACCACCAGCCAGCCCAGCCGCCAGCCGGCCATGCTGAAGTACTTGGAGAAGCTGTTCACCACCAGGGCTCCGGGCGCGACCGCCAGGGCCGAGCGGACCGGCCCGACGTAGCTGATGCCGTGGTAGATCTCGTCGGAGATGATGCGGATGTCGCGGGCGCGGCAGACCTCGGCGATGCGGGCGAGCTCGTCGGCCGCGATCACCGTGCCGGTGGGATTGGCCGGGCTGGCGAGGATGACGCCCTCGGGGGCCGGCTCGACCGCTTCGAGCGCCGCGGCGGTGAGCTGGAAGCGCTCGGCCTCGCCGCAGTCGAGCTCGACCGGGACCATGTGCAGCGCCTTCAGCGTGTTGCGGTAGGCGACGTAGCCCGGCCGCGCCAGCGCCACTCGCGCGCCCGGCGCGAACAGCGTCGTCAGCGCCAGCACCAGCGCCGGCGAGGCGCCGCAGGTCAGGATCACCTGGTCGGGATCGATGCGCACGCCGTGCTGCTTGGCATAGAGCCGCGCGATCCGCGCCTTGAGCTGCGGATTCTCCCAATAGCCCATCGGATCGCTGTCGAGCACGCGATGCGCCACCGCGATCGCCGCCGCCGGCGCGCCGGTCGATGGCTGGCCGTACTCCATGTGGATGATCGAGCGCCCGCGGCTGGCGAGGCCGTAGGCCAGTTCGCCGATGGCGATGGCGTGGAACGGATCGATCGCGGCAGTCATGTCCGCCCGTTTCGCATGACGGGCGCGGGCGCGCAATCTCGGGCGGGATTTCGCCAGCCGCCGAGGCATGCTAGGCATCTGCAATCAAAGCGACGAACAAGGGGGCGGATATGACTGCCGAACAGGAACTGGCCGAACTTAAGGCCACGGTGCGCTATCTCAAGGATCGCCAGGAGATCCTCGACGTCATCATCCGCGAATCGCGCGGCCGCGACCGCCACGACACCGAGCTGACGGCGAGCTGCTACTGGCCCGACGGCGCCGACGAGCACGGCCCGGTGCCCTTCGCCGCAACCGACTATCCCGAACTGGCGAACAAGGGCCACGCCGCGGCTTTCGCGATGAACCAGCACAACCTTGCCAACCACAGCTGCGAGATCGAAGGCGACACCGCATACTGCGAGACTTACGTCGTCGGCACCCTGCTGTCGCTCGACGGCCTGACCTGCACTGTCGCCGCCGGCCGCTACATGGACCAGCTCGAGCGCCGCGACGGCGAATGGCGCATCCTCTGGCGCCGCTCGACCGTAGAGGCGGCGATCCAGGGCGACGCCAGCTGGCTGCAGAGCCCCCCGGTCAAGGGCTTCCTCAAGGGCACCCGCGACCGGGAGGACCTGTCCTACCAGCGGCCCTACGTGATCGGCGGCCCGGGCGCGCGGTGGTAGGGGGGCGATTCGGCGTCCCGGGCCCCTTCGTCGTCCCGGGCCCCTTCGTCGTCCCGGGCTTGACCCGGGCCCGCTTGGATCTGGGTGGGCCGTTCCGCCGTTGAGCCACGCGGGCCCGGGACAAGCCCGGGACGACGAGGTGCGATTTCGCTTGACAATACGAA
>CAUJJI010000117.1 GCA_963205265.1 Pseudomonadota bacterium
ATCATCGACAGCAGCTGGGGCAACGACACGGTCTACGGCAGCGACGCGGCCGAGACCATCCTCGGCGGCTGGGGCGACGACATGCTCAACGGCGGCGGTGGCGGCGACACCTACCTCTATGCCGACAGCGTCGAGGGCAAGTTCCAGGGCTACGACAAGTTCGCCGACACCGGCGCGAGCGGGGTCGATCGGATCGTCGCCACCGGCGCCAACTCCACCATCGGCGTGATCGGCTTCGGCCCGGCAAGCGGCATCGAGGCGATCGACGTCAGCGGCGTCACCGGCAAGGCCGTGCTGCTCGACAACGGCAGCAGCAACACGATCGACCTGCGCGGAGTGGCGGTGACCGGCAACCTCATCGTCGATGCCAGCTGGGGCGACGACGTCATCTACGGCAGCGCATCGGCGGATCGCCTGCTCGGCAGCGGCGGCAACGACACCATCGACGGCGGCGCCGGCAACGACGTCCTGTCCGGCGGCAGCGGCTCCGACAAGTTCCACGTCTCGAGCGGATGGGGCAAGGATACGATCACCGACTTCGAAGTCGGCAAGGACAAGATCGACCTGCACGACGCGCTGGTGGGAAGCTTTGCCGCACTTGCCGTGACGCAATCGGGAGCCGACACCTTGGTGACTTCGGCCAATGGTTCATTCCTGCTGCTCGGCATAAGTGCGACGACGATCAATGCGTCGAGCTTCATCTTCTGAAGCCTCTCACGCATCGTGTCGTGTCGTGAATGAGAATAATTCTCAAGTGATTTTCCGAATATGATGATCGATATATTCGAAATTACACAAGGATATACGCAAGATTTCATCGACTTGTAGAATAAGAGTGGGCAATTTATTTAGCGTGATCGGGAACCAGTGCCGCTTCCGGGCGTATTGCATGCGAGAAGCCTGCATCCGCGGGGTTCGGAGTATCCATGAAATGCGCATACCCTATTTCGCGGCGAGTATCGCCGCGATCGCCCTTGTTCCATCCATCGCCAATGCCCAGGCCAGCTGCGAGCGGCAGCGATCGGGCCAGGTGATCGGCACCGTTGCCGGCGCCGGCGTCGGTGCCGTGGTCGGCAATGCCGTCGCCGGGCGTGGCGACAAGACGCTCGGCACCGTCGTCGGCGCCGTGGCCGGAGCGGCGATCGGCAACCAGGCGACCAGGCCCGAAGGCGATTGCCGCCGGGCTTTCGGCTTCTACGATGCCAACAATCGCTGGCACGCGACCGGCGTCGCCTCGGCCGATGCCAGGGGCTACTACGACCGTGACGGACGCTGGGTCGATGGCCCGCCGAACGGCTACTACGACGCGGGCAACCGCTGGATGGTCAATGCCGGCTCGAGCGGCGACGAAGGCTTCTACAGCGCGCGCGGCGAGTGGGTTCCCGCTTCCGCCCGCGGCTACTACGATCGCGACGATCGCTGGGTCGCCGGCTCGGCGAGCGGCTATTACGAGCCGGGCGGGCGCTGGATCGCCGGCCCCACGATCGGCCACTACGATGCGAACGGACGCTGGACCAAGGGCGATCCCGGCGGCAGCCGCGATGCCAACGGCGAATGGATCGCCGGTCCGCAGCCGGGCCACTACGATCGTTCCGGGCAATGGCAGGCCGGCGCGACGACCGGCTATTACAGCAGCCGGGGCATCTGGATCGAGACCGGGCGCAGCCAGGCCTCGAGCAGCGATCGCCGCAGCGACGCCTACGGCTATTACGACGGCCAGGGCATGTGGCACGCCAGTGCCGTCGCGCAGGGCCGTGCCACCGGCTACTACGACCGCGAGAACCGCTGGGTGGCCGGCACCCCCAATGGCCACTACGATGCACGCAACAACTGGGTGCCGCATCAGGACGACGGATCGGCCAGCGGCAGCTACGACAGCCGCAATCGCTGGATCCCCGCCTCGTCGAGCGGCTATTACGACGAAGGCGGCCAGTGGGTCGCGGGAACCGCCAGCGGGCACTACGACGCGCGCGGTAAATGGGTCGCGGGGCTGACGACGGGCCGCTACGACAGCCGCGGTCGCTGGCTGGCCGGATCGCCCGCTGGCCATCGCGACGCCGCCGGCCGCTGGATCGCCGATCCGCAGCCCGGCTATTACGACACTCGCGGGCGCTGGCATGCCGGCACCACCACCGGCTACTACGACAACCGCGGCCGCTGGATGTCCACGGCATCGACTGTCTATCCGGACCATCACGCCGGCGGCTCGCGCGACCTTCGGGCGCAGATGACGGCCATGGAGCAGCAGGTGCGCAGGGCAACGGCGCAAGGTTCGCTCAGCCGCAGGAACGGCGCTGCCGCCCTGGTCGAATTGCGCAGCATCCGGTCGCGCGAAGCCCGGATGGGTCATGACCGACGCGGCGAACTGTCGCAGCGCGACGCAGCGGCGATACAGCTCCGCGTCGACCAGCTAGGGCGGCGCACCGGCCTGGCTCCTTCCTGAACCGAAGTCGGGCCGGGGCCGCGACCTCGTTTCCCGGTCCGGCAGATCCGCCATCCTTCGGGATGGCGGATCTGCCTTGCAGGGGTGACGCGGCGGCGCGTCACCCGAAGCCGAGCCGGATCGCAGCCATGTCCTCACTCCCGACCGTTCCACGCCTGCCGAAGTTCCGGGGCTCGAAAGCCCGGGCGCTCGGCCTCGCTGCCGCGGTACTGCTGCCGCTTCAGGGTTGCGCGACGATCGACCGCCTGCCCTTCACCGAGGCGCAGCAGGGCGCGGCCGTGATACCGGGCATAGCCACTGCCCGCTTCTGGGCCGACGCGCCCGACGCCGGCCGCCAGATGGCGACTTCGTTCACCGGCACGCGCGGCGAGAAGACCATGCTCGCGCTGTCCGGCGGCTCCGACAACGGCGCCTACGGTGCGGGCATCCTCAACGGGTGGAGCCGGGCGGGAACCCGGCCGGAATTCTCGATCGTCACCGGGGTGAGCACGGGCGCGCTGATCGCGCCTTTCGCCTTCCTCGGGCCGGACCAGGACGCAACGCTCGCGCGCATCTATACCACCATCTCGGCCAAGGACATCTACCGCGGGAGATTCGCGCTCGCGATCCCGGGCTCGACCAGCGCGGCGAGCACCAAGCCGCTCGAGCAACTCATCGCAGCGGTGATGACCGATGGCTTGATCGACCGGATCGGCCGAGAGCATGCGCGGGGCCGGCGGCTGTTTGTCGGAACCGCCAATCTCGACGCCCAGCGCATGGTCATCTGGAACATGGGCGCGATCGCCGCCAGCCGGGCCCCCGGCCGGCGCCTGTTGTTCAGGCAGGTGCTGCTGGCGTCCTCCTCCGTCCCCGGACTGTTCGCGCCGGTGATGATCCGCGCGGAGAGCGGGGGGCGGGCCATCGCCGAGATGCACGTCGACGGCGGCACCAGCACCCAGGTCCTAACCCTGCCCGATGAAGCCATTTCGGGCGATCCCGCCGCTGGCGCCAGGCCGCTGCACATCTACGTCATCGTCAACAACAAGCTGAACGGCGAATTCCACCTCGTCACGCCCAAGACCATTCCCATCGCCACGCAGTCCATCACCATGAACCTGCGCAGCTCGCTGGCCGCTTCGGTGGACCTCAGCTACCTCTATGCCCGCGCTCACGGCATCGATTTCAACCTGAGCTTCATCGGCCGGGACTACCCGGGCGGGGAGCGGAAGCTGTTCGATACGGCCTACATGCACGCCCTCTACGAATATGGCTTCAAGCTTGGGACGCAGGGCGAAATCTGGAATAAGCGGCCGCCCGGCCAGGCCGAGTAGCAAGGAGTGCGGAGCGCAGGGGCCGCTTGCGGCGCGGGCCGCTTCGTCGTCCCGGGCTTGACCCGGGACCGCTGGCCTCGTCGTTGGATGGTCCGGCCCATATCACCGGGGTCCCGGGTCAAGCCCGGGACGACGCGGTGCGATTTCGCTTGACAGTATGAACCATATTGGTTATTTGCCGCGCGTCACGGGTTGGTGGAGCGGTACCGGTCGTCTCCTCTCCCCCGACAGCCGGCGCCGCTCCAAGGCGGCCCACCAGGATGCGAGGACCCTCAAACGTCAGGCGGTCATGGGCGAGCCCGACCCGCCAACGCTTCGCA
>CAUJJI010000118.1 GCA_963205265.1 Pseudomonadota bacterium
CTCCTTCGATCATGCGAAAACCGACAGCACCGCCGACATGTATGTCGGTGTTCTGCCGAACCCGCTGCCCGCCGGATACGTGGTCGGACGCCCGTTCCTGCTCGACAGGTCGGTTCCCACCCAGTCCCTCAGCAGCCGGACGACGCACGTTGCGCCCCAGTTCGCCGAACCCCTGGGGGTGAAGACTTCCGGTCATACGTTGACTGCAGAGTATGAACTCTCCGATGCGCTGACCCTGAAATCCATTTCGGCATGGCGCAAGGTTCGCGCCGAAGGTTCGCAGAACCTGGGGTGGTCGTTCTCGCTCGTGCCGTTTGCAACGCCGATCCTGGCCTCGACGCTGGTCCCGGATCCGCGCTTCGGAACGCTGGGAACGGTTTCGCCCAGCACGCCGATCTACGCAGTCAACACGCCGGTCAGCTATTCGAACATCCGGCAGCACCAGTTCAGCCAGGAGGTCCAGCTGCTTGGCTCGACGGACGAACTGGAGTGGGTGCTCGGCGGCTATTATTTTACTGAAACGGTTAGCGACAAGCGCCAGAGCTTCCTGGGCGGTGTTTTCCTCGACGATGCCAGCGATGGTTCGTACAGCAACTGGGTCGGGACAAATCCCTTCACTCTCTCGGCTGCCGGACCAAACGTCCACGAGGCGCACTCGCGCTCATTCGCGGCGTTTGCCCAGATCACCTGGTCGCCGGCATTCGCCGATGGCCGGCTGCACATCACCCCGGGCCTGCGCTACACCAATGATCGCAAGACTGCGCGCCGGACGATCCAGAACGGTGCGGCGGTGAACATCACGCGCGACTTCAAGGAAGGACGCGTCGATCCCGCGTTCACGATCGCCTATGACGTGACCTCCGCGATCAACGCCTACGCACGGTACGCGCAGGCCTATCGCGCCGGCGGCACAAGCATTCGCGATCCGCTGTTCCGGTCTTACGGGGCGGAAGTGAACAAGGCCTATGAACTCGGCGTGAAGTCGGCGTTTCTCGACAACCGGGTGATCCTCAACGTCGCGGCGTTCTACAACGACGTCCGGAATCGAATCCTGACCGTTCAGCTGGATCCGGTTAACCCGTCCATCACGGCCAACATCAATGCGCCTGGCAGGTCGCCGGTGAAGGGTGTGGAAGTGGAACTTACGGTCAGTCCGGCTCGGGGCCTTTCGCTGGGCGCGACGTACGCCCACATGACGGGCAAGCTGCCCAAGACCCTTGCGACGATCGACACGGTGGCCAATTTCTACATCCAGAACCTTCCGAAAAACAGCGGAACGTTCTCGATCGATTACCGGACCCCCGACCTGGGGATCGGCAAGCTCGCCTTTCACGGTGACTACACCTGGGCCGACGAATATGCTTCGACCGTCCGCGTTGCCAAGAATACCGATGCATTTCGGCTCAAGCGGGATGTCGCGAACGTCCGCGTGTCGCTGGAGGATATTCCCGCAGGACCGGTCAACCTGACGATCGCGGGCTACGTGAAGAATCTGTTCGATACGACCTACCCGGTTTTCGCGACGCCGGGGTCCAGCGCGATCCTGTCAGCGCCGCGGACTTACGGCGTGGAAGCAATCGCACGGTTCTGATGCCTCATGGGTCGCACGCAGCTTGGCTGCTGCGACCCATTTCAGGCCGTCTGCGGGGATTTCCGCAGCGGATGCTGGAGACGACCCTGCGAATTGCAAAATTGTAGAAGGAGAGTGAGATGTCGTCTTTAGCTGAAGCCCCAACTCGCGGTATCACCACGAGGCCAATTCATCCCACGTTCGGTCTGGAAATTACCGGACTCGACGTGACCAAGCCGATCGATGCCGAGACCCTCGACTGGTTGAAGGACATGTCCAGCAAGCACAAGCTGCTGCTGTTCAAGGGCCAGAACCTCTCGACCGGAGATCTCAACGCCTTTGCCCAGAAGTTCGGCGATACCGCCCAGCCCCCGCCGAAGACTTCGGCCACCGTCACCCGGACCGACAATATCACCGAACTGGGCACCCAGGGCGGGGCGCCGGCTTCGGGCTACGAGGTCGTGGCACGGTTTTGGCACGTGGACAGTTCATGGCGTCCGATTCCGACCTGGCTCACCTTGCTGACCGCGGTGGAAATGCCCGAGGGGGAAGGGCACACCGGCTTTGCCGACATGGAGGCAGCCTACAACGCCCTCTCCGACGAGCGGAAGGCGTTCCTGGAAGGCAAGCAGATGGTCCACAGCTTCACCGCGCTTCGCCGCTATGAAAATACCATCCCGCCGATGGCCGAGGAAGACGTACCGCCGCCCGCCGTTCATCCGGTGGTCTGCACCGTCGACGGGCGCAAGGTGCTCTTCCTGAGCAACCAGACCTGCTACTACGTCGGCAACATGCCGTTCGAGGAAGGTTGCGCCCTGTACGAGGAACTGATCGCCCACGCAACTTCGCCGCAGTTCGTTTACGAACACGTCTGGAGCCCGGGTGACCTGGCGATGTGGGACGACCGTACGACGATGCATCGGGCCGTCCCCTATGATAGCAGCAAGCGGCGGATCATGCATCGCGCCGAAGTCAAGGGAACCCAGGTTCCCAGCTGACCGGGCGCCATTGGAACTCGTGAACGAAGAGTAGGAAAATCAAGGCATGTGTCGATGACGAACGACGGGCAATCCACGGCGCACGGCAGGAACCTATCCCTGGCAGACAAGACGGCGCTCATCACCGGCGCAGCCACGGGTATCGGGAGAGCGACAGCAGAGTTGCTGCGTAGCGAAGGTGCCCGCCTGATCCTGTTCGATTGCAACGAAGAGGTGGAGAAGGGCTGGTCGCAGGGGGCGGATCTCCGCGCGTTCGTCGTCGACATTGCCGATCGCCAGGCGCTGGCGAACACCGTGGCCGAGGCGATTGCGCTCGACTGGGGCATCGACATCCTCGTCAACGCGGCAGGCGTGACCGGCGACCACGGCTCGATTCTCGAGACGACCGACGAAAACTGGGACCGGGTTCATGCGATCGACCTTTTCGCGCCGTTCCAGCTCATCCGGGAAGTGGGCAGGCACATGGCCGCCCGGGGACGAGGCGGGCGCATCGTGAGCATCACGTCGAGCTCGGCCCACCGAGCCCTCGATTCCCTCGCCGCCTACGGCGCGGCGAAGGCGGGTCTGGCGCAGTTGACGCGCTCGGCGGCAGCGCAACTCGGGATGCATGGCATCAACGTGAACGCGGTCGCTCCCGGGCTGACCCGCACCCCGATCGTCGACCGCGCCTTCACCGCTGAACAGATGGCCGAGGCCATGGAGTCGGGGCCGCTGGCCAATCTGCTGGGGCGGATCTCCGAACCCGATGACATCGCGGCGGCGGTACTGTTCCTTTGCCAGGCAGGCAGCCGGCAGATCACCGGCCAGACCCTTCACGTCAGCGCAGGGGCGATCGTCTAGTCGCCGCCGCAGGGAATAGGGTGACGGCGAGGGGCTGTGGCTCCTTTCCAACAGGAGGGTGCAAGTGCGAGCAGTCATGTACTACGGTCCGGATGTTCCGATCACCGTCGAGACCATTGCCGATCCTGTCCCCGGCCCGGGCGAACTCGTCCTGAAGGTCGGACGCTGCGGCATCTGCGGGTCTGACGTACACCTGACGCAGGAGCATGGCTGGATGCCGGTGGGCATGCCGCTTGGCCATGAATTTGCCGGCGAGGTCGTCGCCGTCGGCAAGGATGTCGAGGACTTCCGCCTTGGCGATGTCGTCACGGCGCTGCCGGCCGCGGGCTGTGGCCACTGCGTCGCCTGCGCCGAAGGGCTGCCGATGCTGTGCGAACGGCCCGCGGAAATGACCTTCTGCGCCGGAGGCTTTGCCGACTATGTGCGTATCGTCGCTAGGACTGCGGTGAAACTGCCGGGGTCGCTGTCGATGGCCGACGGCGCGCTTGTCGAACCCCTGTCCGTCAGCCTGCACGCGGTGGCACTGGCGAACATCACGCCGGGTGCCAGGGTCCTCGTCCTGGGTGCCGGCAGCATCGGCCTGGGTGTGGCCTTTTGGGCGTCCAAGCTGGGTGCCGGGCGGATTGCCGTCGCCGCGCGGTCGTCACGGCGGCAGGAAGATGCGGCCCGGATCGGCGCGGATGCCTTCGTGCTTACGGGCGAGGGAGAGGTTGACGCGGTCCGCGCGGCGCTCGGCGCAAGCCCGGACGTCGTCTTCGAATGCATCGGTGCCGTGGGCGGCCTCGGGCAGGCGGTAGAACACGTGCGAGCGCGGGGAACGGTCGTCTCGCTCGGCCTGTGCACGAAGCTGGATCCCGTCATGCCTGCTGCCGCGACCTTCAAGGAGGCGAGCATCAGGTTTTCGATGGCCTATTCGCTGAAGGAATTCCAGTTCACTGCGGATATGCTCGATCGCGGGCACCTTGAACCGCGCAAATGGCTGGGCCCGGCGATCCCGCTTGAAGCCGTGCCCGACAAGATTCTCGAAATGCGGCAATCGAACGCACACGAAGTGAAAGTACAGGTCGATCCCTCGATCCAGGTCGGCAGCAAATAGAAGGTGAGCAAGCAAGTGCAGGATGCAAAGACGCTTCGGTCCTATCTGGACATCATCGCCCGATCGGAACTGCTCGAGGCAAAGACCTGGACGCCCGAGGACAGTTGGCTCCGCTCCGAATTGCATCGCCAGATATTCATGAACCTCGTCCAGGGGTATCTCGAGATCCTGGGCGGCGAGCCGGATAGCCCGGACTTCACGCCGATCTACAACAACCACCTGCTGCTTCAGCCCAATCCCGACGACACCTATGTCCACACCCCGGTTGACGGGAAGGGAGTTTATCGGCTGTCGGGCGATCGCGGCACGATCCGCCTGCTCACGGTCACCCTGGTCAAGGAGCCGATCGGTCTCGCGGAAATTCCCGGCGGGCAGACTGCGGAATACGATCTCGACGACACGATCGCCATCGGCGCGGACGGCCGGTTCGAATGCCTTCTCAGTGCCGAACGCCCCGCGGGACATGAGGGCAACTGGTTGTGCATGCCGGTGGAAACCGACGGGCTTCTGATCCGTCGCCGGTCCTATGACTGGGCCAACGAGCGGGACTCGCGCCTGGCCATCGAGCGCCTGGACGTGTCGCCGCTGCGCCCGCGGCTCACCCAGGAGCAGCTCGAGGGCAGGCTGACAGCGCTCGCCGAATTCGCCGAGCGCCACAGCCGCCAGTGGCTGCGCTATCAGGAACAGCTGCTACCGCTGGTGAACCGCATCGAACACCACGGCTTCAGCGACCTCGGCGGTATCCGCGTCCAGCAGTATTGGTGGGGTAAGTTCGATTTCGCGGCCGACGAAGCCCTCATCCTGGAAACCGAGGTACCGGAAACGGCACCTTACTGGAACATCCAGCTGAACGACCAGATCTGGAACACGCTGGAATATGCGTGGCGCCAGAGCCATCTCAACGGACACCAGGCGAGGATCGACAGCGACGGAAAGTTTCGCGCGGTGATCTCCTGCGAGGATCCCGGCGTTCCCAACTGGCTGGACACGGTGGGACGCCTGCAGGGTTCGATCGTGGGTCGCTGGTACAAGTGTTCGAGCCATCCGGTCCCCCGGATCACCAAGGTGAAACTTGCCGACGTTCGGCAGCACCTTCCGCAAGAGACGCCGGTATTGACTGTTGCAGAGCGCGAGGACTCCATCCGGGCCCGCGCCCGCGCGGTCCAAATGAGAATCAAGTGGTGACCATGGCTGGATCGTCAGGGGTGTTCGACCTCGACCGGACCATCGCCGAACTGCACGAAGAGGCAGCGCGGCGCACCGGCTTGCGCAATTTTGGGCCCGAGACGTATCGGGAGCCGCTGGCGATGCTGGCGCGGCACCTGGGCGACGAGGGCTACAGCGAAATCGGTCGCGACGTGTTCCGCGAGGATCTGATCCTCGTGCTCGTCGGCAGGCTGATCCGCGAAGACGCGTGGGCGCGCAACCCCGCCTACAGCCAGCGCACGATCGACCGCCCGCTGGTGATCTGCGGGGTTCCGCGAACCGGGACCACCGCGCTCCACAAGCTGCTGTCGGTGGACCCGCAGTTCCAGGGTCTCGACAACTGGATCACCTCGTGGCCCGTGCCGCGCCCGCCGCGGGCCGAATGGCCGCAGGTCCAGGGGTTCCGCGACGCGCAGGCCCGGCTTGAACGCCTGTTTGAGCAGATTCCGGAACTGCGGATCTCGCATGAAATGGTCGCCGACGAAGTCGACGAATGCCTCCAGGTCCTCCGGCTGGACTTCGTGTCGTACTTCTTCCCCGCCACCTACGACGTCCCCGACTACTTCTCGTGGTTCCAGGAGCAGGACGAGACCTTCGCCTACCGGCGGCTGGCCGATACGCTGCGGCTGGTCGGGCTGCGCGATGATCGCAAGTGGCTGCTCAAGAACCCGGGCCATCTCGGGCAGATCGACGCCCTGCTGACGGCGTTTCCTGACGCGCGGGTCATCGTGACCCATCGCGATCCGGTGAAGGCCCTGCCTTCGCTGTGCAGCGTGCTTGCCGGTGGCCGCAAGCTGGTCTTCGCGGATCCTGATCTCCGCCAGATGGGGCCGCGCGAAGTGGATTACTGGGGGCGGGCCAAGCAGGCCGCCGATGACGCGCGGACCCGCTTCGATGCCAGCCAGTTCCTCGACGTCGATCATCGCGATTTCCACCGCGACCCGATGGGCATTGTCCGGCAGATCTACGACCAGTTCGAGCTCGAGCTCGATCAGGCTGTCGCGACCGCGATGGAGCAATGGCTGGCGGCGAACCCGGCGGGCAAGCACGGCGAGCACCGCTATACGCTGAGCGACTACGGCCTCGACGAAGCCCGCATCCGGGATGCCCTCGGGAAGGGGTGAGCCGTCCCTCGCGCAGGAGCGGTGGTCCTCTCCCGCAGCGCAGATCCTGCGGGCCCCGTTCGACAGGCAAAGGCTTTCCGGGAACCGCGCCTTGCCCGGCTCCCGGAAAGCCTTTCAGCGGCCGGCGATTGGTGCCGGTGCGAGCTCAGCCCCCGGCACAGCGGCCGCCGTCGATCAGATACGAGCCGCCGTTGATGTGGCGCGCCTCGTCGGAGACGAGGAAGGCGATCAGCGAGGCGACTTCCTCGGCTTCGCCAAGGCGGCCCTGCGGCGCGCGGCCGAGCAGCATCTGCATCGTTTCGAGCGAGGCCTGGGCGAGGATTTCGGTGTTGATCGTGCCCGGGCAGACCGCGTTGACGCGGATGTTGTCCTTTGCGTAGTCGATCGCGGCGGCCTTGGTCATCATCAGGACCGCGCCCTTCGAGGTGACGTAGGAGCTGGCGCGAACCGTGGCGCGGAAGCTGCCGACCGAGCCGAGGTTGACGATCGCCCCGCCGCCGGATTCAAGCATGTGCGGGATGACCGAACGCTTCATCATGAACATGCCGCGCACGTTCACATTCTGGACCATGTCCCACGCATCCAGCGGGATCTCGTGGAGCCTGCGCCCATTCGGATCGGCAATGCCGGCGCTGTTGACGAGGATGTCGATGCGGCCGAACTGGCTGACGACCTTTGCGACGGTGGCGTCCACGTTGTCCGCATCGGTCACGTCGCAGGACAGTGCGATTCCGCGCTCGCCCAGGCCGGCATCCGCGAGCGTCGCAGCTAGGCGTTCGGCATTGAGATCCACGCAGGCGACGCGGGCGCCCTCGCGGGCGAGGCGCAGGACAACTTCCCGGCCTATGCCGGAGGCGGCACCCGTGACCAGGGCGACCTTGTCATCGAACCGAGCGTTCATGTCTGTCCTTTCCATCAGTTCCGTACTGGAATGATCCGGCATCGGGGGCGCTACGGCCCCAAGCCTTGTGATGCGATGCCGCCGCTAGAGGTTGTGTGCCGCGATATAGTCCGCGAAGGCGTTGCGGACATCGTCGTCGGTGATCCCGAATTCGTTCGACGAGTAGCTGTGTTTGCCGTGCTTGCCCTGGGGATTGGCGGCAAGCCAGTCCTTCATCGCTTCGGCAGTTTCCTCGGTCATGTGCAGGCCGTAGTGGTCATAGATCCGCTGGACGGTGCCGAGAGGATCGGAAACCAGGTCCTTGTAGGCGATGTCCAGGCAATGCCCGGGGTGGCGTTCGCGGGCTTCGGCCATGCGCTTGACCGCCCGCGAATAGACGTCCAGGCGGATCGCGCCAACCTCGGTCTTTTCCCAGAAATCGGCGTTGCGGTACGTGAGACTCGCTCCTGAGGCGATGGTCTCGACCGGATTGCGATGGAGCACGACCACCCGGGCATCGGGGAAAGTCGTCAGCAGCGGTTCCATGCCGATCGTGTGCGACGGATTCTTCACAAGCCACGTCTTGTCGGGGGTGCCCGCGCCGATCAGGCGGAGATTGTCCTTGTACCGCCGGTATGACGGAGTCTCGTCGGCCTGGAAGAACCAATCGCGGTATTCCGGCAGCGGCAGCATCGAGATGAACATGTTGTTGACGAAGCTCTGCACCATGATCGTGATGCATTCGTCTGCCAGACCCGCGCCCATTTCGTGTGCGGCGCGAAGTCCCGGGTTGATCGCGAAGAAGGCTTCCACCCGGTCATGCACCGCCTGGTACTGCGGATGCGCTTCCCATTCTTCGCGCGGCGGGCGGACCAGCGGAGCTTCGCCGATCCAGCGCGGGGTCCACTGGAACTGGGGATCAAGCGACATCAGGAAATGCAGCAAGGTGGTGCCGCTTCGGGGAAGGCCGGTGATGACCAGCGGCGCGGTGATCGGGTTCTGCAGAACCTCGGGATGCGCGTTCCAACCGGCTTGAGAGGACAGCCGGCTGGCGAGCGCGTCGATGACGAGCGAAGCGGTGCGCCCGGCAATGGCTTCGAGCCGCGGGCTGTTTCGCGCCGCGCCGAGCAACACACCCAGGCCCTCGCGGTAGTCGTCATCGCCGAAGTCGCTGCTTCCGGCGCGGGCTGCGGCGCGTGCGTGGAGCGCGTCCTCGTCGATCAGTTCGAGAGCTTCAGAGCGAGTCATCACCGTTGGAACCTCCGGGCCAGTTGTTCGCGACGCTTTGATATCATGGCCTTTCTCTCGGCCGCATCGACCGTCGGGTGATCGGCCGGGAAGGCCGAGCGGACTTCGCCGATCTTCATCTGGCGCGATGTCGGCACCGGCAGCTTCTCGTTGGGACGGAACCACCGGTAATGGAGGAAGCCGCGCTTCGTACCGCCAGTATCGAGCCAGTTGGGAACGCCAGGATCGCGCGCCGAAAGGACGAAGCGGGCCTTGCCGTCGGCATCAATGTGTGTCTGGTTCGCATTGAGCGAGGTCTGGCGATTCATCAGGTCGGGCGTTTCCCACCAGACGTTGTAGAGCGTGAAGCTCCAGTAAGGGCCATCAGGGAGATCGGTCTCGATCACGATCGCGTCGTCTTCCCCAAGATCATAGCAGACCAGCCCGTAGTACAGCCATCCCTTGCCCTGGGTCACCGGCGGCTTGTAGTCCCGGACGCCGGGCGGCATCGTATCGGGCGGCGTGATCTGGTTGACCGGAAAGTCCGCCCGGACATTGGCGGCGCGTTCGTGCCACCAGCGCGACGCCGCGACGAAGAAGCGGGTCGCGTTGTCGATCTGTTCGGCAAGGCGGGGGGGCGTCAGCGCGGGCGGATAGGCCGGGGCATCGGGATCGATCCGCTCCACGGTGAGCCAGCCCGGGGGAAGGTCACGGTCCCAGTCCCAGTCGTAACGGCGAATGGTCAGGCCCTGGCCGGCGGTCGGATACTCCTCGGGGACGTCGCTGTCGCCCTGCAGGCCTGCCGGGATCGGCGTCCAGTTGCCGTCGGTCCGTTCGGCCGAGACGTTCACTTCGAAGGTGCCGTCGGGGGCTATCTCGATGTTGTCGTGCCACAGTTGCCCGATGTTGAGCGTCTGGCCGCTGTTGTTGCCGCGCACCCGGTACGTTGCGTCGCCGCGCAGCGCAGTCATGAAATAGGCGATGTTCGTGTCGGGTCCGCCATAGCGGTAGCGGTCGTCCATCTGCCGGAAGAACAGCGGGAAATCGGGGTCATTGAAATCGAGCCGCTGCTCCAGCGCCAGTGAAGCCAGGCGTCCGATGGCTCGCAGCAGTTCGGCAAGCTCGTCGGCATCGCGGGGATCGCCGATCTTCCCGTCGAGAGCGTCGTCCCCGGTCTGCTTCAGAGCCCCGCAGAAGCCGGTCCAGGCGGCTCGCATGGCTTCGCGGTCATGTTCGCTGATCGGCATCATGTTCTCCTACTGGCGTCCCTCGTAAGTGGCTCAGGAGCGCGCGGTTTTCCAGACGCGCACCCGGCACCGGCACCCCGCCCGGCGCAATGATCACAGGGGCGATCACCGGGGCGGCCGGGCCGCGCCCGTCCGGGCGCCAGACCGGCCGGAAGACTATCTGCCCGTGAATTTGGGCGACCGCTTTTCCACGAACGCCGAAACCGCCTCGCGGTGGTCGGCACTGAAGGCGGAGATGGCCTCGTACCAGACCGACGCATCGAGCATGCCTTCCAGGTGGCGGCGCAGCGGCAGGTTGATCGCCTGCTTCGTCAGGTTGATGGCGACGCTGGCGCCGGCGGCCAGCCGGTCGGCCATGCCAAACGCTGTCTCGTCCAGCGTCTCGCGCGGGACGGCGCGGTTTATCAGACCCATCGCGGCGGCATCCTGCGACAGCACGGGATCGCCGGTCAGAAGGAATTCGCGGGCCTTCATGTAGCCGATCAGCTGCGGCCAGATCAGCGCTCCCCCGTCACCTGCGGCAAAACCGACCGCCACGTGCGGATCGCCGATCCTGACGCCCTCGACGGCATAGGCGAGGTCGCAGAACAGCGCGAGCGTGGCGCCAAGGCCGATGGCGTGTCCGTTGATCCGCGCGATGATCGGCTTTTCAAGCCGGAGGTACGCCTGGAGCAGACGGCGGGCTTCGAGGAAACCATGGACGGCACCCGCCGGATCGGACAGCAGCCGTTGCATCTCCTCGATGTCGCCGCCCGCGCAGAAGGCCTTCTCTCCGGCCCCGGTGAGAACCAGCACCTTGGTCTGCGCGTCGGTGTTCACATCTTCAAGAACGCGGCGCAGATCGTCGTGAAGGGCCGTGTTCACGGCATTGGTTGGCGGGTTGTCGAGGGTGAGGACGAGCACGCCATTGTCATGGCGCTCCAGCTTCAACGCGGTGCAATAGTCGTACACGGGCTGTTTTCCTGTATGGAGTTGCAGCAATTATGTCGCAGAACCCGCAGGTGCCCACCACAAGCGCAATCGATCGTCAGTATGATAGTGCGCCCGCGCGCTTGCGAACCGGGATGATGGGCTGACAAATGCCCGCTCCCACCAGCGTCACTCCCACCAGCGAAAGTGCCAGGAACAATGACAGGCGAGGCTATGAGCGGCTCCTCCCTTTACCAGGAGTTCGAGAGGTCGGTCCGGTTGCATGCAAGCCGCGTCGCGGTGGGCTCTGCCAAGGACGGGGTCACCTACGCCGAACTGGAACGGGCCGCGCGCGAGACCGCGTCGACCTTGCTGCAATGGGGCGTGGCGCGCGGCGATCGGATTGCCGTGTGGGGCGTCAACAGCACCGAATGGATTGTCGCGGCACTGGCGATCCAGGCCGTTGGCGGTGTGCTGGTCCCGATCGGAACCCGGCTCCGCGGACGTGAGGCCCGGGGCATTCTCGAAGGGGCGGGCGCCGCGATCGTGTTCTGTGACCGCGGCTTCGGCGGGTACGATTTCGTTGCCGCGCTCCAGGGGATGGAGGGCCTCGACCTGCGCCATGTCGTCGTGCTCGACCAGGACCAGCCGGGCGAAGGGATCCTGACGGGTCTGGCCCAGGTTCGCGTGCAGGGGACGGGGGGCGACCAGCAGGCGCTCGACCAGCGGATCAGCGAAGGGCGCGGCGACGATCTCGCCGACATCATCTTCACGTCGGGCACCACCGGGCGGCCGAAGGGCGTGCCGATGACCTGCGCGCAAAGCCTCGCCGCGTGCCGGGCGCAGCAGGAAGATATTTCCAACTTCACCGCCGATGATGTGATCGGCGTGTCCTTCCCCTTCGCGCACAACGCAGGATACCGCGCCGGGTGGCAGATCGCGCTGCTGCACGGCGTGCGCATCCTGCCGGTGGGCGTCGTCGATTCGGCCGGATTGCTGGAGGTCATCGAAAGCGAGCGCATCACGTATCTGCCGACCGTCGTTGCGGTCGCGCAGGGCCTGATCGGGCACCCGGACCGGGAAACGCGCGATTTGTCCAGCCTGCGGCTGCTGGCAACGGGCGGCACGACCATCCCGGTCAAGCTGGTCGAGGACCTGCTCACCCATCTCGAGCCGGGCACGGTGGTCCAGTCGGGCTATGGCCTGACCGAAGCCGCCGGTTCCGTCACCGCGACGCGTCCGGATGATGGCCCCGAAGTCGTGGCGAATACCTCGGGCCGCGCGCTCCGCTCGCTCGAAGTGCGGATTCTCGGGCCCGACCATCAGGAACTGCCTTGCGGGGAAACCGGCGAAATCGCCGTGCGCGGGCCGCAAGTGCTCACCGGTTACTACAACGATCCTGAAGCGACGAAGTCCGCTTTCACGCAGGACGGCTTCCTGCTGACGGGTGATGCGGGTTCGTTCGACGCGGCCGGCAACCTGCGCATCACCGACCGCATCAAGGACATGTATCTGGTCGGCGGGTTCAACTGCTATCCGGCAGAGATCGAGAGCGTGATGAGCCAGATGCCCGGCGTGGACCAGGTGGCGGTGATTGGGGTGGATGACGAACGCCTGGGCCAGGTAGGCAAGGCATTCGTGGTGCGCTCGCCTGGGTCCGCGGTCACGGCGGAAGAAATCGTCGCGTGGTGCCGCAACGAAATGGCCAACTACAAGGTCCCGCGGTCGGTCGTGTTTCTCGATGCGCTGCCGCTCAACGGCACCGGCAAGGTGGCCAAGACCGAACTCAAGACGCTGGCCGCCTGACATCCGGCCGGTCCGGCCCCGCACAGGGCTCGCGGCCGGGCGCAAGGCCGGTGGCCTTGCACTGATCAGCGAAGCTGCATCCGGCGCGGCGCCCTCGCGTCCTCAGGCCGAGGCGCGCGCGAGCGAAAAGCCGATGTCCCCGAACTGCTTCTCGAGGACCAGCTGGCGGCGGTAGTGGTGGCTGACCTCGTATTCGTCGGTCACCCCGTAGCCGCCGTGGAGCTGGATCGATTGCCGCGAAACGAGCTGCGCTGCTTCGGCGATGTGCACGCGCGCCAAGGCGACCGCCCTTTCGCGCACGGACGCCGGCTGCTCAAGCCGGGACAAGGCGAAATAGAGCATCGAGCGAGCTTGGTGCGTCGCCACGAACATGTCCGCCATGATGTGCTGTAGCGCTTGGAACTTTCCGATCGGATGGCCGAACTGCTGGCGCTCCTTGAGATAAGCGGAGCAGATCTCCAGCTCCGCCTCCATCGACCCGACCGACTGCGCGGCCAGGGTGACCCGTGCGCGGTCGAGCGCCAGCGAGAGCAGCGCCTGTGCGGCCTCTCCGGTCGCGAGGATCTGCCCGGCGCCGACGGTCACCCCCGAAAGGGTCAGGTCCGACGCGCGCGAATCGTCATAAAGCGCGTAATCGGAGCGTGCGACGCCATCAGCGCCGTCTTCGACCAGAACCAGCGTCAGCCCTTCGGGGCCTTGCGCGGTGACGATGAAGTGAGTTGCAGTCGGCCCGTCGAGAACCATCATCTTCTGGCCGGAGAGGACGAATCCGGGGCCGCCTGCCACCAGCGCGCTGTGGCGCGGTGCGCTATCGGCATAGCGTTCGCCCGGTTCGTCATGCGCGAGCGCGATCCGCGCCTGCCCGGCGACCAGGCTCTCGACGACCGCATCCTGAGCGGATTGCGCGCCGGCCAGGATGGTGGCCGCGAGCACCGCCGTGCCGGTGAACGGCTCGCGTACGCAGCGGTTGCCAAGCGCGCCGGCGAGCACGGCCACGTCGGTCATCGCGCCGCCCAGCCCGCCGAGCTCCTCGGGTACCAGGATGGCGAGCCAGCCTAGTTCCGCGAAAGTCTGCCATGCGGAATGATCGATCCCGTCCGCCGTGTCGCGGAGTGCGCGGCGGTGCTCGAGACTGTAATGATCGCCGATAAACCGCTCGGCACTGTCAAGCAGCATGCGCTGGAGGTCTGAGAGATTGAAATCCATCTATCTGTTTCCGCCTTAGAGACCAAAGGCCAGTTTGGAGATGATGCCCTTCTGCACCTGCAACGTGCCGCCGTAGATCGTCGAGGCCCGCGCAATGAGCGCGTTTGCGGTGCGCCCTTCGGCATGAGTGGGCCAGAGCGGGCCGGCATCAACGCGGTCTTCCGGCTCGAAGGCATGGAAGCGAAGCGCACGCGGTCCCAGCAGATCGACCTGAAGTTCGGTGACCGCCTGCTGCAGGCGCGAGCCGACCACCTTCAGCGTGGAGGCGGCGGCCGTCCGGTCGTACTTGAACTCCTCGTTGGCCAGTTCGCGCAGTACCGACCATTCCAGCGCAGTGACTTCGGCTTCGAGGCGCGTGATCCGGCTGCGGAACTCGGGGTGCTCGGCCGCAGGCTTGCCATCGATCAATTCGGCGGCGGCAAGCGCCTTGGCCCGCGCCAGCTCGCGCTTGTTGTAAAAGATGAACGAGCTGGTGGTCCGTTCATGATCGAGCAGGAACTTCGCATAGGTCCACCCCATGCCTTCCTCGCCGATCAGGTTTTCGGCGGGAACTTCGACATTGTCGAGGAACACCTCGCACAGATCGGCGTCGCCGTTGATCTGCGGGATTCGCCGGATCGTGACCCCGGGCGAGTCCAGCTTGATCATCAGGAACGAAATGCCGGCCTGCGGCTTCACGTCCGGATTGGTGCGGACCAGGAAGAACCCCCATTCCGAGGCGAAGGCGCCCCCGGTCCAGATCTTCTGGCCGTTGACGATGTAACGGTCGCCCTCGCGCCGCGCGGCAGTCCGCAGACGCGCCAGGTCAGAGCCGTTGCCCGGTTCCGAAAACCCCTGCGCCAGGAAATAGCGCCCTTCGCGAAACGCGGTCAGGAAGGTTTCCTTCTGCGCGTCGGATCCGAAGGTGTAGATGACCGGCCCGCACATGTGGGTCGCGCCCCAGCAGGTGTCGGGGGCCCAGGCCTTGCTGGCTTCGTCGTTGAAGACGTAGAGCTGCATCGGCGACCATCCGGTGCCGCCGTATTCGGCCGGCCAATGCGGGACGGACCAGCCCCGCTCGTTGAGTATGCGCGTCCATTCCAGCGTTTCGGCGTGGCCGGAGTTGATGCCGCCGTGGGCCTTCTGAAGCTCGGCGATGCGCGGCGGCAGCATTTCGGCTATCGCCTCGCGCACCATCGCGCGAAAATCATCCAGCTCCCGATCGATTGCAAGGTCCATCCTGCAACATTCCTCAACTTGACCGGCTGGCATTCGGCGCCCAGCCTGACGGTCGTTCACTTCCAGTCTGGCGAATTTTACGATACGGCTAGAACGCACACGGATTGGCTCGAGAGTTGCCCGCCGTTGCCCTGGGCGATTGCCGTCTTTGCGTCCGCAACCTGACGCGCGCCGGCTTCGCCGCGCAGCTGGCGAACGGCCTCGACCACGGTGAACAGCCCGTACATGCCGGGGTGCATGCACGACAGGCCGCCGCCATTGGTGTTCACCGGCAAGTCCCCGCCCGGGGCTATCCGCCCGCCTTCGACGAAGCGGCCGCCCTCGCCCTTGGGACAGAAGCCGAGATCTTCCAGGAAGAGG
>CAUJJI010000119.1 GCA_963205265.1 Pseudomonadota bacterium
GCCGTTGCGATTCTTGTCAGAGCTTCGGGGCCTGGGGCGCGATAGGTGCTGAAACAAGTTCAGCATGACGGTAGGGGGGCATCATTCGTCGTCCCGGGCTCGACCCGGGACCGCTGGCCTCGTCGATGGAACGTTCAGCCCAGTCTCCAGCGGTCCCGGGTCAAGCCCGGGACGACGAGGTGCGATTTCGCTTGACAATACGAACCACATTGGTTATATGCCCCACTCCCTCGCGGGATGCAGGGAGCGGAACCGGTTCGCTCGCCGCCACCCCAAGGGCCGGCGCCTGTCAGGGCGACCACATATCCGGATGCGGGGAATTACCCAACGTAAGGCAGGGCATGGGAGCAACCCGACCCGCCGACGCCTCGCACCGCAGGGCTCGCAACAGCCAAGCCTGTCGTGCCAGGCAAACCACAAGCGCCGGCCGTCCCGTGCGTGTGTTTCCTTCCCCGGCGCAAGCCCGCATTCGCCAGCGGGGGTTGAGCTGTGCCTGCTTAAAAGATCCTCCCCCATGGGGGGAGGGGGGCCGCCGGCGTAGCCGGTGGTGGAGGGGTGTCCCCCTCCGATCGAACGCTGACACCCCTCCGTCATTCGCTACGCGAATGCCACCTCCCCCTATGGGGGAGGATCTTTTGGTTCCTCCCCGGCACGGGGAAGAGCTGGAGCGCCCCGTTCAGCTGCCGACTTGCTTGAGCCAGCTCGACCGTTCGACCATGCCGTAGGCGGTCTGGCCGTCCCAGCTGTATCTCGAGCCGCCCTGGTTGAGCGCGAAGCCGGCGAGTTCGCCCTCCTGCCCGACCTTGTAGGTGTTGAGGCAGCCGGCGCCCTGGATCACCGTCCTGCCGAGCTCGGATTCGAGTTCCAGCGAAGTGTCCTGGTCGTCGCCGAGGTCGGCCAGCCAGGGGATCCGCGTGGCGACGGCGGGGTACCACTTGCCGTCCTGCCAGATGTAGCCTTCGTTGTAGGTCGAGCCGTCCTCGGCCGGCGGATAGGCGATGTAGCCGAAGGCGCGGCCGTCGGGGAACACCGCCGCCTGCCAGCAGTGGCCGCGGAAAGCCTCGAGCGGGCGCACGCTCTGCCGGTGGATGCGGTTGCCGACCGCCTTGAACTTGCGCTCCCGGCCGTCGAGCCACAGCGTGCCTTCGCCGCGGAAGTGATGCTCCATGCGATAGCCGAAGCCCATCAGCCCGGCGTCGGTGCGCTCGCGCTCGGTCATGCGGGCGAGCGCCTCGGGCGTGTTGTCCTGGACCCAGGCCGGCGTCACCATGGTAAGGTCGATCTCGTAGCGCAGCGGCGTGGTGCGGGCCGTGTCGACCGTGCCGGCGGCGATGTCGGCCGAAGTCGTGTCGATCGGGCGGCCTTCGTAAGTCACGCGCCAGCGGCGGTAGGGATCGATGCATTCGAAGCGCAGGCCGCCCGAGCCGAGGATCGTCGCGCGGCCGTCTGCCCCGATCGGCGAATGGCTGTCGCCGTCCATGCGGGTTTCGAACAGCGCGCGGCCGTCGGCGAAGGCGAAGTTGCAGTCGTAGCGGTGATGGTCCCAGTTCGATCCGATCGCCTCGATGCCGTTGCGCGGGAAAGCGAATTCGCCGTTTTCCTCATAGACCCAGACCGACGCGCTCTCGCGCATGTTAGGGTCTGCGGGCTTTTCGGTGAGCATGTAGTCGTAATGCGGGGCCAGTCCGCCCCTCCACGCTGCTTCGTCCATTCTCGCTCTCCCGGGCAAGTCAGGCGGCCCCCCATGGGGAGGGTCCGAACGGTCAATCAGCTGCCGCTTGCCGTCACCGCTTCCCGTAGGTGATCGGCAGCGATTCGATCGTGTGCGTCGCCACGGTCGGCAGGTACCTGATCTCGCTTTCCGGGATCGCCAGCTTGATGTCCTTCATCTGCCGGGCGACTTCGCGCGCCGCCAGCTTGATCTCCATGCGGGCGAGCGCCAGCCCGACGCAGCGGTGCGGACCGCCGCCGAAAGCGACGTGGCGGCCGATGTTCGGCCGTTCCATGTCGAACTTGCGCGGATCGGGGAACACGGTCTCGTCGTCATTGCCGGAATCATAGACCAGCAGCATGTGCGCGCCCTTGGGGATGACCGTGCCGTTCACCTCGACGTCGGCGAGCGCCATGCGCGACAGCGCGCGCACCGGCGGCTCGTTGCGCAGGTGCTCCTCGACGAAGCGGTTCATGCGGCGGTCGTCCTCGGCGACTTCCTGCATCAGCTCGGCCATGCCGGGCTTGGTCGCCAGCACGTAGAACAGGTTGCCGATCGCCGTCGCCGTGGTGTCGTTGCCGGCGATGACCATGGCGCGGATCAGCGACACGGCTTCCTCGAACGTCAGCTTCTCGACCGTGCCGTCCTCGTTGGTGACCTGGGCGTGGACGATGTCGGAGATCATGTCCTCGCGCGGTTCCTTCTCGCGCTCGCGCATCTTGCCGATCAGGTACTGCTGCAGCTCGGCGATCTTGGCCGCGTTGGACAGCATGGTCTCGCGCGTCTGCATCGCGCCGATCTGCGCAGTGACCGCCATCGACCATTCGACGATCTTGTCTTCCATGCCGTGGTCGAGGCCGAGCTGCTCGACGATGACGCGGATGGTCAGCGGCTGGGCGATGTCCTTGACGGCATCGCACTGGCCCTTGCCGGAGAATTCGGAGACGAGGTCGCGGACGATCTCGTGCAGGCGCGGCTCGAGCTCCTTCACCCGGTGCGCGGTGAAGGCGCGCTCCATCAGCCGGCGGATGCGGGTGTGATAGGGCGGGTCCGACATGATCGCGTCGGGGAAATAGCCGCCGCCGTGCTCGCGCAGGTAGGCGCGGAACTCGTCCTGCATGCCGCGGGCCTGCTGCTCGTGATAGCCGTGCTGGACCGAGAAGGTGACCGGGTCCGACTGCACCGCCCAGATGTCCTCGTGGCGAGTGACCAGCCAGCTGTTGAGGCCGGCGTCGTAGTGGATGGGGTCGCCCTTGCGCATCGCGCGGTAGAAGTCGCGCGGATGGGCCTGGATGGCATAGTCCTTCAGCGTACCCTGCCCCAGCAGGCTCTGCTCTTCGGAAGTGAGGGGAAGCCGTTCCGACTTCGGCGTGTCCACAGTCTGCGTTGCCATGAGCTGTTCCTAGATCCTATCCCAAGCGTGCGGCAGCGACCGACGCCGCTGCCCGGGAACCAAAAGCATCTACATTATGCTGAGTCGGCAGCCGATGCGCCATACCCGCGTACAAGGCTCCGCTTGTCCACGCAGGCAAGGGCGCCCCCGTGGACCCGGCGCCGGTCAGTACGAGGAAGCCGGGGCGACCGTGACGCTGAGGCCGTCGAACTCGGGCTTCATCTTGATCTGGCAGCCGAGCCGGCTGGTATCCTTCATGACATCGGCGACCATGTCGAGCATGGCGAACTCGATGTCGTCGGGCTCGCCGACCTTGGCATACCAGTCCTGGTCGACATAGACGTGGCAGGTGGCGCAGGCGCAGCCGCCGCCGCAATCGCCCATGATGCCGGCGACACCGTTCTGCTTGCCGAGTTCCATCAGGCTCGTGCCTTCCTCGACATTCTCGAACGTGCGCGTGTTGCCGTTCACATCGGTCATCGTGACTTTCAGATTGCCCATTTCGTATCGGTTCCTCTCGATCCGCCCGGCGACCGCCGGTGCGGATAAATCTGAGCCTCCATGCCTCATGACGCCTGCCGATGCCAAGCAGAAAACAGAGAGCAAAACTTGACTGGAATGGCAGGATCGCAAGGGTTATGCAGGAAGCCGACAGGGAAAACCGCTTCTGCGCCGCCAGTCATTTGGCATACAGGGCGGCAAGCCTATCGTGAAAAGCGAAAGCCCTGAGAAGGCAGCGCGCGAGTCTCGATCCCTGAGCGGCGCGGACCAAGAGGAGAAGTACCGTGGGTCGGACCCTGATCCTGAACGCGACGATCTTCGATGCCACGGGGGCGAAGCCGTTCCCGGGCGATCTCGTGGTCGACGGCAACAGCATAACCGCGGTCACGCCCGCGGGCCAGGCGGACCATAGGCAGGACGCGGCCGACCGCGTCATCGACGGCACCGGCCTGTTCTGCATGCCGGGCATGACCGAAGGCCACGCGCACCTGTCGTTCGAGGGCGTGACCGCGACCGAGAACCTCATCACCCCGACGCCCGAGGAGCAGGTGTTCACCGCCGCGCGCGGCGCCAAGGCGCTGATCGAGATGGGCTTCACCAGCGCCTACGGCGCCTCCGAGGCGAAGCTGCGGCTCGGCGTCGCGGTGCGCAACGAGGTCGATGCCGGCCGCCTCCCCGGCCCGCGCATCCGCGCCGGCGGGCTCGAGATCAGCGTCACCGGGGCGATGGGCGACGAGAGCCGCGAGCACAATCCGCGCGTCGGCCCTTCGACCATCGTCGACGGCGTCGACGAGATGCGCCGCGCCGTGCGCCTCCACTGCCGCGAGGGCGTCGACAACATCAAGCTCGACGTCTCGGGCGACCCCTTCTACCCGGGCACGCCCGGCTTCACCACGCCGATGACTTTCGAGGAAATCCGCGTCGCGGCCGAGACGGCCCATGCCTACGGCCGCAAGATCAACGCCCACACCCGATCGATCGACGGGTCGAAGTACTGCATCCGCGCGGGCGTCGACGGCTTGTTCCACTGCGAGTATTCCGACGAGGAACTGCTCGACATGATGGAAGAGGCGAAGGACCGCATCTTCGTCGCCCCGACGGTCGGCCTGCTTCACCAGATCATGCACGGCGAGGCGGCGGGCCACGGCCTGAGCGCCGAGATCGGCGGCTACATGGGGATCGGCGACCTGCTCGAGAATTCGGCCGAGACTCACAGCGCGCTGCGCAAGCGCGGGGTGCGCCACCTGATCGGCGGCGACTACGGCTTCGGCTGGAGCGCGCAGGGCACCCAGGCGAAGGACCTCAAGCTGTTCATGACCTACTTCGGCTACAGCGCCGAGGAGGCCCTGCTCTGCGCCACTCGCAACGGCGGCCTGGCGATGCGCGACCAGGGCGACCTGGGCACGCTGCAGAGCGGGCAGCTCGCCGACCTCATCCTCGTCGACGGCGATGTCCTGAAGGACGTCTCGATCCTCACCGACCGCAACCGCATCGCCATGGTGATGAAGGACGGCGTGATCCAGTCCATTTCCCCCGCACTCGAGGCCAAGGCAGGCGCCCCTGCCCTCCAGGCCGCGGAATGAGCATCAGTCAGGAGCAATCTGCATGAATGTCGAAACCGGCCAGCTGAAGCCCGGCGAAGCCCGGTGCCCTGCCGAAACCACGCAGGAGATCATCGCGCGCGACAAGGTCGCCGCCCCGGCCTGGGCGGCAAGCGAGAGCTACGAATACCTGGGCAGCGAGGACGTCTCGACCGAGCGCTATACCAGCGCCGACTTCGCCAGGGGCGAGTTCGAGCGCGTGTGGACGCGCACCTGGCAGTTCGCCTGCCGCGAGGAGCACATCCCCGAGGTCGGCGACTACTACGTCTACGACATCGGGCCCTACAGCTTCGTCGTCACCCGCTGCGCCGACGACGAGATCCGCGCTCACTTCAACGCCTGCCTGCATCGCGGCACCAAGCTCAAGCCTTCGGGCACGGCCGGCTTCACCAACGACCTCAAGTGTCCGTTCCACGGCTGGACCTGGAACCTCGACGGCAGCCTCAAGGACCTGCCCGAGGAGTGGGACTTCGCCCATACCCGCAAGCAGAAGATGTGCCTGCCCGAAGCGCGGGTCGCGCGCCTCGGCGGCTTCGTCTGGGTCAACATGGACCCCGACGCGCCGAGCCTTGAGGAATACCTCGGCGAGGCCGCCCTGGCCCACCTCAAGGCCTGGAAGCTGGAAGACCGCTACATCTACCTGCACGTCCAGAAGAGCTACCCGGCCAACTGGAAGCTGACCATGGAAGCCTTCATGGAAGCCTACCACGTCGGCGACACCCACCCGCAGGTCGCGCCGGCGAACGGCGACGTCAATTCGCAGTACGACGTCTACGGCGAGCACGTCGACCGCTTCATCTCGACGCTCGGCGTGGTCAGCCCCAAGCTCTACGGCAAGTACACCGAGAAGGACATCATCGAGAACTTCACGCTCGGCGACGGCTCGTCGCTCGGCGGCTCGAAGCCCGAGCTCAAGGAAGGCGAGCGCGCCCGCCAGGTCATGGCCGACATGTTCCGCAACATGTTCGAGACCGCGACCAACACCGACCTCAGCGGCGTTTCCGACACCGAGCTACTCGACACCTACAGCTACACCTTCTTCCCCAACCTCTTCCTGTTCCCGGGCATCTCGCTGCCGATGACCTACCGCTTCCGCCCGGACGCGCGCGACCATCGCCGGACGATCTACGAAGTGATGTTCATGCGCCCGCGGCCCAAGGACGGCACCGTGCCCGAAACCGCCGAGGTGCAGATCCTGCAGGACCACCAGTCGTTCTCGGAAGCCGTGGGGATGGACCCCGGCTTCGGCCATATCCTCGACCAGGATACCGACAACCTCTACGCCCAGCAGGAAGGCCTGGAAGCCAGCGCCAAGCCCGGCATCACGCTGGGCGACTACCAGGAAGTCCGCATCCGCCATTTCGAAATGGCGATCGACAAGTACATGGCGATGCCGCCCAGGCTGCCGGACTGGACCAGGCTCCAGCGGGAGTGTTGAGATGAAGGGTTGCCCTTCCCCCTCGATGGGGGAAGGATACGAAGCCTTGGCGCTGCAAAGCGCCTAGGCGCAGTTGGATGGGGGTGAGCGCGCCCCATGCGCCGCCCCCGGCGGAAAGTGCACCCCCACCCAACTTCGGCTAGCAAACGAGTTTGCAAGCCTGCGTATCCCTCCCCCATCGAGGGGGAGGGATACGCAGTGCCAAAAGGAGAGAAACACCATGACCCGAGCCACCCTGCGCCGCCCGCCCGCCGAAGAGCTGGTCCTGTTTGAAAAGGACCCGAAGACCAAGATCGCGACGATCACGTTCAACCGGCCCGACGCGCTGAACGCGCCGACGATCGCCGCGCGGCTGCGCTTCGCCGACCTGGTCCACCGGGCGAACATCGACGACGACGTCAAGGTCCTCGTCATCCGCGGCACGGGCAAGCACCTCGGCTCGGGCGCCGACCTCGAGGAGCAGGACGGCATGCTCAACCCGCAGCCGGGCACCTCGCTGCTGCACGAGTTCAAGATCGAGAACGACGGCACGGTCAAGTATCCGCCGCCGGGCACCTACCGCTTCCTCGGCTCGATCACCAACCTCTATGCCGACGACAGCTTCGGCTGCCGGTCGCTGCAGAACTTCAAGAAGATCTCGATCCTCGAGTGCAAGGGCTACACCTACGGCTGGCACTTCTACCTGGCCGGCGATGCCGACATCGTCGTCGCTTCGGACGATTCGCTGTTCGGCCATGCCGCCTTCCGCTACGTCGGCTGGGGCCCGCGCATGTGGACCTGGGCCGAGATGATGGGCGTGCGCAAGTTCATGGAAATGGTCTTCACCGGCCGTCCCTTCACCGCCCAGCAGATGTACGACTGCAACTTCATCAACTCGGTCGTCCCGCGCGAGAAGCTCGAGGAAGAGACGATGAAGTACGCGCTGGCCTGCTCGATGACGCGGCCCAACGACACCGTCGTCGCGCAGAAGACCTTCTTCGAGATCTACAAGCAGTACCGCGGCGAATACATGGGCAGCCTGATGACCGGCTTCCTCGAAGGCATGAAGCCGATGATGGCCGACGATACCGGCGCGCCCGACACCGGCCTGGGCGAGGACGTGATGGAAAAGGGCCTGGCCAATTCGGTCAAGGACAACGACATGCGCTTCCCGCCCGACTGGCGCCTGAGCTTCGGAGGCCGCGCCAAGCCGTGATCGGGGCACTTCAATCCTCCCCGGCACGGGGAGGGGAACCGCGACGCGCAGCGGCGTGGTGGAGGGGGCTCCCGACCGGGCGCGCCCTCGCCTCGTTGCGCCCAGAGGCCAGCCCCCTCCACCGCCGTGCCGGCGGTCCCCCTCCCCGTGCCGGGGAGGATCGATAGACCATGCAATATTGCCAGCTCGGTTCCACCGGCCTGATCGTCTCGCGTCTCGCCCTGGGCGGCTCGACCTTCACTCAGGGCGATACCTCGCTGGGCGCCTTCTACAAGGTCGGCCCCGAGCTGGTCGACGAGATGGTCGGCAAGGCGCTCGACGCCGGGGTGAACTATTTCGACACGGCCGACGTCTATGCCAGCGGCCAGTCCGAGCAATTGCTCGGCGCGGCGCTGAAGCCGCATCGCGACCGCATCGTCCTGTCGACCAAGGTCGGCAACCGCGGCGCCGGGCACAAGGAGCTGCTCCACTCCGGCCTGTCGCGGCGGCACATCCTGTGGTCGGTGGACGAAAGCCTGAAGCGGCTCGGCACCGACTGGATCGATTTCTACAACGTCCACCGCATCGATCCCTTCACCCCGCTGGAGGAGACCTTGGAAGCGCTCGATGCCGTCGTCCGCGCCGGCAAGGTGCGCTACATCGGCTTCTCCAACTGGCCGGCCTGGCTGGCCGCCACGGCGATCGCCGAGCAGAAGGCCAACGGCCTGGCGCGCTTCACTCACGGGCAGATGTACTACTCGCTGCTCGGCCGCGACGTCGAACGCGACGTGGTGCCGATGATGCGCCACCACGGCATCGGCATGACCGTGTGGAGCCCGCTCGCCTACGGATTCCTGGCCGGCAAGTACACCGCCGAGGACATGAAGCGCGAGGACAACCGCTTCGCCAACTTCGACTGGCTGAAGTTCGACCGCGACCAGGCATTCGCCCTGCTGCCGATCCTGGAAGAGATCGCCGCGGCCAGGGGCTGCTCGATGGCGCAGCTGGCGATCGCCTGGCTGCTCGCCAGGCCCGGGGTCGACAGCGTGCTGATGGGCGCGACCAAGACTCACCAGCTCGAGGACAACCTGCGCGCGGTCGACGTCCGGTTGACCGCCGAGGACATCGACCGCATGGACGCGGCGACCGCGATCAAGCCGATCTATCCCGGCTCCGACTGGGCAGCGATCGATTCGACCGATCCGGTGGCGCGCAAAAGACTGGGTGCGAACCGCAAATGACCGCTCTCAAGGGCATCACCATCGTCGAGGTCGCGGAACGGCCGGCGGGAGAATACACCGCCAAGCTGCTGGCCGACTTCGGCGCCGAGGTCATCAAGGTCGAGCGGCCGGGCGGCGCGCCGACGCGGCACATGGGGCCGTTCCGCGACGGCGAGAGCGCACTGTTCGGTTATCTCAACACCAACAAGAAGTCGGTGGTGCTCGATCTCGACGATGCCGGGGACCGCGCCCGGCTCGACAGCCTGCTGGCGCGGGCCAACGGCCTGATCGACGACCACGACGAGGCGTGGACCGCGGCGCACCGGCTGGCGCCCGACGACGTGTCGGCGGCCCACCCGCACCTCGTCCACTGCATCGTCAGCCACTTCGGCCAGGGCGCGCCGCACGAATGGCAGAAGCTGCAGCCGATCAACGTCATCAACGCCGGTGGCTGGGCCTATCATTCGCCAAGCGAGACCACGCACGACAAGCCGCCGCTGAAAGGCGCCGGGCGCTTCCTGCCCGACTACGAAGCGGGGATCGACGCCGCCATGTGCGTGCTCGCCTCGCTGCTGCGCCAGCGCCGGATCGAACCCGGCAAGCCCGGCGGCCAGTTCATCGACATTTCCGAAGTCGAGGTTCAGCTGAACCGCATCGACTGCGTGCTCGACCGCATGCTCGCCGGCGACGTCGAGCCGAGCGACGAGCGCACCGCCTACGACATGGGCGGCCCCGGCACTTCCTTCGCCTGCCGCGACGGCCATATCTACATCTTCATGACCACCAAGGGCCACTGGAACGCCCTGCGCGCGCTGATGGGCGATCCCGAATGGGCCAGGGCCTTCCGCGAGGACTGGCTGGAATTCGATTGCACCCAGGCCAACGTCGACTTGTTCCGGCGCCACTTCACGCAGTGGATCGCGCAGCAGGAGAAGATCGCGATCACCGAGGCGGCGCAGAAGGCCGGCATCGCCATGGTGCCGGTCAGCACCGCCGCCGACTTGCCCCGCAACGAGCAGTTCGCCCACCGCGGCTTCTTCCAGGAGGCCGAGCACCCGGTGTTCGGCAAGGTCAGCTACCCCACCGTCTCCTACAGGATGAGCGCCACCCCCGTCCGCATCGTCAGCCCCGCGCCGGCGCTGGGGGCCGACCAGGAGGCGGCGCGATGATGATGTGGCGAGAAGCGACCTTGCTCGACGCATGCCCATCGGCGATGGCTTGCTCCCCGGCGCAGGTCGGGGTCTTAGTCGGCTGCAGACGTGAGGCGGCACGGCGCGCCTTGCCGATGACCTGCCCAGCCTCCCGAGGCCCCGGCCTGCGCCGCGGAGCAGCCATGTCCATTCCAGCATCGGAGCGCATCCATGCCCGTGCCTAGCCCCGGCGGGCCGCTCAGCGGCATCCGCGTGCTCGAGATCACCAAGGTCTGGGCCGGTCCATATGCCGGCAAGTTGCTCGCCCATCTCGGCGCCGAGGTGATCAAGGTCGAAAGCGCGACCAATCTCGACGAGATGCGCGCCTACGGCGGCGTCGACATAAACGCCGCGCCCTATTTCCTGTCGATCAACCAGGAGATCCTCTCGGTCCAGGTCAACATGAAGACGGCAGAGGGGCTCGACCTCGTCAGGCAGATGATCGCCAGGTCGGACATCGTCATCGACAACATCCGCCCCGGCGCGATGGAGCGGTCGCACCTCGGCTATGATGACCTCAGGAAGATCAAGCCCGACATCATCCAGTGTTCGATCAAGATGTGGGGCAACGAAGGGCCGCTCGGCTACCAGACCGGCTATGCCCCCTGCTTCGCCTCGCTGAGCGGGCTCACCGCGCTGGTCGGGCACGAGGGCGAGACGCCGAAGGGCATGAACATCCGCTACGGCGATTCGACTTCGGGCGCCTGCGCCGCCCTGGCCTGCATCGCCGCCCTCCACCACCGCGAGCGCACCGGCGAGGGGCAGTTCATCGACCTCTCCGCGGTGGAATCGATGACCAGCCTCGTCGGCGACAGCCTGTTCGCCTACAGCGTCACCGGCCAGGTTCCGCAGTCGGACGGCAACTTCCATCCCGAGATCTGCCCCCATGGCGCCTATCCCTGCCAGATGACCGGCTGGATCAGCATCGCCGCCGCCACCGAGGAGCACTGGCAGGCGCTCTGCCGCGTCCTCGCCGCCGACGACCTTGCCGCCGACCCGCGCTTCGCCACGCTGGCGCTGCGGCTGGAGAATCGCCGCGCGCTCGACGCCGAGATCGCCGAGCTCACCGCGCACCAGGATGCCGCCGACCTGGCCGATCAGCTGCGCCAGGCCGGAGTCCCGGCGTTCAAGAGCATGAGCTCGATCGACCTGTGCTCCGACGACTACCTGTGGGGACGCCAGGCATACCGCATGGTCACCGACCACAGGAGCGGCAGCCGCCCGATCATCGGGCCCAGCTGGCGGATCAGCCCCGACGGGCCGAACGTCGCGCGCGGCGCGCCGCTGCTGGGCGAGCACAACGACTACGTCTACCGCGAGCTGCTGGGCCTGCCGCAGGAGCAGCTCGACGACCTGATCGCCCGCAAGGTGGTCGACTGACCCGGATCCTCGCCCCCAGGGGAAGGTGGCAGGCGCCTGCGGTCCCGCTCCTCCAATAGGGGAGGATCTTGCTCCCAACCGCCGCCGCGATAATTCATAAAAGCCGGGAGAGGGGCTTGACCAGCCGGGCCTCCCTCTCCCTAGTGCCGGCATGGATCGCTTGGGAGAGGGACAGGGCATGAGCGGCGGCAGTCTCGACGGGCTTGGCTATCGCGGTGCGACAGTCGTGCTGACCGGCGGCGCATCGGGCATGGGCGAAGCCGCTGCGCACATTCTCGGCGACCTGGGTGCGACAGTGCACATCGTCGACATTGCCGAGCCGAAAGTCGCCTGCGCGAGCTTCACCCGGCTGGACCTGGGAGACTTCGCCGCCGTCCGCGCGGCAGCGGCGGAGCTGCGCAAGCTCGGCCCGATCGACTTCCTGTTCCCCATCGCCGGAGTGCCGCCGCACAACGTCGGTGCGCTGGCCTGCATGGCGATCAACTATATCGGCACCCGCCTGTTCACCGAGGAAATGCTGCCGGCGGTGAAGGACGGCGGCTCGATCTGCCTGATCACTTCCACTGCCGCACGCGGCTGGCAGCACCACCTGGCCGAAAATCTCGAGATCGTCGGCATCGCCGAAGCCGAGCAGGTGCGCGACTTCTACCACGCCAATCCCGACAAGCTGCGCGACGGCTACAGCCCTTCGAAGGAACTGCTCACCGTCTGGATCCACCAGGCCGCGATCGGGCTGGCGGAAAGCCGCCGCATCCGCCTGAACGGCATTGCCCCCTGCGCCACCGGCACCGCCTTCATGGAGGAAAGCGCCAAGCACCTCGGCCAGGCCTTCATGGACAGCTATCCGCACCCGCTGCTGGGCCGCATGCCGACCGGCGAGGAGCAGGCCTGGTCGCTGCTGCTGCTGGCAAGCCCGCTCAACGCCGCGGTCACCGGCGCCGTGCTGGCCACCGACGAAGGCAATGTCGGCGGCACGATCACCGGCGCGCTCAAGCCCAGCTACATGCAGGCCAAGTGAATTCCCCCTCTCATCCGGAGCAAGCACCCATGTCCCCACCCCGGCCCAAGCCAAAGCTCGACCAGGAGAACCGCGCGTTCTGGACCGGCGGCGCCGAAGGCAAGCTCAACATCACCAGGTGCAACGACTGCGGCCAGTACACCCATCCGCCGCGGATCCTCTGCCGGCACTGCCAGTCGGAGAACGTCGCGCCCGAAGCCGTTGCCGGCACCGGCGAGATCGATACCTTCTCGATCAACCACCAGCCCTGGGCGCCCGGGCTGGAAGTACCCTACGTCATCGCCCGCGTCCGGCTCGACGGGGTTCCCGGAGTCTACCTGACCACCAACATCGTCAATTGCGCGGTCGACGAAGTGAATTTCGACGACAAGGTGCGCGTCACGTTCGAGGAACGCGACGGCATCTTCTACCCCCTCTTCGAGAAGGCGAACTGAGCCATGGCCAAACGCGAAGCCTATATCAGCGGCGTCGGCCAGTCCGAAGTCGGCGTCCGCCTGCCCCGCCACCCGCTGCTGCTGACCGTCGACGCGGTCAAGGAAGCGCTCGACGACGCCGGCCTGACGCTCGACCAGATCGACGGCGTGTTCAGCTTTCCCGGCAAGTCGCACGGCTACCTTGCCTTCTCGCCGGTCGGCACCGACGAGCTGATCGAAGTCCTCGGCATCAAGTCGAAGTGGCAGATGGGCGCGATCGAGCAGCCGGCCCAGCTCTCGGCGATCGGCATGGCCGCCTGGGCGGTCAAGGAAGGCATCTGCCGCCACGCCATCTGCTTCCGCACCGTCTACGAGGCCGGCGGCATGGCCAACCCCGAGGAATACATGCCGCTGCGGCACGACACCGTTTCGGGCTTCACCCAGTGGACCGCGCCGTTCTGGGCGACCTCGGCGGCCTGCTGGACCGCGCAATATGCCGCGCGCCACGTCCACAAGTACGGCATGACGCGCGAGCAGCTGGGCCAGATCGCGATCAACGGATCGAAGAACGCGTTGCTCAACCCGCGCGCCCGCGCGATCACCAAGGAGGAGCTGACGCTCGACAAGTACATGTCGGCGCGGATGATCTCGACTCCGCTGTGCCTCTACGACTGCGACCGCTTCAGCGACGCCTCGACGGTGATCATCGTCTCGGCCGGCGACGCGCTCGACGAAGTCAAGGCGACGCCGATCCGCATCGCCGCCGCCTCGGGCTCGGTCGACCGCTATTCGTGGGACCAGGTCGAATGGTTCGCCGCCTACGATGCCGGCCGCGACCTGTGGAAGAACACCGACTACAAGCCCAAGGACGTCGATACCGTGCAGTTCTACGACGGCTTCGCCTTCCTGCCGATCACCTGGCTGGAAGGCCTCGGCTTCTGCGAGCGCGGCGAAGGGCACAGGTTCATCGAAGGCGGCACCCGCATCGCCCGCGACGGCGAGCTGCCGCTGAACACCGGCGGCGGCCAGCTCGGCGCCGGTCGCCTCCACGGCTTCGGCTTTGCGCACGAAGCCGTGACCCAGCTGCGCGGCGCCGCCGGCCCGCGGCAGATACCGGGCGATCCGAAAGTGGCGGTGGCCACCTCGGGCGGCGGACCGATGGCGGCGGCCTTGTTGCTGGCGCGGGATTGAAGTGAGCAAAGAACCTCCCCGGAACGGGGAGGTTCTTTGGCGCCGTCACTCGTCGCGCACCCCGCGCGCATGCGGCCGCTTCACCCACTCCGGATATCCCGGCAGCCCGAAGATCAGCACCGCGCTGAGCAGGGTCCCGACGATCCCGATCCACAGGTAGGGATCGTAGTTGCCGAAGCTGTCGTAGATGAAGCCCGCCATCAGCGGTCCCAGCCCCGAGCCGGCCGCGATCAGGCTGGCCATCGTGCCGAAGATGGCGCCGAAATTCTTCATGCCGCCATAGGCCGAGGTCAGATAGCCGGCGATCTGCAGCTTGGTCCCGGCGGCATAGCCGTTGATGAACATGGCGGTGAAGATGATCGGCATCGAGCGGTCGGGCACGAGCAGCAGGACGAAGGTCAGCGCGGTGGCCGCCAGCGTCAGCCCGCCGACCCAGCGCGCGGCATAGCGGTCGAGCAGCCAGCCGGTGACCAGCTTGCCCGCGACACCGGCCAGCCCGGCCATCCCGGCGTAGTAGGCGGCGCTGGTGCGGTCGACGCCGATCTCGACCAGGATCGGGATCTGGTGGACGACCAGCGCGATCGTCACCACCATGATCAGGAAAGTGGAAATCGCGATCCGCCACAGCGCGACGCTGCGCCAGGCTTCGGCGATCGACAGGCCCGGCGCGTCGTGCAGCAGGGCCTTGGCCTCGGTCGCTCCGGGATTCTCGGCCCGGGCGCGGCGGCTGGCGTCGTAGCCGTCGAACAGCAGGAAGAAGCACAGCACGATGGCAAGCCCGCCCCAGCCCAGCCCCAGGCAGACCAGCGCCATGCGCCAGCCGAATTCGTTGATCAGCCAGTTGGCCAGCGGCGGCGTGATCGCCTGGGCGAAAGCGCTGCCCGACAGGGTCAGGCCCAGCGCCAGCCCGCGGCCGCCTTCGAAGGCGCTGGCGACGCCCGCCGTCCACACCGTCGACTTGGTGGCCAGCGCCGCGACGGCATAGACTGTCCAGATCGCAAACCACATCCACACCGAACCGTCGAGCAGCGCCAGCGAGGCCATGGTCGCGGCCAGCAGCACCAGCCCCGGCAGAGCCATGCGGCGCGTCCCCATCCGGTCGATCAGCACGCCGAACAGCGGCGAGAACAGGAAAGTCGTCACCGAGGTGATCGACATGCCTGACGACAGCAGCGTGCGGCTCCAGCCGAATTCCCTGGTCCAGGGATCGATGAACAACCCGGTCGAGGCGGTCATCACCGAGGTGAACGAGAAGGCGAAGGCCGCCGCCAGGACCAGCGGCCAGTGCCTGCGCCATTCCTCCCGCGCGAGAGCCTTTTGTTCGAGCAGGCTCGTTGCCACTAACCCGCGACCCGCTCCAGCCGGAAATCGTTGTCGGGCGCGCATTGCTGGACTTCGATGACGTTGCCTTCGGGATCGTAGCCGTAGATCGTCTTCACGTGGCCGACGTCGACGAAGTCGCGCTCGTTGAACGTCATGCCGCATGTCTTGAGGAATTCGATGTCGTTGGCGATGTCGGTCACGTCGACGCAGAAATGGGTATAGCCGCGATCGTTGGGCCGCAGCGGCTTGTCCAACAAGGGCGGCGGGGCGCTGTATTCGAACAGCTCGAGGTAGCAGGTGTTGGCGCGCAGCATGATGCCCTTCGAGGCCGAGCCCTTCACGTCGACGATATGGTCCATCACTGGCTCGTCGGCCCAGGCGAAGCCTTCGTCCACCGGCCGGAAGCCGAACGCCTCGCAATAGAAGCGCGTCATGCGGTCGAGGTCGCGGCAGTTGATGCCGACGTGGTGGATGCCTCTGATCATCTGGTGTCTCCCGACTGGTTTTCCGGACTATTCCCGAAGCGCCACGGCAAGGCAATGGGGGCAAGGGGATAGGCGCCTTGCCCTGGGCGGCCAGTTTCCCACTCGTTTGCGACTTCCTGCTTCCCGAGGAACCGTCAGTCCACCTCGACCCACTTGGTATTGGTCACGCGCGGCGAGAGGTACTTGGTCTTGGTCCAGCCGCCGTCGACGACGATCGACTGGCCGTTGACCATCTCGCTGGCCGGCTGGCAGAGGAAAGCGATCATCGCCGCGATGTCCTCGGGCTCGGCCAGGCGGGGATAGGGCGTGGTCTCGACGTTGACGCGCTTGAAGGCCTCGTCGTCGAAACGGTGGGCGACCATCTCCGTCCGGGTGACGCCCGGCGCCACGCAGTTCGAGCGGATGCCGCGCGGCCCGTATTCGCAGGCCATGTGCTCGGTCAGCGACTTCAGGCCGCCTTTCGCCGCCGAATAGGCACCGCCGCGGCGCCCGCCTATATGGGCGAAAGTCGACGTGACGTTGACCACGCTCGACCCGGCGCGCAGGTGCGGGATCACCTCGCGGCACAGGCGGAACGGCGCGCGCAGCATGATGTCGAGGAAATAGTCCAGCATCTCGTCGTCGGTCTCGTCGAGCGGCTTGGGGCTGCCGACGCCGGCGTTGTTGACCAGGCAGTCGATGCGCCCGAACCGCTCCAGCGCCAGGTCGACGACCTGCTTCGGCGCCTCTGCCGCCGTCACGTCGACCGAGATCGTCGCGACATGATCGGGGTTGCCGATCGCCTGCTCGAGCGTCTCCAGCTTCTTCCTGTCGCGCCCGACGCCGACGATGGCGAAGCCTGCGTCGTGCAGCATCTTTGCCGTGGCAAGGCCGATGCCGCTACCCGCACCCGTGATGATCGCAACCTGCACTGACCTGTTCCTTCCTGCTGACAGTCGTCCTGGAGCGACCCGGTAGCGGCAAAGCCTGGTGCCGTCGAGATCGCCGGACAGGCCGCCTGGGCGTCACTTCAGATTGAGCGGGCTCTCGGCGCCGGGCTCTGGCGCGGGGGAGCCCGCCCCGCGCAATTCGGCCGCTCTCGCCCGGATGTAATAGCGGATCTCCTCGAGCTTCGCGTCGCTGAACTCCTGGAACCGGGGCATGCCCCGCTCCTGCAGCGCGCCGCCGCGCACGATGCTGTCGAAAGCGGCCTTGTCCAGCGGATAGGCAGAGCGGCGCAGGTCCGGGCCCTGCGTCGAGCCGACGGCCATGCTGCCGTGGCAGACCAGGCAATGGGTGGAGAAAGCCATGGCGCCGGGCATGAAGCGGGCGGGCTCGGGCTTGAAGCCGGGATCCTCGGGCGGCAGCGGCGGCGCCTGGCGCGGCGGCAGCGCCTGCTTGCCGCCGATGACGAAAGTCAGCACCCTCCGCGCCTGGCTCCGCGAATCGAGGCCGTATTTCTCGATGCCCGGCCCGGCGAGCACCGCCGCGTTCATCGGATAGGCCATGCCGAGGCCGGTGAGCACGGTGACGTACTGCCTGCCGCCGGCGCGGTAGGTGATCGGCGGCGCGATCGTCGGCGCCCGCGTGTCGAACTGCCAGAGCTGCCGGCCGCTGTCGGCGGCGAAGGCCTTGAACATGCCATCGACCGTGGCCTGGAACACGAGGTTGCCCCCGGTCGCCAGAACGCCGCCGTTGATGTAGGTCGGGTAATCGACGCGCCAGGCCTCTTTCTGGGTCACCGGGTTCCAGGCGATCAGGCGCCCGGCCGGGGGCTTCTCGCCGGCCAGCGGGCCGCCGCTGATCTTGGCGCCGGCATCGGTGTTGCGATCGGTGGCCGGCTGCCAGCTCGGATCGGGCTGGCTGAAGGTGACGGGGAAATCGACCGCCGGGATGAAGACCAGCCCGGCCTTGGGGCTATAGGCCATCGGCAGCCAGTTGTGCGCGGCCAGCGGCGAAGGCGATATGCGCGCCGGCGCGGTCTCGTAGCGTGCGCCCGGGACTTCCACCGGCCGCCCGGTCGCGCGGTCGATCCTGGTCGCCCAGGTGACGGGAACGAAGGGCTCGGCCGAGATCAGCTTTCCGTCGGTCCGGTCGATGACGTAGAAGAAGCCGTTCTTCGGCGCCTGCATCAGCACCTTGCGCAGCTTGCCGTCGATTTCCAGGTCGGCGAGCTCGATGTCCATCGTCGCGTCGTAGTCCCAGGTGTCGCCGGGCGTGGTCTGGTAGTGCCACTTGTACTTGCCGGTCCTGCCGTCGACCGCGACGATCGATTCGAGGAACAGGTTGTCGCCCTTCCCTTCGCTGCGCAGCTTGTGGCTGTAGGGATAGGGGCTGCCGACGCCGAAATAGACGGTGTCGCTCTCCTCGTCGTAGGCGATCGAGTTCCAGACGTCGCCGCCGCCGCCGAACTTCCACCATTCGCCCGACCAGGTCTTGGCTGCCATGGCCATGGCCTCGTCCTCGAAGCCCTTGGCGGGATCGCCAGGGACCGTATGGAAACGCCAGAGGAACTTGCCGGTGCGGGCGTCGTAGGCGCTGACATAGCCGCGGCTTACCCCGCCCGAACCGCCGAAGCCGATGATCACCCTGCCGGCAAGCACGCGCGGCGCGCCGCTGATGTAGGCGGCGAGATCGGGCGTGAATGTCTGGACTGTCCACACCGGCTTGCCGCTCTTCGCGTCGAGGGCGAGCAGCCGCCCGTCCTGCGTGCCGACGTAGATCCTGCCGTCCCACCAGGCGAGGCCGCGCACGCCCCAGCCGAGCCGCAGGTTCATCCCCGCGACCTTGCCCACCTCGGGATCGTATTCCCACAGCTGCCTGCCGGTGACGGCGTCGACGGCGCGGACCACGCTCAGGCCCGTGGCGAAATAGAGCACCCCGTCCACCGCGATCGGCTGCGTCGCCGTGTTGCCGAGCGGCAGGTCCATCGACCAGGCAAGGCCGAGGCCGCCGACGTTGCCCGCGTCGATTTCGGCCAGCGGGCTGTAGTGCTGCTGCCCGAAAGTGCGGCCGTAGCCGGGCCAGTCGCTGCCGTCGCTGTTGTCCGAAAGCTGCGCCGCCGGCTGCGTCGCGCCGCCGAGTGCGACACCGCCCGCCAGCGCCAGCGAACACCCTGCGAGCACCGCGAGCAGCGGCAGCCGGACGCTACGGATCATCTGTCCTCTCCCTTCGACGCACGACTTTTCGTCAGTTTGTTTGCGCTTGGCAATCCCTCTTGCCCCGGCGCAGGCACTGCGCTTAGAGCGCCAGCATGACCACGAACCACAGCGCACTGGCGGGCATCCGCGTGATCGACATGAGCCGCGTCTTCGCGGCGCCGGTGGGAGCCCAGATCCTCGGCGATCTCGGCGCCGACGTCATCAAGATCGAGCGGCCCGGCGTCGGCGACGACGGCCGCGGCTACGGCACCGCCTGGATCAAGGGCAAGGACGGAATCGAGACTCGCCAGTCGAGCTTCTTCACCGTGTCGAACCGCAACAAGCGCTCGATCACGGTCAACCACTCCAAGCCCGAAGGGCAGGAGATCATCCGCAAGCTCGCCGAAACGGCGGACGTGCTGATCGAGAACTACAAGGTCGGCGATCTCAAGCGCTTCGGCCTCGACTACGAGACGCTGAAGGCGATCAACCCGCGGCTGGTCTACTGCTCGGTCACCGGCTTCGGCCAGACCGGGCCAAGCGCCGCGCTGCCCGGCTACGACGGCCTGTTCCAGGCCCAGGGCGGCATGATGGCGGTCACCGGCATTCCCGACGGCCAGCCCGGCGCCGGGCCGCTCAAGGCCGGGCCGAGCCTCGTCGACTTCATCACCGGGCACAATACCGCCCTGGCGATCCTCGGCGCGCTGATGTACCGCGAGCGCACCGGCGAGGGCCAGTTCATCGACATCGCCCTGCTCGACACCTCGGTCGCCATGGTCAGCCACATCATGCAGGACTTCCTGATCAGCGGCGTCGCCCCGCCGCGCCTCGGCAACGGCGGCAACGGCGGCGGCCCGGCCGACCTGCTCCAGTGCAGCGACGGCATCGTCTACCTCACCGCCGGCACCGACGAGCACTATCGCCGCCTCACCGTGCTGATGGACCGGCCCGAGCTGTTCACTGACCCGCGCTTCGATTCGAACTTCAAGCGCGCCCGCGAAGGCCGCGCCGAACTGATCGACATCATCAACGACTGGAGCCGCAAGCTGACGGTCGAGGACATCCTCGCCAAGTTCGACGAAGCCGGCATTCCGGCAGCGAAGTACAACGAGCTGCCCGACGTCTGGGAAGACGCGCAAGTGAAGCATCGCGGCCTGCGCGCCACCACGCCCCACGCCTGGGCCGAGGCCGGGTCGGTCGACCTCATCGGCAGCCCCCTGGCGCAGATGTCCGCCAGCCCCGCCACGATCCGCCGCGCCCCGCCGATGCTGGGCGAGCACAATGCGGAAGTGCTGGCCGAGCTCGGCTACGACGAAGCGCGCCTCGCGGAGCTGAAGGCCGCGGGAATTATCTGAGGCCATAAGGACCTCCCCCGTTGGGGGAGGAACTTGGGCAACGAACCTATCGCCCCTTGAACTCCGGCTGGCGCTTGCCGGCAAAGGCAGTCACGCCTTCGACGAAGTCCTCGGTGCGGCACGCTTCCTTCTGGCCCAGCCGCTCGTTGATCAGCGCCTGCTCGAGGCTGCAGTCGGCCGCCGCCCAGGCGACGCGCTTGATGATGCCGAGCGAACGCGCGCCTTCGGCCAGCGACTTCGCCATGGCCATCGCCGTCCCCTCGACAGCGTCGTCGGGCACGACGCGGGTGACGAGGCCCCACTCCAGCGCCTGCGGGCCGTAGAGCCGCTCGCCCAGCAGCATCATCTCCATCGCGCGCACCCGGCCGACCGCACGGGTCAGCAGCCAGGACGAGCCGCCGTCGGGCACCAGCCCGACATGGCGGAACGCCTGGAGGAAGAAGCCGCCCTCGCCGCAGATGATGATGTCGCCGGCCATGGCAAGCCCGCAGCCGACCCCGGCCGCCGCGCCGCGGACGGCAGTGACGACGGGCTGCTCCATGTTCCGCATCGACACGATCACCGGATTGAACCAGCGGTCGAGCAGCGTCCCGACGTCGCGCATGGGATCGTCCATCAACGCTTCGGCGTCGGCGAGGTTGGCGCCCGAGTTGAACGCCTTGCCCTCGCCCGTCAGCATCACCGCGCGCGCCTCGAAAGCGGCGCGGTTGACCGCGTCGAGCAGTTCCTCACCCATCTGCGCCGAGCCGGCATTGCGCGTCGCCGGATCGTTCATCGAAATCCGCGCGACGCCGTCGTGGAGTGAATAGAGGACCTTTTCGTAAGCCATTTCCAGAACCTTCCCAGACCCTTCGGATCCTCCCCTGTAAGGGGAGGATTCCGCCGCAATCACCCCGCCAGCATCCCGTTCAGCCGCGCCTTCACGATCTGCTCCGCGTCCCCGATGATGCGGTCGATCAGTTCACGGCAAGTGGGGATGTCGTGGATCAGGCCCTGGACCATGCCGGCCCAGAAGATGCCCTTGTCGAGGTCGCCGGTCTGCAGCAGCTCGCGGCCGACGGCACCGGCGACATAGGGCTTGATGTCCTCGAAAGTCGCATCGGGGCGGGCGGAAATCTCCACCACCTTGTCCGAGACCGAATTCTTGCCGACGCGGGCGGTGTTCTTGAACTTGCGGAAGATGAGGTTGGTCCCGCGCTCGTCGTTCTCGACGTACTTGGCCTTCACGTTGTCGTGGATCGGCGCTTCCTTGGTGGCGCAGAAGCGCGTGCCCATGTTGATGCCCTCGGCTCCCAGAGCCAGCGCGGCGACGAAGCCGCGGCCGTCGCCGATGCCTCCGCTCGCGAGCATCGGGATCTTGACCTTGTCGGCCGCCGCCGGGATCAGGATCAGGCCGGGGATGTCGTCCTCGCCCGGATGGCCGGCGCATTCGAAGCCGTCGATCGAGATGATGTCGCAGCCGTGCCGCTCGGCCGAGAGCGCGTGGCGGACCGCGGTGCACTTGTGGAGGATGGTGACGCCGTGCGGCTTCACCATTTCCCAGATCTCGCGCACTTCCTGGGTGCCGGCCGTCTCGATGATCTTGACCCCGCCGTCCAGCGCCGCCTGGGCATAGCCCTTGTAGTCGGGCGGCAGGATCGTGGGCAGCACGGTGATGTTCACGGCGAAAGGCTTGTCGGTCATCGACCGGCAGCGCTCGATCTCCTCGCGCAGCGCTTGCGGGCTGGGCTGGGTGAGCGCGGTCAGGGTGCCGAGGCCGCCGGCGTTCGACACCGCGCTGGCCAGCTCGGCATAGCCGACGCCCTGCATGCCGCCCTGGACGATCGGATGTTCGATGCCGAGCATCTCGGTGACGCGGGTCTTGAAAGCCATGTGATCGGGTCTCCTAAGCGGGATGTGGCCTGATAATCGAGAAACTGCCGCGCCGAAATCTGCCGATATCGGCTATGCGGGAATCTGATTGAACGGAACGCCTTTGTCGGGCCGGTGGTCTTGCGGCAAGCCCAGAATCCTCTCGGCGATGGTATTGAGCAGCATCTCGTCGGCGCCCCCGGCGATGCGGCCGGTGGGCGCGGCGAGCCAGGATGCGACCCAGTCGTCCTTGCCGGAAGCGTGGACGTCCCAGGCGAGGCCGACGTTGCCCATCAGGTCGATGGCCAGTTCCGACAGCTTCTGCCGGCTGCGCACCGAGACCAGCTTGTTCAGCGAGCCCTCCGGCCCCGGCTCCATGCCCGCCGCCATCATCCGCATGGCGCGGGTGGTGATCGCCTCGAGCCCGGAGCGCATGGCATAGGTGCGGGCGATGGCCGAGCGGATGCGGCCGTCCTCGATCGCCGGGCGGCCGTTGACCTCGCTGTTGCGGGCAAGGTCGATGAACAGGTCGAGCGCCGGTCCGAAGCCTGCGGGATCGGAGGCCGAGTAACGCTCGATCATCAGCGTCGCCATGGCCGTGCCGAAGCCGCCGCCGACCGGGCTCAGCCGCTGGCCGTCGGTCAGCTTCACGTCGTCGAAGAAGACCTCGTTCACGTGATTGTCGCCGGCAGCCAGCTTGATCGGCCGCACCGTCACCCCTGGCGCATGCATGTCGAGCCAGAAGAAAGTCAGCCCCTTGTGCTTCGGCACGGTCGGATCGTTGCGGGCGAGGATGACGCCGTAGTCCGAAAACTGCGCATAGGTGGTCCAGAGCTTCTGGCCGTTGAGCTTCCAGCCGTTGCCGTCGGGCTCGGCCTTGGTGCGCGCGCCGGCGAGATCGGAACCGCCCGAAGGCTCGGAGAACAGCTGGCACCAGATCTCGTCGCCCTTGAGCGCGGCAAGCACCCGCTCCTTGGCCCAGGCCCGGTCCTGGGCGAACTTCATGACCACGGGAACCGAAATGCCCAGCGAGACGCCATAGTAGCCGCTGGGCATGCCGCAGGCCATTTCCTCCTGCTCGAAGATCACCTTGTGCAGCGGCGAAAGGCCTTGGCCGCCGAACTCGGGATCCCAGTTGATCCCGGCATAGCCGGCGTCGAACTTGGCGCGCTGGTAGCGCTTGCCGAGCGCGAGGTGATCGAGCTCCGACAGGCCAGCCTGGGCCTCGCGGCCGAAAGCGGGCAGCTGCGATCGCAGCCAGTCGCGGGCCGCGGCACGGTATGCGTCGAGATCGTTCATGCTGCCGCTCCCGCCAGTTCGTCGACGAGCAGGTCTTCCCAGAACAGCGCGTTGCCCTGCTCGATCGCCAGGCTGCGCGCCCGGCGCATGTGCAAGTGGAGCCCGCCTTCCCAGGTGACGCCGATGCCGCCGTGGATCTGCACCGTATCGCGCGCCGCGGTGTCGTAGGCTTCGGTCGCCGACAGCCGGGCGGCGGCGGCGGCCGAAAGGAAATCGGGCCGGCCTTCGCGCGAGGCGGCGTGGATGCAGTTGGCGCGGGCAATCTCGACCAGGGTATAGAGCTCGGCGATGCGGTGCTTGACCGACTGGAAGGCGCCGATCGGCTGGCCGAAGGCGCGGCGCGTGTTGGCATAGTCGCGGGCGATGAACATCAGCGCCTCCGCCCCGCCGAGCTGCTCGTGCGCAGTCACCACCGCCATCCGCGCCAGCGCGTCGCGCGCCAGTTCGCTCGCCGCCTCGCCGGCCACGAGCAGCCGGGCCTGGGTGCCGTCGAAGCCGAGATCGGCGTAGAGCCGGCCGTTGTCGAAGCTGTCGACCGCCCGGCGCGACACGCCCGCGAGCTCGGCCAGGGCCAGCGCCGGCCGGCCTTCGTGCAGGCACCAGACCACGGCAATGTCCGCGGCGAGCGCCGAAGCGACGCCGGGCTTCGCGCCTGCAAGCCGGCCGCCGGCGAACGCGCAGCCGGGCCGCGGCGGCAGCGGCGCATTGCCTTCGGCGAAAGCGACGGCGGCCGTCGCTTCGCCGCTCGCCAGCCTGGGCAGCCATTGCCCGACAAGGTCGGCCTGGCCGCTCGCCAGCAGGATGTGCCCGGCACCGTAGTTCGATGTCTGGAACGGCGCCCCGGCAGTTGCCGCGCCCGTGGCCTGGGCGACGATGCCGAGTTCGACGAGCCCCAGGCCGAGGCCGCCGTGCTCTTCGGGAAAGGCCAGCGCCGTCCAGCCCTGCTCGACGGCAGTGGACCAGAACACCCTGTCGAACTCGCCGGTCCGCTCGAGCAGTGCCAGCAGGCGCGCCGATTCCATCCGCGCATCGAGGATGCGCCGGGATTCGCTGGCGATCGCCTGCTGTGCTTCGTCGTAGACTATCGACATGTCCGGCTTCCCGCCTGCCTCTCCTGCAACGCCCGGCTAGGGCATGCCGACGGCAGCATCAAGCCGCCTTGCTCGCCCCGCCTGTCTTTCCGGGTTGCCCGGCCAGTCCAGCGCTGCAATCCTGCCCGCCGCGGATGAAGGCCGTTTCCTGCCGAGCCCCCGGGCAGCTGGCCCGGCTGCGCCGGGACGAGCCGGGGCCGAAGCTTGCCTTCAACGCCTGATCATTTCCGCTCGCTCGAAATCACCGCGACGGTGAAGCGCGCGATGCAGACGAGGCGGCCCGCCTCGTCCTCGATGCGGATCGACCAGACCTGGCTGGTGCGGCCCAGCGCCTCCGGGCGGGCCGTGGCATGGACCCAGCCGTCGTAGGCGGGCCGGATGTGATTGGCGTTGATCTCCTGGCCGACGGCGACCTTCTCCGCCTCGTCGATGCAGAAGTTGGCGGCGATCGACCCGACCGTCTCGGCCAGCGCGACCGATGCGCCGCCGTGCAGCCGCCCATGCGGCTGGCGCGTCCGTTCGTCGACCGGCATGCGCATGCGCAGCCAGTCGTCGCCGCAATCGACCAGCTCCATGCCGAGATGCCGGTGAAGCCCGATGGAGGACATCGCCTCGACCTGCGCCGGCGAAGGGCGCCGTCCGCCGAACCAGATCATCAGATGCCCGCGACCGGATGCGGTACGTAGGGCGCCTCGAGCTCGGCCAGTTCATCGGCCGACAGCGCGACGTCGAGCGCCGCCAGCGCATCCTCGAGCTGCGCCATCCGCGAGACCCCGACGATCGGCGCGGTGATGCCGGGCCGGGCGAGCAGCCAGGCCAGCGCCACCTGCGCCATCGCCAGCCCGCGCGCGGCCGCGATCCGCTCGACTGCGGAAACGATCGCGCGGTCGCTCTCCGCCGTCGCCGTGTAGAGGTTGGCCAGGACCCTGTCGCCTTGCGAGCGCGCGGTTTCGCTGCCCCAGGGTCGAGTGAGGATGCCGCGCGCCAGCGGGCTCCACGGAATGACGCCGATGCCCTGGTCGCGGCACAGCGGCAGCATCTCGCGCTCTTCTTCGCGGTAGAGCAGGTTCACGTGGTTCTGCATCGAGACGAAGCGCGCCCAGCCGTGCTCGCGCGAGAGATTGAGCGCCTTGTGGAACTGCCAGGCATACATCGACGAGGCGCCGATATAGCGCGCCTTGCCGGCCCTGACGATGGCGTCGAGCGCTTCCATCGTTTCCTCGATCGGGGTTTCGTGGTCGAAGCGGTGGATCTGGTAGAGGTCGACATATTCGGTGCCGAGACGCAGCAGGCTGTCGTCGATCGCCTGGAACAGCGCCTTGCGCGACAGCCCCGCCTGGTTCGGGCCGTTGCCCCAGCGGCCGTGCGCCTTGGTGGCGAGGACGATCTCGTCGCGCCGGGCGAAGTCCTTCAGCGCCCGCCCCGTCACTTCCTCGGAGGTGCCGCCGGCGTAGATGTTGGCGGTGTCGAAGAAGTTGATCCCCGCCTCGACCGCGCGGCGCAGGATCGGGCGGCTGGCCTCCTCGTCGAGGATCCAGCGGTGCCAGCCCTTGGAGGCATCGCCGAAGCTCATGCAGCCTAGGCAGATGCGCGAGACCTTGAGGCCGGTGTTTCCCAGGCGAACATATTCCATGGCCGGTCTCCTCGCGCAAAGTGCGGGCATTGTCCACCGCCCTTGCCGGGCGGCGAGCGGGCCGTCAGGATAGGCTCCTGCAACGGCGGGAGAGGATACCATGGACTTCGACATGCACGCGACCAAGCTCGTGGTCGGCGACGTTCCGGCGGCCGAGCGCTTCTATCTGGCGCTCGGGATGAAGCTGGTGAACCGCAACGTCGGCGGCGAGCGTGAAGTCCGGCAGGAGCAGAGCTGGCTGTCGCGGACCGGCGACATGGCAGCGCACGTGCTGATCCTCACCCGCTTCCTGGAATTGCACGCGCCGTCGCGCCCGACCTATCCCGGCGAGATCTGGCTGTGCTTCCGCGTGCCCGATGTCGAGGCGACGATCGCGACGGTCGAAGCGGAGGGAGGCAAGGTGATCCGCCCCGGCGAGGACCGGCCGGAGCACGCGGTCCGCGCCGCCGTCGTCTCTGATCCCGAAGGCCACCTGATCGAGCTGGTCGGGCCGATGAAGGAAGCGGCGGCGTGATCACCTATATCACCCACCTGCGGGTCGCGCCCGAAAACGCCGCGGCCTTCGAGGCGGTGATCGCCGAGATGACGCGCAAGGTCGAGCGCCACGAACCGGGCGTCGTCCACTACCACGCCTCGAAGAGCTGCGACGATCCGAGCCTCTATATGGTCGTCGAGGTCTATCGCGACGAAGCCGCCTTCAAGGCCCACTGGGAGACCGACTACATCCGTCCCTCGCTCGAGCGGACCAAGCCGCTGGTCGAGGAAGGCTCGATGGACATCAAGCGCTACGTCAGCGCCTGAGCGCCGCGCCACCTCGTGCGCATTGCGACGACAGGCTCGCCGGCAGCCGCTGCAGGCTCTTGATCCGTTCGCCGCCGGCGTGCTCAAAGGCTGCCGCGACAAGGGAGAGAGCCTGACATGACCGCCAACCTGCCCAGCCACGGCCAGCAACTGCATTCGACGCTCGCTGCCGACGGCAGCCTGCGGCTCGAACTGGTCGAGGTGCCGGTAGTCCAGCCCGGACCCGGGCAGGTGGTCGTGCGGGTGGAAGCGGCGCCGATCAATCCGTCGGACCTGATGACCATGCTCGCCTCGGCCGATCCGGCGAGCGGGCGCTTCGGCGATGCGGTGCAGTTGCAGCTCGCGCCCGAGGAATTCGACCGGCGCCGCGGCCGCATCGGCCAGCCGCTGTCGGTGGGACTCGGCGGCGCCGGCACGGTCCTTGCCGCAGGCGATGGGGCCGAGGAGCTGCAAGGCCGCTCTGTCGCCTTCCTGTCGCTGAACCGCGGCAGCTTCGGCCAGTACGTCACGGTCGGCCGCGACGAATGCGCGCTGTTGCCCGACGGCGTTTCGGCCGCCGAAGGCGCCGACGTGTTCTGCAATCCGATGACCGCCCTCGCCATGGCCGAGCATGTGAAGCTCGAAGGCCAGCAGGCGCTGATCCACACCGCCGCCGCCTCGAACCTCGGCCAGATGCTGGTGCGGATCTGCCAGGAGGACGGCATCGCCCTGGTCAATGTCGTGCGGCGCCAGGAGCAGGTCGACCTGCTGAAAGGCATGGGCGCCGAGCACGTCTGCAATTCCAGCGCCCCCAGCTTCGCCGAGGACCTGCGCCGCGCCGTCGCCGCGACCGGCGCACGAATCGCCTTCGATGCGATCGGCGGCGGAAGCAGCGTCGCCACCCTGCTGCGCGCGATCGAGGATGTCGCCGCCGCGCAGCTCGGCTACTACAGCCCCTACGGCTCGTTCGGGCCGAAGGAGGTCTGCATCTACGGCCATCTCGATACCGCGCCGACAGTGCTGCACAACGGCGAATACGGCATGGACTGGACGGTGCGGATGTGGGCGATGCCGCAGACCGTCGCTCGCGTCGGGCCGCAGCGCGCCGCCGAAATGCGCCGCCGCGTGCTGGACGGCCTGAAGTCGACCTTCGCCAGCCGCTTCGGCCACGAGGTGCCGCTGGCCCAGCTGCTCGACCGCGAGGTGATGACCGCCTATGCGCGGCAGAGCACGGGCGAGAAGTACCTGATCAATCCGACCCTGTAAGGTCCTGCTCCAAGGGCGGCGGCACCGGGTCGCCGGCCGCCGCGCTCTCGTTCGCCTGGATGCCGTCGATCACGAAGTCGATGATCGCCTCCCTGATCGCCGCGTCGTCGGCAAGGCCCTTGGGGAACAGCCAGTCCTTGAACATCAGGTTGGCCAGGACAGCCGCGAACGAGACGCGGACCATCAGCCGGGGATCGACCCGCGGCTTGCCGCCGACGCGCTTCGACATCACCGCCGTGCCCTGGTCGAAGTAGCTGCGCAACCCGTCGAGATCGCCGACGCCCTCGGTCGATTCCGGCGAATAGGCCGAAGCGACGATCAGCGACATCAGCATGCGCGAATGCTCTTCCATGAAGTCCTGCAGCTCGCCGATGTAGCGCCGGGCCGCCTCGCGCATCGACTCGCTGTCGCCCGGCGGCACCGCATTGGCGGCATGGAATTCGGCGAGATGCCGGTTGAGCGGGGTGAAGATCGCCGCCCTGAACAGCGCCTGCTTCGAATCGTGGAAGCGGAAGATCTGCGCCTCGGTCACGTCGGCACGGCGAGCGATGGCGGCGGTGGTGGCGCCGCTGTAGCCCGACTGCTCGAATTCCTCGACCGCGGCTTCGAGGATCCGGTCGGCCACTTCCTGCGAGCTGCGCCTCTTGCGGCGCTGCGGCGCGGCTTGCTGCTTGGCCAAGAAACCGGACTCCCTTCCTCTGCTCGATAGTCTGTACTGTCTAGCGCCCTGGGTGCCAAGCGCGGTGGGCGACCGTTGAAAGTGCGCCGGCGCTCCCTAGATTCTGCGCAGTCATTGCAAGGAGGCGATGGAAGTGAACGGAATGAAGACGGCCATGCTGCTGGCGGCGCTCACCGCGCTGTTCATGGCGCTGGGCTACATGTTCGGCGGCAGCGGCGGCGCGATGATCGCGCTCGTCTTGGCGGCGGGCATGAACCTGTTCACCTACTGGAACGCCGACAAGCTGGTGCTGCGCATGCATCATGCCCGCGAGGTGGACGCACGCAGCGCGCCCGAATTCTACGGAATCGTCGCCGAACTGGCGCGCCGGGCCGGCATGCCGATGCCGCGCGTCTATCTGGTCGACGATCCCAATCCCAACGCCTTCGCCACCGGCCGCAATCCCGAACATGCCGCCGTGGCGGCGACCACCGGGCTGCTGAGCATGCTGACGCGCGAGGAAGTGGCCGGGGTCATGGCGCATGAACTGGGCCATGTCCGCAATCGCGACACGCTGATCATGACCATGGTCGCGACGATCGCCGGCGCGATCTCGATGATCGCCAATTTCGGCCTGTTCTTCAGCCACGGCGACAACCGCCCCAATCCGCTGGTGGCGATCCTGGCGGTGGTCATGGCGCCGTTCGCGGCGATGATCGTGCAATTCGCCATCAGCCGCACGCGCGAATTCGGGGCGGACCGGGCCGGCGCGGAGATTTCCGGCAATCCCCAGGCCCTCGCCTCTGCCCTGCGCAAGATCGCCGGGCCGGCGCAGCGGATCCCCAGCATCGCTGCGGAGCGCAACCCGGCGGCGGCGCAGCTCTATATCGTGCCGACCCAGGTGTCGGAGCTGTTCTCGACCCACCCCGCCACCGAGAAGCGCATCGCCGCCTTGCAGGCGATGGGAACCGGGACGCAACCGCCGCCGGCACGGCGCTCGGCGCTGGATCCGCTGCGCCGAAGCTGAACGACCGCCCCCGATCCCGCGCGCGCGGGGTTCGGCAAGCTCCCCTTGCCTGCCCCGCCGGGCGAACCTATGCACTCCCCCGGACCAGGGGGGAGACCGATCGCGATGGCGCCGGCAGAGGACCTACGCAACAGCCTGACCTTGCCGGCCTTCTGCGCGCCGATGTTCCTGTGCAGCAACGCCGCTCTGGCCATAGCCTGCTGCGAAGCGGGGATCGTCGGCTCGCTGACCGCCAATCACTATGCCGACCTTGCCGAGCTCGAGGCCAACCTGCGCGAGGTGCACGAAGCCCTGGCCCGCTTCGCCGACGAAAACCCCGGCCGGAAGATCGGCCCGCTGGCGGTCAATATCGCGCCGACCAAGGACAGCGACGATTTCCGCGCGCACCTGCAGGCGTGCAAGCGCTACGGCACCCGGATCATCGTCACCTCGGTCGGTAATCCGACGCAGAACGCCCCGATCGTGCGCGACTTGGGCATGCTGCACTTCCACGACGTCACCAACATCCGCTTCGCCGAGAAGGCGGCGGCGGCGGGAGTCGACGGGATGGTCGTGATTGGCGCCGGCGGCGGCGGCCACGCCGGGACGATCAGCCACCTCGCCTTCATTCCCAAGGTGCGGCAGATCTTCGCCGGCACGCTGGTCATGGCCGGCGCGGTCAGCACCGGCGCGGCGATCCGCGCGGCGGAAGTGCTCGGCGCCGATCTCGCCTACATGGGCACGCGCTTCATCGCGACGCGGGAATCGGGAGCGCCCGATGCCTACAAGGCGATGCTGGTCGAAGGCGGCGTCGAGGACGTGATCTACACCCGCGGCGTCAACGGCCTGGGGGCAAGCTGGCTCAAGGCATCGCTGCGGTCGGTCGGGCTCGATCCCGACAACCTGTTCATCCCCGAAGGCCGCTCGACCGAGCACCTGCCCGCCGGCAAGACGCCCTGGCGCGACATCTGGTCGGGCGGCCAGGGTGTGGGCCTGATCGACGATATCCCGAGCGTCGCCGATCTCGTCGCCCAGCTGCAGCGCGAATACATCGACGCCTGCAAGGTGCCGGACATGGCCGCTGCCGCCCGCGCGGCGCTGGGGGCCTAGGGGCCACCGCGGAGCCGGGCGGGAGTTCTGCGCCGGAGCGGACCTCGACGAATAAGTGACGCGGCTGTCCCAAAGGTGGCAGACCGGCGCAGGCGACACGCGCTTCGCCGCAGAGCCCTTCCGCTGGGCTGCCATTCCCGGCGAGGTTAATCCACGAGTCAGAGATCGCCGCGCAACCGGCCGCTTCTGCCGGCAGCCGAGTATCCATGCGCATGTCATTCATCGATCTGTTTCCCTTCGCTTCTTCCGACCTCGCCATCGATCTCGGCACAGCCAATACCGTCGTCTACGTTCGTGACCAGGGTATCGTCCTGGCCGAGCCGTCGGTGGTGGCGGTGCAGACCACGAACGGGATCAGCCGCGTGCTGTCGGTCGGCAACGACGCCAAGCTGATGATGGGCAAGACGCCCGACGACATCCGCGCCGTCCGGCCGCTGCGCGAAGGCGTGATCGCCGACATCGAAGTGGCCGAGCAGATGATCAAGCACTTCATCCGCAAGGCGCAGGGAAGGCGCGGCAAGATGCGCGGCGGGCCCGAGATCGTCATCGGCGTGCCTTCGGGCTCGACCAAGGTGGAACGCCGCGCGATCCGCGACGCCGCCTCCAATGCCGGAGCGCGCAAGGTCTGGCTGATCGACGAGCCCATGGCCGCGGCGATCGGCGCCAACCTGCCGGTGATCCATCCGGTCGGCTCGATGGTGGTCGATATCGGCGGCGGCACGACCGAAGTGGGCGTCATCTCGATCTGCGGTATGACGATGAGCATGTCGGCGCGGGTCGGCGGCGACAAGATGGACGATGCCATCACTTCCTACGTCCGGCGCACGCACAACCTGCTGATCGGCGAATCGACGGCGGAACGGGTCAAGACTCACCTCGGTTCGGCCCGGATCGAACGCGGGATGGAAAAGCTGACGGCGGTGATCAAGGGTCGCGACATCGTCCGCGGGGTGCCGACCGAGATCACCATCAACCAGGCCGAGATCGCCGAGGCGCTTTCCGAAGCGGTGGGCCAGATCGTCGCCGTCGTCCGCAGCGCTCTCGAAAGCACCCCGCCCGAGATCGCCGCCGACATCATCGAGGGCGGCATCGTCATGACCGGCGGCGGCTCGCTGCTGTCGGGCATCGACAGGGTGATCTCCGACGCCACCGGGCTGCCGGTGAAAGTCGCCGAGAACCCGCTCAACTGCGTGGCCTTCGGCGCCGGGCGAGCGCTCGAGGACCCGGCCTACCAGGGCGTGCTCCACGCCGCCTGATCCGGCAGGCCCATCATCCTGGAGCGGCAATCCATCGTCACCGCGCGTAACTCAGGCGTTGCGTAGCGCAGCCGCGGCTGTACAAACGTTCAACAAAATAGATCTTTCACGACTCTTGAGAGGTGGAGAGTGCTCAAATCTGCAGACAGCGGCCTTCGGGCCGTGCCCTTCCCGATCGACGATCCGGAGCGCATCCCGGTCCAGCGCTATTTCAGCGAGGAATTCTACCAGGCTGAGCTCGACCACCTGTGGCCGCATGTCTGGCAGATGGCCTGCCGGCTCGAGCAGATTTCCGAACTGGGCGACTGGATCGAATATACCAACGTCGGCCGGTCGGTGCTGATCGTCAACACCCGCGACGGGATCAAGGCCTTCCACAATGCCTGCCGCCACCGCGGCGTGCCCATCGCCGGCGGAACGACGGTCGATTCCTCGCATGCGACGGCCCACGGCAATTGCAGCAAGGCCGGCTTCATCTGCCCGTTCCACGGCTGGCGGTGGAACATGGACGGCGAGAACACCCTGGTCTACGGCAAGCACCTGTTCAGCGACCGGCAGCTCGATCCCCAGGACATCAACCTGGTCCCCTGCCGGGTCGAGACGGCGATCGGCTGTGCCTGGATCAATTTCGACGACGACGCCCCGTCGCTGCGCGATTCGATCGGGCCGCTGCTCGACCGGATGGAAGCGCACAACGTCGGCAAGCTGCGCGCCGAGTGGTGCTATGGAACCGTGCTTCCCGCCAACTGGAAGATCGCCATGGAAGCCTTCATGGAAGGCTACCACGTGATGCAGACGCACCCGCAGCTGCAGCACGCCTCGCCGCAGATGTACGATGGACGCTACCGCAATCCGCAGGCCGACATGGCGCTGACCGCGGGAGCGCCCAAGCTGTGCGATCCGTCGCTCACCTTCGAGCAGAACCTCGCCGCGCAGATCAAGTCGATGGAGCTGCTCAACGAAGGCATGGCGGGCATGATCCACGCAAAGGAAGTGGAGATCGCACGCTCGCTGGTCGGAGCGACCGAGGGCCTGCCCGAGGACCAGAACCAGGCCATGATGATGTGGCTGGGCATGGTCATGCAGCAGATCACCGAGCGCCTCCAGGCGCGGGGCGAGCCGGTTCCCGACCTCTGCGCGGTTTCGCAGAGCGATCCGGTCAACGCCGTCGAGTTCCTTTTCCCGCACTACTTCCTGCTGCCCTACTTCAGCAGCTTCTCGGCCTACCGCATTCGCCCGCTCGGCCCGGAGGAATGCTTCTTCGAGATCTGGTCGCTGACCACTTTCCCCGAAGGCGAGGAGCCCGAGCCGGTCATGGAGCCGACGGTCCTGCCGTTCGACAGCCCGGAATTCCCGCCGATCCCGCGCCAGGACTATTCGAACATCCCGATCCAGCAGCGCGGCCTGCACACCCGGGGCTTCGAATTCATGCGCCTGTCGAAAGACGTGGAAGGCCTCATCAGCAACTACCAGCGGATCATCGACGGCTATATCGCCGGGGTTCCGCAGGAGAAGCTGGCCAAGGCCAACCACCTGCTCGGCGGCAATTTCGACGGCAAGGTGCTCGAACTCGATCTCTGATCGGGTCGGCGAATCCAGCCAGCAAGTCCAGGCTCCCCGGCGACGGCCGGGGAGCGGGCATGCCTATCTCGGTCAGTCCGCCGCGCGGATCACCAGTATGACCGTTCGAGCAGCGCGCGGCGACGTTCGCGCAGGATCTGCTGGCGCTCCTCGGGAGTGACCGTCGCCACGCCCTTGGGCAGCGCCTTCAGGACGTCCTGGACTTTCACCTTCTGCACCGTCGGAATCGGCTGGCTGTCGCAGCCGGTCCAGCGGCCCTGGATAATCCCCTTGGCATAGCCTGCCGTATCCAGCCAGTTGCGCACCCCGGGATCCCTGGCCGAAACGACGATGCGCAGCTTGCCGTCGGAATCGGGCGCGGACTGGGCGGCGTTGAGGCTGGAATGGTTATTCACCCAGTCGGTGGTCTCGTAGATCTCGTTGGTGAGGATCAGCGAGCGATAGTCGCACTTTGCCGGCACCGGCGATTCGACGATCAGCGCTTCGTCGTCGGCGAGGTCGTAGACGCCCTCGTAATAGAACTGGCCGGCCAGGGCGCCGAACGGCACGTCGAACACCTTGAAGCGATTGACGAAGCCTTCGCGGCGCAGCTGCTCGACGTGATCCACGAACATCAGCGCGATGTAGTCGACCTGCTGCGGCAGTGCGCGCAACCGCCGCTCCAGCACCGCCGCGGGAACGCGTGGGCGGCCGATGGGCCTGTCGACCCGCTCGATCGACAGGGTGGGCTCGACTTCCTTGTCCCAGTCGGAGCTGACGAGGCGCAGCATCAGCGTGCGGGCGGCGGGATTGAGCTGCCACCAGTCGCCCGTGTAGTCCTGCGGCCGCTCGGCGCTGAGCAGCACGTCGAACCGGTCGTTCGCGTCGGTCTTCAGTTCCGACAGGTCGAGATGCGCACGCGAGCCGGCACCCGCCTCGCCCTGCGGCACGACCTGGGCGAGCACCGCAAGATTGACCGTGCCCTGCTTGCCGGTGATGCGGTAGGTACCGCCCGGGGTGATCGCGGCGCTGCGGTAGATGGTGTCGGCATTGGGCTGGCCGATGTTGAGCACCTGGCCGATCGAGGGAAGGAACTGCGGCGCATCGCCATCGGCCCCGACGGCGCCGAGCGCCTGCGAGGCCAGCGATTCGAGCGCCAGCCGCGCGATCTCCTGGCGGACCTGGGGATCCTGCCGCATCGGCTCGGGCAGCTTGGCGAGCATGCGGTCGGGAAGCGTCCGCAGGCTGTCGACGAACTCCTGCCATCCGGGCACCGAAGACGGCGCCGCCGCCGCCGGAGCCGCGCCGTCGGCGGCCTTGGCGGCAAAGGGAAAGGCTGCGAGCGCCAGGGTAGCCAGGCCGAGCGGCCAGAAACGACGGATGGACATGGGAACCCCCTCCTGAGGACTGTTTGCCGCAAGGTGCCGGGGCGAAAGGAGCGCGTCAATCGGCTCGCAATTAGAGGGCCTAGGAGCCCATCAGCGCCGCGACCAGCGCCTTCACTTTCTTCTGCCGCCACTGCGGCAGCGGCGCGACCAGCCAATAGGCCCGGCGCGAAGGTTCGCGGTCGGCGATGGCGGCGATCCGGCCCTGCTCGATCCAGCTGTCCGCCAGCAGCGCCGGGACGCGCGCCCGGCCCAGGCCCGCAGCCGCGGCGGCAAGCGCTTCGCCGGCGTCGCTGACCGATACCGGCGGCTTCTCGTCCTCGCCGCCGCAGGGATTGGGGTCGCCCGGCCAGGCGATCCAGTCGCCCGAACCGACGGTGACACGTTCCGCCGGGCCGAGCTGCAAGCCTTCGAGATCGCCGGGTCCGTCGGTCCAGCGCACGGCGAGGTCGAGATTGGCCTCGGTGAAGTCGCTGCCCTCGCCGTCGACCACGACATAGCGCAGCTGCTGATGGTCGGCGCGGAAAGCGGCGAGGCGCGGCGCCAGCCAGGCAGCGAAGAAATCGCGCGGCGCGGCGATGGTATAGACGTGGCTCGACTGGCCGGCCTGCATCGCCTGCACCGCGTCTTCGAAATGGAGGAAGCCGGTGCGCAGCGATTCGAGGCCGGCGCTGGCTTCCTCGGTCAGCTCCAGGCCCTTGCTGGTGCGGCGGAACAGGACGACGCCGAGCAGGTCTTCCAGGGCGCGGATCTGCTGGCCGACGGCGGCCGGCGTCACCGCCAGCTCGTCGGCCGCGCGGGTGAACGACAGGTGGCGTGCGGCGGCGTCGAACACCCGCAGGGCGTTCAGGGGCAGATGCGTGCGCTTCATGGGGTGCGGCGTCAGCCCGCGGTAGCAGGCGCGGCCAGCGGGAAGTAGGGGATCGCGGCCTGCACCTCGCGCCCGTCGTCGCGCCGGAAGGTGTAGTGGCCCTCCATGCTGCCCTGCGCCGTGGACAGCGGGCAGCCCGAGACATAGTCGTGCGACTGGCCGGGCCGCAGCACCGGCTGTTCGCCGACCACGCCCTCGCCCTCGACCAGGTTGACCGCGCCGCGCCCGTCGGTGATGCGCCAATGGCGAGTCAGCAGCTGCACCGTATGGTCGGAATCGTTCTCGATCCGGATGTGATAGACCCAGAACCACTTGCCAGCCTCGATGCGCGACTGCTCGGGCAGGAAATTCACCGCGACGCGCACGGTGATGCCTTCTGATATCGCGGCGTGCTGGAATAGCTCCTTCATAATATGCGGAGCCTAGCGTCGAATCCGAATGGGGACAACCGGGTGAATGCCTGGGCACTCACCTGCCGGCCGGGGAGATTCTACAGCCCGGCCTTCGCCAGCGCCTGGTCGAGGTCCTCGATCAGGTCGTCCGGATCCTCGAGCCCGACGTTCATCCGGACCATGCCTTCGTAAACTCCCATCGCCTCGCGGCCCTCGGGCCCGACCGAGTGATGCGTCGTCGTCGCCGGGTGGCACATCAGCGAACGCGAGTCGCCGATGTTGTTCGAGATGTCGATCAGCTCCAGCGCATCGAGCAGCGCCCAGGCCTGCTCGCGCCCGCCGTCGAGGATCATCGAGAAGATCGTGCCACCGCTGTCCATCTGCTTGCTTGCCAGTTCGTACTGCGGATGGCTCGGCAGTCCAGGATGCAGGATTCGCGGCACCCGGCTCTCGAGAAACTGGCCGACTTTCAGCGCGTTCTCGCTCTGGCGCTGGGCGCGCAGCTCCAGCGTCTCGAGCCCCTTCAGCACGACCCAGGCGTTGAACGGCGCCAGCACCGGGCCGGTGTTGCGCTGGAACGGCAGCAGCTTGCCGTTGATGAACGCGTCAGAGCCGCAGACCGCGCCGGCAAGCACCCGGCCCTGCCCGTCCATCAGCTTGGTCGCCGAATAGGCGACGACGTCGGCGCCGAATTCAAGCGGCCGCTGCAGCGCGCTGGTGCAGAAGGCGTTGTCGACGACCGAGGTAATGCCGTGCGCCCTGGCGAGTCCGCAGATAAACTCGAGATCGGCGATGTCCATCGTCGGATTGGCCGGCGTCTCCAGGAAGAAGACCTTGGTGTTGGGCCGGATCGCCGCTTCCCAGGCGGAATTGTCGCGCGAATCGACCAGCGTCGTCTCGATGCCGAAGCGCGCGAGGACATTGTCGATCACCCAGCGGCACGGCCCGAACAGCGCGCGCGCGGCGACGAGGTGGTCGCCGGCGCTCAGCTGGCAGAGCAGCACCGCGGTCATCGCCGCCATGCCGGACGCCTGGGTGCGGCAGGCTTCCGCACCTTCCATCATGGCGATGCGGTCCTCGAGCATCTGCACGCTGGGGTTCTGGGTCCGCGAATAGGTCATGCCGGGCAGCTCGCCGGCGAAGCGGCCGGCGGCAGTGGCGGCATCGTCGTAGGAATAGCCCGAGGTGAGGAACATCGCCTCGCTCGTCTCTCCCTGCTCGGAGCGCCAGGTGCCGGCGCGCACGGCGCGAGTCGCGGGCCGCCACTTGGCGGTGATGGAGCGGTCCTGTCCGGTGCTGCGTTTCATGGCGCGCCTTTAGAAGCGGCAGGGGGAGAGTTCAATGCCTTGCGCGGCGCGGCATTGAACTTCGCCACCTCGCCCTCTATCCCGTCGAGCCAGATGCAGGACGCGCGCCACCGGCAGAAAGACCCTATCCTCTGGTGCGCCGTCATTGCGCTGGGTTTCCTGGCGCTTGCCTGGCACCGGCTGGGAATCCCGTCGCGGATCTATTTCGACGAAGTCCACTACGTCGCCGCCGCCCGCACGCTGCTCGACCTGCAGCGCACCAATGCCGAGCATCCGCTGGTCGGCAAGGAAGCGATCGCCGCCGCCATATGGCTGCTCGGCGACGAGCCTCGATCCTGGCGCCTGCCCTCGCTGCTGTTCGGCACCCTGGGGCTGTTCGCCTTCGGCCGCCTGCTGTGGTGGACGAGCCGGCGACGCTTCGCGACCGTGGCGGGGATGCTGCTGCTGGCGACCAGCTTCACCTGGTTCATCCAGAGCCGGATCGCGATGCTCGACATGGTCATGGCCGGCTTCGGCATGGTCGCGCTCTGGCTGTTCGCCGCCGCGCGGCACTGCCAGCCCCGGCGTGCACGCCGCCTCCTGGCGCTCTGCGGGATCTGCCTGGGGCTGGCGATGGGCGCGAAGTGGAGCATCGCGCCGGCGGCGATGCTGCCGGGGCTGTGGTTCCTGCTGGAACGGCTGCGCCGGCACCGGGCCCGCTTTCTCGTGGCGCGCGACGGCGATCCCGTCGCCGGCATCTCGCTGCTCGAGGCGGCGCTGTGGCTGGGGATCGTGCCGCTGCTGGTCTACTGGGCAAGCTACGCCCCCGCCTTCTTCTACGTCGAGCGGCCGGTCGATCCGCTGGGCTTCCTCGCCCACCACCGGCACATGCTGGAACTGCAGGACAGCGTCCGCAAGCTCCATCCCTACCGCAGCGTCTGGTACCAGTGGATCGTCGACTGGCGGGCGGTCTGGTACCTCTACGAGCCCGTCGACGGTGCCCAGCGCGGCATCGTGCTGATCGGCAATCCGTTCTCGATGATCGCCGGGCTGCCGGCGCTGGCCTGGTGCATCTGGGCGGCGCTGCGCCGGCGGCGCGGCGATGCCGGCGCCTTCGCCCTGCTCTATGTCGCCAGCATCGGCATGTGGATCGTGTCGGAAAAGCCGATCCAGTTCTACTACCACTACCTGCTGCCCGGCACCTTCCTGATGGCCTGCCTCGCACTGGCGCTGGACGCGCTGTGGAACCGGAGCGACCGCAAGCGCTGGCTGGCTCCCGCCGCTCTCGCCGTGGCCATCGCCATGTTCGCCTGGTTCTATCCGATCATTTCGGCGGCGGCGCTGCACGACGGCCGCCACTCCTACGTCCGGTGGATGTGGCTGAGAAGCTGGCGTTAACTTGTTTATGGATTGAAAATCCTTGCCTTTTCGGGCAAGATATTAGCAAATGTTAGTTCGCTGGAGGCGCGATGGTTCTGGTCGATGCCTCCGAAAGGCCGAACGCATGGGGGCGACACTGAACAAGCGACGATCGGCGCGCCAGCCGGTCGTCATGCAAGCCGAATGCCGGACACAGACCGGCATGTTCGGGCGCGTCGATATCATCGACCTGACGGCGGAGGGGTGCCGCATCTTCGCCAAGGGCTTGCCGATGCGCGTCGGCCAGCGGCTTCGGCTGCGCCCCCAGAACTTCCAGCCGATCCCCGGAATCGTCCGCTGGGCAGGCAACGATTTCGCCGGCATCGAGTTCGAGAGCGCGCTCTACCTGCCGGTGGTCGAGCATCTGCAGCGCCAGTTCGCCCCGCGCGGCGGAGTGAGACAGGAAGATCCTCTCCTGTAGGGAGCGCGTCCCGGCCTTAGTACCGGCCCCAGACGAATTTCGAAGACAGCGCGAAGTTCCACACCGAACCGATGATGATCCCGCTGATCGCCGCCGGATATTCGTGGAAGCCGAAGCGCACCAGCACCGCCGCCGCGCCGACGTTGGCCAGCAGGCCGACCGAGCAGGTCAGGCCGAACTTCGCCCAGCCGCGCAGCAGCGGGACGAAGCCGGTCAGCCGCTTGTCGGCATAGGTCAGGGCATTGTTGAGCACGAAGTTGAAGCTCATCGCGACGATCGCCGCCACCGTCTGGCCAAGCTCGAAGGCGGAGACCAGGTGTCCCTTGAACGAGCCGCCGAAGATCGACAGGAATACCGCCAGCACCGTCATGTGCACCAGCACGCCCGCCGCCCCGATCGTGCCGAACAGGGCGAAGCGGGTCGGGATGATCCGGCCCAGCCAGCGGTCGTAGAGGCCGACGAGGAATTCGAAGACGATCGTCCGGTCGAGCTTGCTCTCGCCCGAGGCGCGCGCCGCGAAGTCGAGCGGGAATTCCTTGACGCGCAGCGGCGTGTCGACAGTGGCGAGGATGTCGAGCAGGATCTTGAAGCCGACACCCGACAGGCGATGCGCATCGGCGCGCAGGGTTTCGGTGCGCAGCATGAAGTAGCCGCTCATCGGATCGGTCAGCTCGACGCCGGTGAGCCGGCGGGCCAGCGCATTGGCGACGCCCGATGCCTTGACCCGGTCGGGCCGGCCCCAGGCCTCGGTGCTGGCGCCTTCGGCAAAGCGCGAAGCCACGGCGACGTCGTAGTCCCCGCCGCTCACCGCCGCCAGCATCTGCGGCAGCAGCCTGGGATCGTGCTGGTGGTCGGCGTCCATCACGGCGACCACCGGCGAAGCGGTCGAAAGCATGCCCTCGATCACCGCCGAGGCGAGGCCGCGCCGGCCGATCCGCTGGATGACCCTGATCCTGGGATCGCGCTGCGAAATCGCGCGCGCTTCGTCGGCGGTGCCGTCGGGGCTGTTGTCGTCGACGATGATCGCTTCCCAGGCGATGCCGGCCAGCGCCGCATCGAGCCGTTCGACCAGCGGCGCGAGATTGGCGCGCTCGTTGAACGTGGGCAGGACCACGGCCAGCTGCAGCGGCCGCAACGGCGCCTCGACGGCTGGGGTTCGCTCGTGTTGCGTCACTTCCATCGCCCTCGCGCGCTAGCGGCAAAAGATGAACATAGCGCCAACAGAGTCAGAGCCGCGCCAGCACCGCGTCGCCGATCTCGCGCGTGCCGGCACTGCCGCCGAGGTCGCCGCCGCGGATGCCGTCGGCCAGCGCCTTGCTCACCGCCGTCTCGATCCGCACCGCCTGCGCTTCCAGGCCGAAGCTGTGGCGCAGCAGCATGGCGGCCGAGAGGATCGTCGCCATCGGGTTGGCAATGCCCTTGCCGGCGATGTCCGGCGCGCTGCCGTGGATCGGCTCGTAGAGGCCGAGCGTGCCTTCGGACAGCGAGGCCGAGGCCAGCAGCCCGATCGAGCCGACGCACATGCTCGCCTGGTCGGACAGGATGTCGCCGAACAGGTTGCCGGTGACGATGACGTCGAACTGGCCGGGGTTCTTGACCAGCTGCATCGCGCAGTTGTCGACGTACATGTGGCTGAGTTCGACCTGCGGGTATTCTGCAGCCACCTCGATCACCACGTCGCGCCACAGCTGCGAGGTCTCGAGCACGTTGGCCTTGTCGACCGAGCACAGCTTCTTACCCCGCCCCATCGCCGCGCGGAAACCCACGTGGGCGATGCGCCGCACCTCGTCCTCGGCATAGGACATGACGTCGTAGCCCTTGCGGCGGCCGTCGGGCGTCATGCGCATGCCCTTCTCGCCGAAATAGACGTCGCCGTTCAGCTCGCGCACGATCAGCAGGTCGATCGCGGCGGCCACTTCCGGGCGCAGCGTCGTCAGGTCTTCCAGGCCGGCGAAGACCCGGGCCGGACGCAGGTTGGCGAACAGGCCCAGCTCCTTGCGCAGGCCGAGAATCGCCTGTTCGGGCCGGAGATGGCGCTCGAGCGTGTCGCATTCGAAATCGCCGACCGCGCCGAACAGGATGCCGCCGACCGAGCGCGCGATCTCCAGCGTCGCTTCGGGCAACGGATGGCCGTGCTTGCGCCAGGCGGCGGCACCGACGTCGCCGGCGATCAGCTCGAGATCGGGCAGCCCCAGCGCTTCCAGCACCCGAACCGCTTCCTGCGTGACCTCGGGCCCGATCCCGTCACCGGCGAAAACCGCAATCTTCATCGACCATCCTGCCTTGGCGGGCGTTCAATCGCCCTCGATCCGCGCCAGCCGCTCGCGCAGCATGACGCGCGCCCCCATAACATCGGCGCGGCGATCGGCAAGCGGATAGCGCTCCAGCTCGCGGCCCAGGCGATCGAACAGGCGCAGGGTCTCCGGCCAGTCGCCGGCCTCGGGCTGCCCGGCCTCGCTGCCGTAGCCGAGCTCGCGCAGCAGCAGCACTTCGTAGGCCAGCAACGCCGTCGCCCAGCCGCGCGCCGAGGGCGCGACGCAGATCGCCTCGAGCAGCGCGCCGAGCGCGGCATGGAGCGCGGGATAGGGCTGCCGCTCGGGCAAGGCGGTGGCGGTGAGCGCCGTCACCCAGGTGATCGCCGCGGCTTGCAGCGGCTCGCCCAGCCAGGGCCCGCGGCTCTGCAGCAGTTCCAGCCGGGCAAAAGGCAGCTGGCTCTCCGACCGCGCCCGCAGCTCCGCCTCGACGAGATTGCCCGGGATCAGCACCGGCCGCAGCTCCCTGCCCCGGCCGCCCGCGACATAGCCGGCGACGAGGCCGTGATCGGCGGTCAGCAGCCGGGCAATGACCGCGGTCTCCCCGTGCGGCCGGCTGGCGCAGACGATGGCGGGCGCGCGGATGTGCATGGCGGGGGTGTGGCGGGAAACGGGGAGTGGGGCAAGAAGTCGGGACAAAGATCCTCCCCTGGCAAGGGAGGTGGCAGCGCGCAGCCGGCGGTCCCCCTCCCCCTCTGGGGGAGGATCCAAGAGCTACTTCTCGTTCAACTTCGCCTCGAGCGCCTCGACTCGCGCCTTCAGCTCCTCGGCCTCGCTGCGGGCCTTGGCGGCGAGGGCCTTGACCGCGTCGAATTCCTCGCGGCTGACGAAATCGAGGCCGCCCATCGTCTCGCGGAACTTCTCGCGCGCATTGTCGCGCGCTTCGCGAGTCATTCCGGCGAGCGTGCCGGCGGCGCTGTTCATCAGCTTGACGAAGTCGGCGAGCAGGGGGTTTTCGCTTTGCATGGCGGCTAGATGGACCCGGCCATTCGACTGCGCAAGAGCCCGGGCGCGAACTAGAACTGCACGCGCGTGACCGCGCCCGACACTTCCTGGCCGTCGGCATTGGGATTGGCCGTGCGCAGTTCCCAGTTGAGGTAGGTGGCGAACAGCGCCCAGGCCAGGTAGGGCACCAGCAGCAGCGCGGCGAGCCCTCGCACGCGGCGGAACAGCACGATCATCACTACCACCGCGACGTCGAGCGCGAGCAGCAGGACCAGAGCGCCGGTGATCTGGTGCGCCGCGAAGAACAGCGGCGACCAGGCCAGGTTCAGCGCCAGCTGCACGGCGAAAGCGGCCAGCGCGGCGTTGCGTCCCGCCGCTCCCGGAGCGCAGACGATCATCGCCAGCGCCAGGCCCATCAGGATGTAGAGCACGGTCCAGACGATCCCGAAGGTCTGCGGCGGCGGATAGAGCGACGGCTTTTCCAGCGCGGCGAACCAGGGATTGTCCGGGCCGCTGCCCGCAAGCGCTCCCGACAGGATCCCGAGCAGGAGGATTCCCGGTATCAGGACGAGAGCCCAGCGAACCAGGCTCATGCGCAGCTGACCTTGGGAGGCAAGCTCGGACATTGGACGGAACATCCCCGAATCGTTTGCGTCCAGGTGTTTTTACGGAGTGACGGGGTGCTGGCAATGGGGCGGATCAAGGAAATGTGCGGGTTTATCCCCGTCTGGCGGCGATCAGGAACTCGATATTGCCTTCCGGACCCTTGATCGGGCTTTCGACCACGCCCTGCACGGTCCAGCCATCTGCCGCCAGCCAGCCGGAGACCTCGGCGCAGACGCGCGCATGCAGGGCCGGATCGCGGACCACGCCGCCCTTGCCCACTTCGGCACGGCCGACTTCGAACTGCGGCTTGATCAGCGCGACGAGCTGGCACTGCGGCGCGGCCAGTCGCAGCGGCACCTCCAGTACCTTGGCTAGCGAGATGAAGCTGGCGTCGCAGACCACCCAGCCGCAAGGCGCATCGATCAGCTGCGGCGTCAGCAGGCGGGCGCTGGTCTGTTCGAGCACGGTCACCCGCGGGTCCTGGCGCAGCTTCCAGGCGAGCTGGTTGGTCCCCGAATCGACCGCGAAGACGCGGACGGCACCGTGGCTCAGCAGCACGTCGGTGAAGCCGCCGGTCGAGCTGCCGATGTCCATCGCCGTGGCGCCGGCCGGGTCGAGCCCGAAATGCGCGAGCGCATGGGCCAGCTTGATGCCGCCGCGCGAAACCCAGGGATGATCGCGCCCGCGCACTTCGACCGGCGCGTCGGCGGGCAGCGTCTGGCCGGCCTTGGCGATCTTCGTCTCGCCCGAGAACACCAGCCCCGCCAGGATGAGCGCCTGCGCCCGCGCGCGGCTTTCGGCGAGCCCGCGCTCGACCAGCAGCTGGTCGATGCGGATCTTCGCGGCCGGACGGGGTTTTGCAGAGCCGGTCATCGACCTTCGGGGTTGAGAAGAATGCACGGTGATTCCATAGGGAAGCGATGAAGGCAAATCGCGGTTCGCGCATTCTCACGACGATCGCTGCAGCCGCGCTGCCGATTCTGGCCGGATCCTGCGCCGAGCGGCAGGTCGTGCCGCCCCCTGCCCCGGCGCCTGCGCCCGCGCCGCGCCCGTCCCGGCCGCTGCCCCCGCCGGTGCCGCGGGCCGACTGGCGCGACGTGCCGATCACGCCCGGCGACTGGCGCTGGAGCATGGAAGGCGGCCAGTCGGTCGCGCGCTTCGGCAATGGCCTGCTGGTCCTGCGCTGCGACATCGCCCGCCGCACCGTGTCCCTGTCGCGCCCCGGCGGCAGCGGCGAAGAGGCCGTGCCGCTCACCGTGCTCACGTCGAGCACCACGCGCCAGCTTTCCGCGACGGCCCTGCCCGGCCCGCCGCCCAGCCTGACGGCAAGCTTTTCCGGCAGCGACCGCCTGCTCGACGCCATCGCCTTCAGCCGCGGCCGCTTCGCCGTGGAAACCGCCGGAATGCCGACGCTCTACGTGCCGAGCTGGCCCGAAGTGAGCCGCGTCGTCGAGGATTGCCGATAGGCATTGCAGGGTGCCGCGAAACAGCGGCGAACCGCTTCGCAAAGGCCCGCCGTCACCAGGCCGAAGCGCCGATAATGGCGTGGAAAATTATCAATGCAAGTCTTGTTGTGCACGGCCCGATGAGCCACATATTGCAGCAAGGCGGGCAACCCTGGGAGGGCCAGCCGCCCCAGCCGCGAAAGCGGTGTCTTGGCTCAACAGCGCGAAAGGAGGTGACCGATGTCTCATGGTTCAGCAGAGAGGTCGGCAAAATCCGTCGCGAGGCATTATCGCTGAAGCTTTCGAGGTAAGCGATAGAGGCTTCGTGGGCGGCACTTCCGGCCGCTGACCATGCGAAGGGCCGTACCGATTGCCGGTGCGGCCCTTCTCATATCTGGATCTTCCCCCTGCGGCTGCCCCCTTTCCTCGGCGGACGAATCCCCCTAATCCCAGGTGCAGGAATTGCACTTTCCATTTATTTCTTTTAAATCGCCACGCCTGTAATTTTCGTTCAAGAACGACGGACTAACGAGGGAAGGCCCATCCATGGCAACGGTCGCCGATGCGAAGATCCAGTTCACGCGCCAGCTGCACCCCGCTCCGACCTCGCCGCAAGCGCGGGCGCAGATCCTGGCCAATCCCGGCTTCGGCACCAGCTTCTCCGATCACATGGTCTCGATCGAATGGGACGAGCAGCGCGGCTGGCACGACGCCGTGGTCGGCCCGCGCGGGCCGATCCTGCTCGATCCGGCGGCCGCGGTCCTGCACTATGCTCAGGAAATCTTCGAAGGGCTGAAGGCCTACAGCCAGTCCGACGGCAGCATCGCCCTGTTCCGGCCCGAAGCCAATGCCGCGCGCTTCAACCAGTCGGCCCGCCGCCTCGCCATGCCCGAGCTGCCCGAGGAGCTGTTCATCGAATCGGTCCGCCAGCTGGTCGCCGCCGATCGCGACTGGCTGCCGACGGTCGAAGGCGGGTCGCTCTACCTGCGCCCCTTCATGTTCGCTTCCGAAGCCTTCCTCGGCGTGCGGCCGGCCAAGCAGTACCGCTACCTCGTCATCGCCAGCCCGGCCGGGAACTACTTCAAGTCCGGCGCCCCGGCGGTGTCGATCTGGGTCAGCGACTATACCCGCGCCGCGCCCGGCGGCACCGGCGCCGCCAAGTGCGGCGGCAACTACGCCGCCAGCCTGGTCCCGCAGGCCGAAGCGATCGAGCGCGGGCACGACCAGGTCGTCTTCCTCGACGCCGCCGAGCACCGGTGGATCGAGGAGCTGGGCGGCATGAACCTCTATTTCGTCTTCGCCGACGGCTCGCTGGTCACGCCCGCGCTGACCGGCACCATCCTCCCCGGCATCACGCGCGACAGCCTGCTGGCGCTGGCCCGCGACGAAGGCCTGACCGTGCGCGAGGAACGCTACAGCCTCGACCAGTGGCGCGACGATGCGAAGTCCGGCCGCCTCGTCGAAACCTTCGCCTGCGGCACTGCGGCGGTGGTCACGCCGGTCGGCAAGGTCGCCGGCCGCGACGGCGAATTCACCATCGGCACCGGCGGCCCCGGCCAGCTCACCCAGAAGCTCAAGAACCGCCTGGTCGCAATCCAGCGCGGCGAGGCTCCCGATCCGCACGGCTGGGTGATGAAGCTGTAAGGCCGCGCCTGCTCGTCGTCCCGGGCTTGACCCGGGATCGCTGTGATCTGGGCCGGACGCCACATATTCGTCACCCTGAACTCGTTTCAGGGCCCATTCCACCTCGAGGCGCCGGAGCTTTGCATGGACGGGCAACGGCGCCGTTGCGTTTTGCTTGCGAGCTTCGGGGCTTGGGGAGAAATGGGTGCTGAAACAAGTTCAGCATGACGGGGGTGGAGTGTGGGAGGCGAACAAACCCCGTCGTCCCCGG
>CAUJJI010000120.1 GCA_963205265.1 Pseudomonadota bacterium
CTGGCGACGCCGCTGGTGGTGATCCCGCCGTGGATCAACCGCTTCTACATCCTCGACCTCAACACGAAGAAGAGCTTCGTGCGCTGGGCGGTGGAGCAGGGGGTGACCGTCTTCGTGGTCTCCTGGAAATCGGCCGACGCGACGATGGCGGATGTGGTCTGGGACGATTACGTCGCGGCGCAGATCGACGCCGTCGACACTGTCCGCAGCCGGCTCGGCGTGCCGGCGGTCCATGCCATCGGCTATTGCGTCGCCGGCACGACGCTGGCGGCGACGCTGGCCGTGCTCGCCCGCCGGGGCGAAGCGGACAAGATCGCGAGCGCGACCTTCTTCACCGCCCAGGTCGACTTCACCGAGGCCGGCGACCTCAAGCACTTCGTCGACGACCAGCAGATCGGCGCCATGGGCTGCCTGGCGGCCGAAGGCTACCTCGACGGGCGCTACATGGCCGCGACGTTCAACCTGCTGCGCGACAACGACCTGATCTGGGACTACGTGGTCAAGAACTACCTGCTCGGCGAGGACTATCCGGCCTTCGACCTGCTGCACTGGAACGGCGACGTCACCAACCTGCCGATCAAGTGGCACCAGGACTACCTGCGCGATCTCTACCGCGACAACCTGCTGGTGGTGCCCGATGCGCTGTCGGTGGGCGGCACGCCGATCGACCTCGGGCTGATCGCCACGCCGAGCTATATCCAGGCCGGGCGCGAGGATCACATCGCGCCGCCGCAAAGCGTCTGGAAGCTGACCCGGCACCTCGGCGGTCCCTGCCGCTTCGTGCTGGCCGGCTCGGGCCACATCGCCGGCGTGGTCAATCCGCCGGCGGCCAGGAAGTACCAGTACTGGACCAACGAGGCGCCGGCCGCCACGCTCGACGAATTCGTCGCCGGCGCCACCGAGCATCCGGGCAGCTGGTGGCCCGACTGGATCGACTGGCTGCGCGCCCGCGATCCTGCGCAAGTCCCCGCCACCGGCAAGCGCCGGCCGGGCGCGAAAGGCGACCGCGTGATCGAGGATGCCCCCGGCCGCTACGTGATGACGCGCTGACCTCCGGCACGTCCGTTTCCGACAGCAATGTTGCACTGCACAATTCCGCTTGCTCCGCGAGCCGGGGGGAGCTATTTTGCAGCGCAACATAATCCCGGCATCCAGCCGTGGATCGCGAGGAAACCTTTCGCATGGCCGATGACGTCATCTCCACCAGCGGCGATTCCGCCGAAGAGGCCTACGCCGCAGCCGCCGAAGCGCTGCCGCTGAAGGCCGAGCCCGAAGCGCCGGCTGCGAAGCCCACCGCGGCCCCCGAAGTGGCCGAAGTACCTGCTCCGCCGCCGGTCGAATTCCCCGCCAAGGCCAAGCGCGCCGCGAAAGCCGCCGCCGCCGCGCCGGTCGCGCCCGATTTGCCCAAGCCGCGCCAGACGAAGCCGCGCCAGACGAAGCCCCGCAAGACCAAGGCCCGGACGCCTGCGGTCGCCAAGGCGAGCAAGCCGGCCCGGCTGCCTGCGGCAAAGGCCAAGCCCGCCGCTCCCAAGCCCGCCGCTGCCAAGACGATCGCCCCCAAGACGATCGCAAAACCGGCCAAGAAGGCGGCCGCCAAGCCGAAGCCCGCCGCCGCGCTCAAGACTTCCACTGCCCCCCAGCCCAAGGAAAAATCCATGGATAAGACCAACGAATTCGTCGCCGGCGTCCAGAAGGCCGCCGCCGAGACCCAGACCAAGGCCAAGCAGGCCTTCGAGAAGGGCAGCGCGATGTTCGGCGAATATGCCGAGTTCGCCAAAGGCAACGTCGAGGCCCTGGTCGAATCGGGCAAGATCCTCGCCGCCGGCATGCAGGGCATGGGCTCGACCATGATGGCCGAGGGCAAGTCGGCGCTCGAGACCGTGACCGGCGACGTGAAGCAACTCTCGGCGGTCAAGTCGCCGGGCGAGCTGCTGAAGTTGCAGACCGACATCCTGCGCCGCAATCTCGACAACGCCGTCAAGCTCGGCACGAAGAACGGCGAAGCGATGATGAAGCTCGCCAGCGACAGCTTCGCGCCGATCTCGGGCCGCTTCGCCCTTGCGGTCGAGAAGATCAAGAAGGCAGCCTGAAGCGGCGCAGGAAGCTGCTCCCCGGCGCAGGCCGGGGAGCAGGCTTTCGCTGCCTCTGCCGCGCGCCCATACCGCCCGCCCGTGCCGGGATTGCGCCGCAGGTAAAGCGATCTCTTGTCGATCGACCCCGGCTTGCGATATCCTGTCAGCCATGCACGTGCCCAAGACTCTTGCCGATTCCTTCTCCGGCCCGCGGATTCGCGCCGCCGGCGAGGACGAAGGTGGCGGCGGCGGCAAGGAACAGGTGGGCCTCGCCACCAAGACCCGCGCCAAGCCGAAGAAGCCCAGCCAGTTCAAGGTGCTGATGCTCAACGACGACTATACGCCGATGGAATTCGTCGTGATGGTCCTCAAGCGCTTCTTCCACATGGACCTCGAGCAGGCGACGCGAGTGATGCTCCACGTCCACCAGAAGGGCGTCGGCGTCTGCGGCATCTTCCCCTACGAAATCGCCGAGACCAAGGTGAACCAGGTGATGGATTTCGCCCGCCAGAACCAGCACCCGCTGCAGTGCACGCTGGAGAAGGCCTGAGCCCGCCCGGCGCGACGGCGCGAAATCTCCTTCCGCCGGTGGCCTGGCCGCGATAGGGGTGGCGGCAGGCAGCAACCCGGACGGCACCCTTGAAATTCCTGACCGCCATCGACCGATACATCTTCCGGCTGGTGCTGATGCCGATGCTGGCGATCTTCGTGCTCGCCGCCTCGCTGCTGATCCTCGACAAGATGCTGCGGCTGTTCGACTTCGTCGCGACCGAGGGCGGGCCAGTCAGCGTCGTCTTCAAGATGCTGGCCAACCTCCTGCCCGAATATGCCAGCCTGGCGATCCCGCTGGGGCTGATGCTGGGCATCCTGCTCGCCTTCCGCAAGCTGGCGACGACCAGCGAGCTCGACGTGCTGCGAGCGGTGGGGCTCAGCTACACGCGGCTGCTGCGGGTGCCCTACCTGATCACCGTCGCGCTCGCCTGCCTCAACTTCGCCATCGTCGGCTATCTCCAGCCGCTGGCGCGCTACTATTACGAGCAGCTGCAGTTCGAACTGCATTCGGGCGCGCTCGGCGCCTCGATCAAGGTCGGCGAGTTCACCACGCTCAAGGACCGCATGGCGCTGCGCATCGAGGAGAGCCGCGAAGAGGGCCGGCAGCTGATCGGCATCTTCGCTCGCGTCGCCGACAGCAAGGGCCAGGTCCTGTCGATCTCCGCCCAGGAGGGCCGCTTCCTGGCGCTGCGCGACCAGCCCGACACCATCATCCTGCGGCTGATGAACGGCCAGATCGTCCAGGAAACGCGCAAGGGCAGCCCCCGCGTGCTGAGCTTCACCCGGCACGACTTGCCGATCGTCCTCCCGGCGATCGAGAAGTTCCGCGAGCGCGGCGGCAAGGACCGCGAATATATCCTGCCCGAGCTGCTGCGCATCGGCTGGAGCGACAACCTGCCGCAGTCCGAGCGGGTCGCCAGCCAGGCCAATTTCAACTACCGCATGGTCGAGGTCATCATGATGCTGCTGTTGCCGCTGCTTGCCGTCGCGCTGGCGATCCCGCCCAAGCGCTCGACCTCGGCGCTCGGCCTGTTCGTCTCGATCGTCATGGTCGTCGCCTATCACAAGGTGAACCAGTACGGGCAGGACGTCGCCGCGCTGGGCCGGATCGATCCGATCCTCGCGCTGTGGGGGCCGTTCTTCGTCTTTTCGGCACTGATCCTGTGGATGTACTATCGCGTCGCCTACGTGCCCGGCGGCCAGGCGATCGGCTGGCTCGAACGCGGCTCGGAATTTATCGTCAAGCGGCTGAAGTCGCTGCTCGCCCGGCACCGGCGCACGCCGCTGCTGTCGGCCGCGGCGGAATAGGGCGGGCCGGCGATGCAGCTCGAATTCTTCCCCTCGCGCACCCTGACGCTGTACCTTGCCCGGCTGTTCGTCACGCGGATCGTCGCCGTGCTGTTCATGCTGGTGCTGGTGCTGCAGCTGCTCGACCTGCTGGGCCAGAGCGGCGACATCCTGGGCTATCCCGGCAACGGCGAGGCCGAGCTGCTGCGCTACGTCAGCCTGCGCGCGCCGCAGCTGATCGCCCGCTTCCTGCCCTATTCGGTGCTGCTGGCAACGATCATCACTCTGGCGACGCTCAACCAGAACAGCGAGGTGGTCGCGATGAAGGCGGCCGGGCTTTCCGCGCACCAGGTGCTCGCCCCGCTGATCCTGACCGCGCTGGTCGTCGCCGGCTTCAGCCTGCTGTTCAACGAGCGCATCGTCACCCGCGCGACCGCCACGCTCGATGCCTGGGCCGACGTCGACTACGGCCCGATCCCCGAAAGCTCGGGCGTGCGCAGCAACGTCTACCTGCGCGACGGCGACAACATCCTGCTGGCGACGACGGTGTCCGGCGCCGGCAAGGCGATGGTCATGCACGGCGTCACCTGGTACCGGCGCGACCGCAACGGCATGATCGTCGAGCAGTACAAGAGCGAGCGGGCGGCTTTCACCGGCAGCGGCTGGCGGCTCGAAGCGCCGGTGCGCTTCGACGTGAAGACCGCGACCTCGCAGCGCCTCGGCCCGCTGGTCGTCGCCCCGAACCTGGGGCCGCGCGAAGTGGAGATCAGCAAGGTCGACGCCGATTCGCAGGACATCTTCGAACTGTCGCGCTCGATCGCGGCGCTGAAGGCCGCCGGGCGCCGCACGACCGAGCTGGAGGGCGCCTGGTGGCACAAGCTGTCGGGGCCGCTCTCGGCGGTGCTGATGCCGCTGCTGGGTGCCGTCGCCGCTTTCGGCCTCGCCCGATCGGGCCAGCTGCTGATCCGCGCGGTGATCGGCATGGCGCTGGGCTTCGCCTATTTCGTCGTCGACAATGCCGCGCTCGCCATGGGCAACTTCGGCGGCTACCCGCCGCTGATCGCTGCCTGGGCGCCGTTCCTGCTGTTCGCGATGATCGGCGAGGCAGTGCTCGTCCGGACCGAGGAGTAGCGGGTTCCTCGGCTCTGCTCCTCCCAGGGGAGCAGCTTTATGCTTTCATCGCGCGTTCCCGCCCCAATGCCGCCGCAAACTTGCGCTTATGGCGCGGCGTAACCAAGTCTGGTAATCCTCGGCACCGCTCCCGCCGAGCCACTACAGGAAGCACCCCGTGTCGCAATCGTCCGTCGATCAAAGCCAACTTCCCTTCTGGAAGCGGTCGCATTTCCTCGATCGCATGACCTTGGGCGAGCTGGTCCGCGCCTATTTCCAGCATTACACGATCGTCGTCTATCTCGCCGTCGCGGCGCTCTGCGTGCTCGGCTTCGTACTGAACCCGACGCCGCCGCTGCAGGCGCTGGCGGCGGTCGGCGCGGCGATGCTGGTCTATCCGCTGGTCTGGCACCTGCTGCACCAGTACATCCTGCACGGCCAGTGGATGTACAAGATCAAGTGGCTGTCGCCGACCTGGAAGCGCATCCACTACGACCACCACCAGGATCCCAACCACCTCGAAGTGCTGTTCGGCGCGCTGCACACCACGCTGCCGACCATCGCCATGGCGACCTTGCCGCTCGGCTGGCTGATCGGCGGCACCGGCGGGGCCTTCGCCTCTTTCGCGACGGGCATCCTGACCACCTGCTACTACGAGTTCATGCACTGCATCCAGCACCTCTCGTTCAAGCCGAAGTGGAAGTGGGTGCAGCTGATGAAGCAACGCCACAACGAGCACCACTATTTCGACGAGGACGGCAACTTCGGCATCACCAACTACGTCTGGGACCGCATCCTCGGCACCTACTACGAGAAGAAGGACCGGCCCGACCGCAGCCCCACCGTCTTCAATCTCGGCTATACCGAAGAGATCGCGGTCCGCTATCCCTGGGTAAAGGAACTGTCCGGCGGCATCGCCAGCGGCCATCCGCGGCGGCGGACCATGGGCAGGAACGAAGCCGACTGATCTCGGCCACCGGGGGGATGCGACGATGAGCGGGGTCACGGTCACGCCGGTGGCGAGCAAGCGCGAGCGCAAGGAATTCGTCGACCTTGCCTATCGCCTCAATGCCGGAGACCCCCACTGGGTGCCGCCGCTGAAGGCCGACGTCGCCGAGATGCTCGACCCGGCGAGGAATCCCTTCTTCGAACATGCCGAAGTCCAGCTGTTCCTCGCCCGCCGCGACGGGCGCGCGACCGGGCGCATCTCGGCGCACTTCGACCGCCTGGCCTGGACGCTCCCGCCCGAGCAGGGCATGGGTCCCGGTACCGGCAACTGGGGCATGTTCGAGGCCGAGGACGCGGAGACCGCCGCGGCGCTGATCGCCGCCGCCGAGGACTGGCTGCGGGCCAAGGGCATGACGCGGGTCCTCGCCCCGATCAGCCTGTCGATCTGGGACGAGCCCGGCCTGCTGGTGAAAGGCCATGACCACGATCCGGTGATCCTGATGGGCCACCATTCGCCACGCTACCAGCCGTGGATCGAGGCGCGCGGCTACCACATCGCCAAGCGGCTGCTGACCTTCGACCTCGAGATCGGTCCGTTCCCGGCGCTGATCCAGCGCATCATCGCCTCGGGCGAGAAGAACCCGCGCATCCGCATCCGCCAGGCCGACCGCAGCCGCTTCAAGGAAGAAGCCGACCTGGTGTTCCGCATCCTCAACGATGCCTGGTCGCAGAACTGGGGATTCGTGCCGATCACCGACAGCGAGATCGCCTACGTTTCGAAGAAGATGAAGCCGATCATCCGCGAGGACCTGCTGCGCATCGCCGAAGTCGACGGCGAGCCGGTGGCCTTCATGCTGACTTTCCCCGACATGAACCAGGTGATCAAGCCGTTCGGCGGCAAGCTGTTCCCGTTCAACTTCCTCAAGCTGCTCAGATGGACGATGCGCCCCAAGGCCTCGCGCATGCGCGTACCGCTGATGGGCGTGGTCAAGAAGCTGCAAAGCTCGCGCCTGGCCAGCCAGCTGGCCTTCATGATGATCGAATACATCCGCCGCTCGGCCATCGCCGACTACGACGCCACGACGGCCGAGATCGGCTGGATCCTGGAAGACAACCAGGGCATGGTCGCGATCGCCGAAGCCATCGAGAGCAAGGTGAACCGGGAGTATCTCATCTACGGCAAGGGGTTGTAGGGGGGCTACAAGATCCTCCCCCTACGGGGGAGGATCTTTACGCTGGACACAGCTTCACCCCCGCTGGCGAATGCGGGCTTGCGCCGGGGAAGGAAACACACGCACGGGACGGCCGGCGCTTGTGGTTTGCCTGGCACGACAGGCTTGGCTGGTTGCGAGCCCTGCGGTGCGAGGCGTCGGCGGGTCGG
>CAUJJI010000121.1 GCA_963205265.1 Pseudomonadota bacterium
ATGCCCTCGCCGGCCGGGATCAGCGTCTCGGTGGCGCCTGTCGAGAGCGTGACGGTGGCGTTGTACTCCTCGAACAGGATGCCGGCGAAGGGAAAGCGCCGGCGGGTGTCCTCGCGCAGCGGCTGCGCCCCGGTCGAGGAAAAGTACTTGTAGGCCTCCTCGACCTTGGCATGACCGATCAGCTTGTCGAAGAACTCAGGGCTGACGAGAGCGAGCACACCGGTCATGGTCTCGCCCTTGAGCTCGGTCTCGACTTTGCGCAGAACGTCGCGCACCTTGCCCTGGACCTGGGTGCCGGCGGTGCCGAGCACGAAGTCCGTCTCCAGCTGCGCCAGCCCGAACTCGGTGAAGTAGTTGTAGAGCGTCGTGCCAGCGCCGTCCTTGACGATGCCGCGCAGCGCGTTGACCTCCATGTACTCGCGCGTCTGGGCGTGTTTGACCCGCATGCGGGTGAGCTTGCGCTCCATGACGGTGGCGAGCGGATCGGCGGCGTCGGCGACGCCGAAGCCGCGCACGCCCTGGATGTCCTGCGGCGTGATCACGTCGTCGTGGGGGATCCACGGCACGGTGAAGGAGCGCATGGAGCGCGTGTCGCGGTTGGCGACGGTGGCGGGGCCGCCGAGCGGCACGGTCGGCAGGAGGTTGAGCACGCCCTCGGCCTGCTCGATGACGACGGAGCGCTGGGTTACGCCCTCGAAGCGGAACAGGCCCATCTGCCCGAGCCGGGTGTAGACGTTGGGCAGGATGTTGATGGCCTGGGTCATCTCGGCGAGCGAGTAGCCGCCCGCGTCGAACGGGTTGATCATGGCGACCATGATGTCGGGTCTCCTTGGGATGGAACGGGCATGAAAAAGGCCCCGAAGGCGGACACCTCGGAGCCGGTGACGGGTTGGGTCTGACGAGCGTGGATCAGGCGGTGTCGCGTGGCACGATGCCGGCAGAGCTCAGCTCGGCGTGCTTGACGGCCGTCTTGGCCGCGTCATCGACGGAGGCGTCGAAGACGAGCGCCGCCTTGGAGACGATCGCCGGGCCGCGGGCAACCACGAGCCCGGTCCTGTCGCCGGCCGTTGCGTCGACCGCCTCGATCAGGACGGCCGTTGCGACCTCCGCACCCTCGTCTCCGAGAACCTCGGCGTCCGGCGACAGGCGGTACTTGCCCGACGCGGTGATCCGGCCGAGGGCGGATCCGAGCGCGTAGTTCGTGCCAGCCTTGAGGGTCACAGCCTCGCGGCAGTAGCTCGCATTGATCTCGTATTTGAGCAGGTCGCCAAGGGTCGGCGACATGGTGAGAACGGTCATGATGATCCTCCTTGTCGTCAGCTGCGGTTGGCAGAGGCGCGCTCACGCGCACGACGCACGATGGGGCTTTCGCCGCCGTTCGATGCTGGCGAGCCGGCCGGTGACGGCGCCACGGCGACGACAGAGCTCGCCTCGGCGCGTGCCGCGAGGGCGTCGAGGATGGAGCTTCGCAGCGCATGAGGCGCCACTCCCTTCGCCATGGCGTCGGCGGCGTCGATGGCGACGCCCAGCCGGGCGCCTTGGGCGGCGATGGCGGCGATCTCCGCATATTCGGCGCGCAGCCGCTCGGCCGTTTGATGCGTCTGCGCCTCCGTCGCCTCCGTCGCCTCCGGCGGCACGGCGGGCGCCGCTGGTTGCGGCGTTCCGAGAGTTTCCGGATCGGACGCGTTCGTCTCTTCGACAGCCGCGTCTTCGGCAGCCGGGTTGAGGTCGGGTTTTACTGTCATTGCGGTCTTTCTCCTTGAAGGTTGATGAGCGCGGGCGCGTTGCGGTGCGCCCGTGATGAGGCTTGGCGGGTCCAGCGCCCGGGCGAGATCCACAAGAGCGAGATCGACAGTGCCGAGCTTGTCGGCCAGGCCGGCGTCTATGCCGCGCTGACCCCGATAGATCGCGGCTTCGGTGGCGCGCACGGCGTCGGGACTCATGTTCCGATTGCGCGCCACCAGGGTGACGAGGTCGGCATGGAGCGCGTCGACATCCGCCTGGATCGCCGACAACGCCGTATCCGAGAGCGGCTCGTGGGCATTGCCCTCGATCTTGCGGTCGCCCGCGTGAACGAGCGTCCATTTGAGGCCGGCCATGACGTCGGCGACGCTCTCGTCGACATGGATGGCGACGACACCAATGGATCCGACCTCCGCCGTCCGGGTGACGTAAAGGCGGTCCGCCACACTGGCGATGGCAAAGGCAGCCGACAGCGCGCTTTCGCTCGCGACGGCCCAGAGCGGCTTCTGCGCATCCTGGCGCAACGACACGAGGAGATCGACCAGGTCGAAGAGACCGCCGACCTCGCCGCCCGGCGAGTCGATCTCCAACAACACGGCCCGCACAGAAGGATCGGCCAGCGCGGCTTCCACGGCGGAGGCGATCTCGCCATAGTCGCTGGCGCCCAGAAGACTGGTGAGCCAGTCGCCACGCGTCACCAACGGTCCGAGGATCGGCACCACGGCGATGCCGGGACCGGTAACGGAATGGCTCGCCACCGGCGGCGCATCGCGGGCCGTATGCATGGCCTGGCGTGTATCGAGCATTGGGCCGGCGGCGAGCAGGCCGTCGAGCGCTCGCGGGGCGATCGCCAAGGGCCGGCCGCCGAGCCGGGTGATCAGCGGATTCAATCGCGTCATGAAAACCTCAGTCGGCGGCGACGTTCGCCTGGTTGTCCGCTGGTGCTGCCTGAGCATCGTTCAGCAGCGTGGGGTCGGAGGATGCGCTGCCGAAGGAGAGGCCAAGCTGACGCTCTCGCGCACGGTCCGCAGCAATCTCGGCATCGACCTGATCGGCGTCATAGCCGCGCTCGGCGAGCGCCTGCGTCCGGCTCTTCAGCCCCGCCTCGATCTGTTCGATCTCGGCGCGCGCGTCCTTCAGCGGATCGACCCAGTCCCATTTGGGCGGCAACCAGGAACAGCCGAGATAAATGCGCCTCTTCTGTTCGTAATCGGGCAAGGCAATCGCGCCCGCCATGACCGCCGTATCGAGCCATCGCGCCCAGACCCGTCGACAGATCTGCCAGACCATGACCGAGTGCTGGTAGGCCTCAATGCGGCGGCGAAACTCGAGGAGCGCGAGCCGCGAGTTCGAGTAGTTCGCCTTCAGCATGTCGTTCGACAGATACGCATACGGAATGCCGAGCGCCGCCGAGACCTGCAGCAGCGTGCGGTACTGGAACGGCTCGTAGGTCTGGCCGACATCCGCCGGCGCCGAGGTCTGCACCTCTTCGCCCGGCTCCAGCATGACGATCTGGCCGGGCTGCAGATCCATCGTCCGCTCGCCGCCTTCGTCGCTCTCGGCAATGTCGAAGGGCTCCGCCGGCGCCGGCGTGGTGATGAAGAGCGCATGCATCGCCGCGACCTTCTTCCGGTCGAGCTCGGCATCGTCGTACTGGTCGAGCAGGAATAGCTTCACGATGCCCGGCGCGAAGCGGGAAATCCCGCGCAACTGCCCCGCATCGACCGGATCGATCACGTGGATGACCTCGGACGCCGGCACCCGCACTGTCTCGCCGGAGAGGCCCGGATCGGTCACGTCGCCGGGATGGCGGCGCAGGAAGTGGTAGGCCACACGCCTGCCGATACGGTCGAATTCGATGCCCTGGCGAATGACACTGCCGCCCGCCACCTGCTCATTGCGCGAGAGCGGCAGCATCTCGGAGGGGATCATCTGCAGCTGCAGCGGCACCATGAGCCCGTCCTCGGGCCGGCGCGGACGGAAGCGGAAGAACACCTCGCCGGCGATGAACACCTCGCGCGCGGCGCGCCGCTGCTGACCATAGAAATCGGTAAAGCCTTCGGCGTCGCTGTCGTCGGTCCAGTCGAGCCAGAGGCGCTGCACGCGCGCCTTGAGATCGGCATCGGCGATCAGGGACGACGGCTTGATGCCGTCGCCCACCACATTGCCGGCCCAACTCTCGATGGCGTTCGCCGCATAGCCGTTGTTGCGCACGAGCCAGCGGGCGCGCGCGGTGATGTCGGCGCCGGCGGCGGCGATCAGCGTGTTGAGATGCGCACGGCTCGGCTGGAAGTGCCGCAGCCTTCGGCTTCCCTGTCCCGCCTCAAAGCCGCCCACCAGAGCGCCGATGCGGCGGCGCCACCGTGTGATCGATTCCAACACGGGTCAGAGCCCCTTGCTTGCCGTCGTGCGAACGATGCGACGGCGCGCGCCGGTTTGCTCCTCGGCGATCCGACGTTCGAGATCGCCGAGGGCGGCCGCCATTTCGGCATCGCTCGCATAGGTGATGCGGCGCCCCTC
>CAUJJI010000122.1 GCA_963205265.1 Pseudomonadota bacterium
GCGGTTCGGCGTCGCCGGGGCGGTAGGTCAGGAAACGACGGCGCAGCTTGGGGCCGATCCGCTTCTCGAACCCGTCGGCCAGGCTGAACCCGGCCGGCACGATCAGGAGAGTGAGCACGGTGGACAGGATCAGGCCGCCGATCACCGTGGTGCCCATCGGCGCGCGCCACGATCCGTCACCGGAAAGCGAAAGCGCGGTGGGAACCATGCCCGCCGTCATCGCCACCGTCGTCATGACGATGGGCTGCGCGCGCTTGTGCCCGGCATCGAGGATCGCCTCCAGCTTCGGCACGCCCTTTTCCATCTCCTCGATTGCGAAGTCGATCAGCAGGATGGAGTTCTTCGCCACGATCCCCAGCAGCATCAATATGCCGATATAGACCGAGATCGAGATCGGCTGACCGATCAGAGCGATCGCCACCAGCCCGCCCAGCGGGGCGAGCAGCAGCGAGGTCATGTTGACCAGCGGCGAGACGAAGCGCTTGTAGAGCAGCACCAGCACCGCGAAGACCAGGAAGATGCCGCTGACGACGGCATTGATGAAATTCTGGATCATCTCGCCCTGCCACTTCGCCTCGCCCACCGGCGCGGTGCTGACGCCGGGCGGGAGGTCGCGCATGACCGGCAATTGCTGGATCTTCTTTTCCACTGGCCCCGCGACCGCGCCATCGGCCAGATCCGCGCCGATGATGACGCGCCGCGCCTGGTTGTAGCGCTGGATCTGGGTCGGCCCCGCGCCGAAGCGGATCTCGGCCACGCGCTTGAGCGGAACCGATGCGCCGCTGGCGGTCGGCACCGGCAGATTTTCTATCGTGGCGATATCGCGCCTGGCATGTTTGGGGAGAATCACCCGGATCGGCACTTGCCGGTCGCTCAGCGAGAATTTCGCCGCATTCTGGTCGATCTCGCCGATCGTGGCGATGCGGATCGCCTGGCTGAGCGCCGTGGTCGACACGCCGAGCTGGGCGGCGAGATCGAGCCGCGGCTTGATCACCAGTTCCGGCCGGCGCAGGTCGGCGCTGATCCGCGGCGCCACGACCTGCGGCAGCTTCTTCATGTCCTCGACCAGCTGGCTTGCCGTATCGTGCAGCAGCTGCGAATCCGATCCGGTGAGCATCACGGTGATCGGCCGCCCGGTACCGCTGCCCCCCTGCGACTGCATGTCCTGGAACGACACGCGCGCGTCGGGAATCTGCTGGAGCAGCGGCGTGAACTTGTATTCCAGCTCCTTGCTGGTCTTCTTGCGGTCGTCCCTCAGCATCAGCATCAGCCGGCTGCTGCCTTCGGAAATGCGCTGCAGGACGTTTTCGACGTCCTCGTCCTCCGCCAGCATGCTGCGGACGTGGTCGGAGACGGCCTCGGTCTGCTTCAGGGTGGTGCCGGGGGCCATCTCGATCTGGATGCCGCTGAAGTCGTTGTCCTGCGTCGGGAAGAATTCCATCGGCATGGAGGTAGCGATGAGCCCGGTCAGGAGCAGCGAGCCTGCGCCGACTCCGATCATCCAGACGCGATGGTCGCGCAGCCGCGCCGCCAGCCTGGTGCCGATGCCCAGCCGCCCGTCGGCCCGGCGGTGGCTCGCGCGATAGGCCTCGGCCTTCTCGGTATCGAGCGACCAGTGCAGCACCGCCAGGTAGCGGTCGACCATCGGGCCGCTGGCATGGTCCGCGACGCCGTGCGCCTTCAGGAAGTAGGCCGCGACCATCGGGGTGATCATCCGCGCCACCGCCAGGCTCATCAGCACAGCGACGACGACGGTCAGCCCGAACGCCCTGAAGATCTCGCCGGAAACGCCCGGCATCAGGCCGACCGGCAGGAACACGGCGACGATCGAGAACGTGGTCGCGACCACCGCCAGGCCGATCTCGTCGGCAGCGTCGATCGACGCCTGGTAGGCGGTCTTGCCCATCCGCATGTGGCGGACGATATTCTCGATCTCGACGATCGCGTCGTCGACGAGCACGCCCGCCACCAGGCTCAGCGCCAGCATCGACTGCATGTTCAGCGAGATGCCCAGCCGGTCCATGAACCAGAAGGTCGGGATGGCCGACAGCGGGATGGCGATCGCCGAGATGAGCGTCGCGCGCCAGTCGCGCAGGAAGAAGAAGACGACGATGACCGCCAGGATCGCACCCTCGACCATCGCCGCCATCGAGCTTTCGTACTGGCTCTTGATGTAGGTGACCGAGGTGAACATGCGCTTGAAGCGCAGTCCGGGATGCTCCTTCTCGATCTTCGCCAGTTCGACCATGGCGTCGTCGTAGACGGTGACGTCCGAGGCGCCGCGCGCCCGCGACATGCCGAACGTGACGACAGGGCGGCCGTTGAACTTGGCCAGTGAGGTGACTTCGCCGTAGCTGTCGCTGACCCGGGCGATGTCAGCCAGCTTGATGGTGCGGCCCGCGCCGAGCGGTACGTCGGTCTGCGACAGCGCGAAGGCATTGCGGGCATTGCCCAGCACGCGCAGCGACTGGCGGGAGCCGCCGACTTCGGCCTTGCCGCCGGCCGCGTTGACGTTGAGCTGGCGCAGCGCCTGGTTCACCTGCGTCGCGGTGACGCCGAGCGCCTGCATCCGCGCAGGATCGAGCGTGACGAGGATCTCGCGATCGACGCCGCCGAACCGCTCGACCTTCGCCATCCCCTCGATCGACAGCAGCCGTTTCGAGATCGTATCGTCGATGAACCAGGACAGCTGCTCCATCGTCATGTCGTCGGCTTCGACCGCGAAATAGGCGATCGGCTGCGACGAGGTGCTGGCCTTGAAGATCTGCGGCTCGAGGATGCCGTCGGGCAGTTCGCCGCGGATTTGGTCGATCGCATTCTTGACTTCGTTGGTGGCGCCGTTGATGTCCTCGCCGATCTCGAACTCGACGAAAGTCTGGCTGCTGCCTTCCGAAGCGGTCGAGCTGATCGTCGCGACACCGCTGATCGAGCGGACCGCGGCTTCGAGCTTCTGCGTGATCTGGGTCTCGATTTCCGTCGGTGCGGCGCCCGGCTGGCTGATCTGGATGATCACCATCGGGAATTCGATATCGGGCTGCTGCTGGACGTCCATCCGCAGGAAGCTGACGATTCCCGCGATCATGAAGGCAGCAAAGAAGACGATCGGAACCACCGGGTTCCGGATCGACCATGCCGAGATGTTCCTGAAGTTCATCAGCCCGCCTCTACGGCGACTTCGCCAGCCTGGGGCTGACCGTCTCGCCTGTCGACACGAAAGCCCCTGCCCGCAGGATGACGCGTTCGCCGCCGCTGAGCCCCTCGATCACGACGATGCCGTTGTCGGTGATTGCGCCGGTCTTGATATTGCGGCGGGCCACCTTGTTGTCCTTGCCGACCACATAGACGTAGCTGCCGACGTTGTCCGTCTGGATCGCCGATTCCGGCAGCATGGGCGCCACGATCGTGCCGGCGGTAATCTCCGCAGTGGCGAAGCCGCCGGGCCTCAGTTCGAGCCCATAGGGCAGCGCGATCCGCGCCGTGCCCTGGCGGTTCTGCAGGTCGATCACCGGGGCGATCTGCCAGACCTGCCCGGTGAAGCTGCGCGGCGAGCCGACCGGGGTGACCGTGGCGGCGACGCCTACGGAAAGCCGGGCAAGATCCTCTTCCGTAAGCCGCGCCAGCATCTCCATCTCGCCGTCCTTGGCGATCCGGAACAAGGCTCCGGTACTGCCGCCGACGACCTGGCCAGGCTCGACCTTGCGCTCCAGGATCAGGCCCGAGGCCGGCGCGACGATGTTGAGCCGGCGCGTCAGCGCCTGCTTCTCGCCCAGCTGTGCCCGCGCGACACGGACGCGCGCCGCGGCGGCGTCACGAGTCGCGTTGAGGCGGTCGACGTCGGCCTTCGAGATGAAGCCGCGATCGACCAGCTTAAGGGCGCGATCGAGATTGGCCTGGGCAAGCCGCGCATCCGCTTCAGCGACCGAGATCTGCGCGGCGAGGCTGGCCTGCTGCTGCGTCTGGACCGAGCGGTCGATGACGGCGAGAACCTGGCCCGCCCTGACCCATTGCCCGGGCTCGACGAGCACCTGGACGACCTGGCCGCCTTCGCCGACCGAACCGACCGGCATCTCGCGGCGGGCAGCGAGCGAGCCGGTGGCGCTGATGCGACCGGTCACTGTGGTGCGCCCGGGCACCACGACGGTGACGACCGGCGCCTGGCCGGCGGCATCCTTGCCGAGCGGCTCCGGCACCGAGCGGTGCGAAAGATAGGAAATGCCGATCAGCAGCAGGACGGCGATCCCGCCGAAGATCCACATGCGGCGATTGGAAAGCCCTTCGTCCTCGTCGCCACCGGCGAGCGGATCGAACGCGGCGGCGCCCTCCTCGCTCTCAGCGGTGTCGATCTTGGCATCGTAATTCATTGCAGTCACCGCCTCGGTATCAGCTTCCGCCGACCGAAATCGTCGAAATTCCCCTTATGTCCCATAGACGGGCGGCAAACGGGTGGCAATGCGCAGTCACGCGCATCTCCCGCCAGTGCGGATCGCCCCCGCGAATTGTACTCCCGCACTTCCCCGCGAGCGGGAGAGTTCAGTCGGACGCGTGAACGGGTGGACGGGGGCTGTCTTCAACAGCCGGAACGCGGCAGGATCAATACTTCTGCTGGCGCTCGTAGAGGTCGCGATAGTGCTGGATGCGGGTGACGCGCAGACCCTGCATGCCCGAGCGGTCGACGGCGCGCTGCCACGAGGCGAACTCCTCCAGCGTCAGCTGATAGCGCTCGCAGACTTCGTCGATCGTCAGCAGTCCGCCGTTCACCGCGGCGACGACTTCGGCCTTGCGGCGCACCACCCAGCGACGGGTGTTCGGCGGCGGCAGGGAATCCACCGTCAGCGGCTCTCCGAGCGGTCCGATCACCTGGGCAGGACGAATCTTCTGGTTCTCGATCATCAGCACTCTCGATCGCCGGGGCTGGTTTCACCGACGACGGTGCCATCCATGTTCCGGGCCGACTTGCGATTGGCCCAAAAAACAGGGTTAACACCGCCTAACGACGCTTCGAATTCCGACAGCGCCCGCGCCGAATCGGGGTCGAAGCTGCCGGCGGCGGCAGGCGCAGCCCCGGCAGACTCCTGCGACATCGCGCGCAATGCCGCGCGCCCTGCCGAAAGGCGGGCGATCAGGCCGTGCCAGTCCGGCCGTCCGGGCTCGCTGCCCGGGCGACGCAGTGCAGGTTCACGTTCCCACCCGCCTCGATCGATTCCGATATCCATGGCCAAGCCTATACGCCGGCCATCCTCAAGGGGAGGTAAAGGCAGGCTTTACCTCGTGTTGAGCTTGGTTAATTCGCCGGATCGCGGGCACGGCTCGCCGCGTTTCGCCGTTTCGCTTTCGGTTCCCCTGCGGCGGCAGGCGCTGTATGGGCGCGAGCATGCCTGCTCTCTCCGCCCTCTCCGGCCTGTCCGGAGCCCGGCTGTTCCAGCTTCCCGAACCGATGACGGCGCGGCGGATCGTCGTCGCCATGTCGGGCGGCGTCGACAGTTCGGTGGTCGCGGCCCTGGCGGCGGACAGCGGCGCAGAGGTCATCGGCGTCACCCTGCAGCTTTACGATTACGGCGCAGCCACCGGACGCAAGGGCGCCTGCTGCGCCGGCGACGACATCCGCGACGCGCGCGCTGTGGCCGATCGCCTGGGCATCGCCCACTATGTCCTCGACCATGAATCGCGCTTCCGCGAGGATGTCGTCGACCGTTTCGCCGACGACTACCTGGCCGGCCGCACGCCCGTCCCCTGCATCCGCTGCAACATGGGGCCGAAGTTCACCGACCTGCTGGCCATGGCACGCGATCTGGGAGCGGATTGCCTCGCCACCGGCCACTACGTCGGCAGGGTGCCGACGCCGCAGGGCGCGGAGCTTCACCGCGCCACCGACCCTGCTCGCGACCAGAGCTATTTCCTCTATGCGACCACCGAGGCGCAGCTCGATTTCCTGCGCTTCCCGCTGGGCGGACTGCCGAAGCAGGACGTCCGCGCCATTGCCGAGCGCGCCGGCCTGAGAGTCGCGGCCAAGCCCGACAGCCAGGACATCTGCTTCGTCCCCGATGGCGACTATGCCGCGGTCGTGCGCCGCATCCGGCCGGAAGCCGAGGCGCCGGGCGAGATCGTCGATGCCGAAACCGGCGCCGTGCTCGGCCGGCATCGCGGCATCGTCCACTATACCGTGGGACAGCGGCGGGGCCTGGAAATCGGCGGCCAGCCGGAGCCCCTCTACGTGACCAAGATCGACGCCGAGCATCGCCGCGTCCTGGTCGGTCCGAAGCGGCTGCTGGCCGTGACCGCCGCGCGGCTGGTCGAGACAAACCGGATCGGCCCGCTGCCCGCCGCCGGCCTCACCGCCAAGGTCCGCTCGCTCGCCAGGCCGGTGGCCGTGACTCTGGATGGGCCGCTCGGCGAAGGCAGCGAGACGGTCATTCGCTTCGCCGCTCCCGAATTCGGAGTGGCCCCCGGCCAGGCCGCGGTGCTCTACGCGGGCGAGCGAGTCGTCGGTGGCGGCTGGATCGCCGCGACGGAAAGCTAGTCTTTCCAGCGCTCGAGCCGGCAGCCGGGTCCCTCGCGGTAAGTCGCCGTCTGCGCGGAAAGCAAGGTCCTGGCAGTGACGCTTCGCGCTTCCGCATTCTCGCTCAGCATCAACGCACCGATCTCGTCCTCGAAATCCTTGCGGCAGGCGGACAGTTCGCGTCCGGCAACGAAGCGGCAAGCACAGCCGACTCGCGCCGCGTAGGAGGCATCCTTGACCGCATCGAGACGCAACGGCTTCCAGGCCCAGGCGAACAGGACGATCGCCACCACCGCCAGGGCCGCGGCTGTGCGGCGCCAGCGACGGCGGAGCGGCATAGGTATTGTCGGCTTGGCTGTTGCCATCTGCATCCGGCTTGCGCATCTGTGGCGCGCCATGCCGACGCGCCGCCTTGCCCATATCCTGCCAATGCTGGCACTGCCAAGCCTGTTGGCCTGCAGCAGGGCGCCCGCTCCCGAAGCACCGCCGCCGCTCAGCGACCGCTCGCTCGCCGCGGTCGTCAGCAATCCCGGCGTTCCCCGCGAACGCCTGGCCCGTTCGATCGATGCGCTGTTCGCCGATGCCGATGCCGGCACGACCGATGCGCTGCTGGTGCTCCGCGGCGGGCGCATCGTGGCCGAACGCTATGGCGACGGCATCGGCAAGGACACGCGCCTTGCCGGCTGGTCGATGGCAAAGTCGATCACCGGCATGGTCATCGGCCTGCTCGTCTCCGACGGCCGGCTGCGGCTCGACGAGACGCCGCCGGTAGCGGCATGGGAACGCTCGGGCGATCCGCGCGGCGAGATCACCCTGCGACAGCTGCTCCAGATGCGCTCCGGCCTGCGGCACACCGAGGTTGCGGACCCGGGCTACGATGCGGACACGACGCGGATGCTTTACCTCGAAGGCCGCGACAACACCGCCGCCTATGCGGAAATGCAGCCGCTGGAGGCCGAGCCGGGCCGCAAGTTCGAATATTCATCGGCGACGACCGCCATCCTCTCCGACATCGCCGCCCGATCGCTGACCGACAGCCCCGATCCCGAGATTCGCCGCGCCCTGGTTTCCGATTACCTGCGCAATCGCCTGTTCGAGCCGCTCGGCATGCGCTCGATGGTCGCCGAGTTCGACGCCGCGGGCACCCTTGTCGG
>CAUJJI010000123.1 GCA_963205265.1 Pseudomonadota bacterium
TCTCGCCCGACTTGGTGACGTGGACCGCGTGGCCGACCAGCAGGATCGGGTTCTTGGCTTCCATGATCAGCTTCGCCGCCTCGGCGATGCGGTCGCCGTCGGCGCCCTGGTCGGTCAGGCGGTAGCGGTGCGGCGGCAGGACCGGCTCGACGTCGAGCTCTTCCAGGATCACGTGGCTGGGATATTCGATGTAGGCCGGGCCGGGGGTGCCCGACATGGCGATGCGGATCGCCTCGCGGATGATCTCGTCGGTCTGGTCGGCATATTCGATCGAGCTGGAGAACTTGACCGAATCCTCGATCATCGGCTCCTGCCGGACGAACTGGATGCGGCCGCGGCGGATGCGCCGCTCGGTGACGCGGGCGCGCTGGCCGCCCATGAAGATCACCGGATCGTTCTCGACCTTGGCGCACTGGATCGCCGGCATCATGTTGGCCATGCCCGGCCCGAGCGTGCCGATGCACAGCGCCGGCTTGCCGGTGATGCGCGCAGCGGCGGCGGCCATGTGGCCGGCCGAAGCTTCGTGGTGCGGCGAGACGACGGTCCAGCCGCGCTTCTCCGCCTCGAGGAAGAGGTGGACGAAGTTCGGATCGGGGATGCCGAACAGCGTGTTGATTCCCTCTGCCTCGAACAGGTCGAGGATGCGCTTGTATACGGGAGTCCCGCCTTTCGATTCCGCTGCCTCTTGATCGCCGTATGACATCGTCTGGATTTCCTCTTCTGATCAAATTCGAATGGTATCAGGGAGTTGGATCAGGCCTGCCGGCGTGGTTTGCCGACCGTTCTCGGCGGCATTCCGCCGGGCCGCGTACTGGCCTTCGCTCTCCCATCGATTGTTCCGGCATCGCTCCTAGCCCAAGAGTGTATGGGCGCCAACACCTGATCAACAGGACTGTTCATTTGAGTCCCTTTCGAGGTCGATAGTCGTCCCCGCCCAACCCGGGACGGCGAAGGGATGCGGTCATCGCGCGGCTTCATCCAGGCCCAGTTCGGCCAGCAATTCGGCGTTGTGCTGGCCCAGCCGCGGCGCGGGCCCGGCAACCCGGCCGGGCGTAGCCGAAAACCACGTCGGGACTCCGGGGAAGCGAGTCGGTCCCTGGGGCGTGTCGATCGTCTCGAAGAAGCCGATGGCGTTCAGCTGCTCGTTGGCGAACAGCTCGTCGGTGGTGCGCAGCCGCGAGGCCGGGATGTTGAGCTCGCGCAGCAGGTCGAGCCACTCCTGGGTGGTGCGCTCGCGGAAAGTCTCGGCGAGCAGGCCGTAGACGCGGCCGATCTGCTTGGCGCGCTTCTCGAGAGTCGAGAATTCCTCGCTTGCCCAGGCCGGCTTCAGCGCGGCCATGAAGGTGTCCCAGTGCTTGTCGTTGTAGACCAGCGCAGCGACGTAGCCGTCCTTGGTCTTGTAGGGCCGCCGATTCTTCTCGACCGCGCGGTGGTAGTGCGCGGGCGTTAGCGGCGGGTCGAACATCGCGCCGTTGGCGTGCTCGACCAGCATGAACGAGGCCATCGCCTCGAACATGGTCACCTCGATCTCCTGCCCCTCCCCGGTGCGCTCGCGGTGGAACAGCGCCATCATCACCGCCTGCAGGGCGTGGAGCCCGGCGACCTTGTCGGCCATGATCGTCGCGACGAAGCCGGGCTCGCCGTTCATCAGCTGCTGGACGTGGGTCAGGCCGCATTCGGCCTGGATCGTATCGTCGTAGGCCGGCTGGTCGGCCTCGGGGCCGCGGCGGCTGTAGCCGTAGCAATTGGCATAGACGATGTCGGGCCGGATCGCCTTCACGTCCTCGTAGGAGAAGCCGAGCTTGGCGATCGCCTTGCCGCGCATCGAATGGATGAACACGTCGGCCGTGGCGACGAGCCGGCGCAGCGCTTCCTTGTCCCGCTCCTGCGTCAGGTCCAGCATCAGGCCGCGCTTGCCGCGGTTCACGTTGACGTAGACCCCGCCCATGCCCGGTTCGGGGCCGACGGTGATGAAGCGCGTGTTGTCGCCTGCGGGCGGCTCGACCTTGATCACGTCGGCGCCCATGTCGGCCATGATCTGGGTCGCATAGGGCCCGAAGACCACGCTGGTAAGATCGATCACGCGGATGCCGGCGAGAGGACCCTTGCGGTCGGAAGTGCTGCTCATGTCTGCTCCTTGGAACTCGCGAGCCGCTAGCCGATCGGTGGCACCGCGTCTATTCGTATTATGGTTTGTTGGACTTATATCGGCACGCAACGCGGTTGTCTTTGCACCGTGCCGCTGCTAGCGCCTCCGTCGTCCCAGGCTCGCCCCCGGACCGCAGGCCTCCGGACCGAACGTTCCATCGACGAGGCCCGCGGTTCCGGGTCGAGCCCGGGGACGACGAGCAAGCGCAAAGGGTGTACCGTGGATTTTTCGCTCACGCCGGACCAGCAGACCATTCGCGAGGCGGTGCTCCAGCATTGCTCGCAGTTCACCGACGACTACTGGCTGGAGCACGACCGCAGCGGCGAGTGGCCCTTCGAGTTCCACAAGGCCATGGCCGAGGCCGGCTGGCTCGGCATCGCCATGCCCGAGGCCTTCGGTGGCTCCGGCCTCGGCATCACCGAGGCGGCGGTGATGATGCAGGCGGTCGCCGAATCGGGCGGCGGCATGACTGCGGCTTCGGCGATCCACGGTCCGGTCTTCGGGCTCGAGCCGGTGATCCTGTTCGGCACCGAGGAACAGCAGCAGCGCATGATCCCGCCGATCATCTCGGGCGAGGAGAAGATGTGCTTCGCCGTGACCGAGCCCAACACCGGGCTCGACACCACCAGCCTCAAGACGCGCGCCGAGAAGGTCGACGGCGGCTACCGCGTCAACGGCGAGAAGATCTGGATCACCAATGCCCACGTCGCCGACCGCATGCTGCTGATCGCGCGGACCACGCCGCTGGAAGAGGTCAAGCGCAAGACCGACGGGCTGACGCTGTTCTATACCAGGATCGACCGCTCCGCGATCGAGCACCGGCTGATCCCGAAGATGGGCCGGCATGCGGTGGGATCGAACATGCTGTTCATCACCGACCTGTTCATTCCCGAGGAGGACCGCATCGGTGCCGAGGGGCAGGGCTTCAAGATCCTGCTCCAGGGCCTCAATCCCGAGCGCGTGCTGCTCGGCGCCGAGGCGACCGGGCTGGGCCGCGTCGCGATTCAGCGGGCGGCGAAATACGCACAGGAGCGCGTCGTCTTCGGCCGGCCGATCGGCATGAACCAGGGCATCCAGCACCCGCTCGCCAAGGCCTGGATGCAGGTCGAGGCGGCAAGCCTGATGGTGTTCAAGGCCGCGACCCTGTTCGACAAGGGCGAGGACTGCGGCGTCGAGGCCAACACTGCGAAATTCCTTGCCGCCGAGGCTGGCTACGAGGCCTGCCAGACGGCGGTGATGTCCATGGGCGGCATGGGCTATGCGCAGGAGTACCATGTCGAGCGTTACCTGCGCGAAGTGCTCATCCCGCGCATCGCCCCGGTCAGCCCGCACCAGATCATGAACTTCATCGCCGAGCGGGTGCTGGAACTGCCGCGAAGCTATTGACGCCCGTGGAGCTATCGAGCCTGGACACGCACTTGCCGTAGTCGTCACCCCGAACTTGATTCAGGGCCCATTTCTCCCCAGGAGCGAATGGACCCGGAGGCGCGATGGGTGCTGGAACGAGTTCAGCATGACGGTTGAGTCGAGGGCGAATTTGGGCGTTGCCGCCCGCCGTTGATTTCAAGGATACTGACCATGCCTTTCCACCACGAACCCATCTCCGCCCGCTCCTGGCTGTTCGCGCCGGGCGACAGCGAGAAGAAGATGACCAAGGCGATGGAGGGCGCGGCCGACATCGTGCTGATCGACCTCGAGGACGCGGTCGCACCCGAGAGCAAGGTCGCGGCGCGCGCCATGGTCCATGATTTCATCAAGGCCAATGCGGCGCAGCGCCAGCGGCTCTGGGTGCGGATCAATCCGTTCGACGGGCCCTATACGCTGGGCGACCTCGCCGCGGTCATGCCGGCCAATCCCGGCGGGATCATGCTGCCCAAGGTCTACGGCCGCGCCGATGTCGACAAGCTCGACCACTGCCTGTCGGCGCTGGAAGTGGCCAACGGCATCGAGGAAGGCTCGACCCCGGTGATCGTCCTCGTCACCGAAACCGCCGAGGCGATGTTCCATACCGGCGACTACAAGGGCGCGCCGCGCGTGGTGGCGCTGACCTGGGGCGCGGAGGACCTCGCCGATTCGGTCGGCGCCAGTTCCAACCGCAATGCCGACGGTTCCTACAGCTTCACTTACGAGCTGGCGCGCAGCCTCACCGTGCTCGGCGCGGCGACGGCGGGGGTGACCGCGATCGAGACGATCTCGGCCGACTTCAGGGACCTCGACGCGCTGCGCCGCCGCGCCGAAGGCGTCCGCCGCGACGGCTTCCGCGGCATGCTGGCGATCCACCCGGCCCAGGTCGAGGTCATCAACGAAGCCTTCACCCCGACCGCCGAGGAAGTGGCCGAGGCGCAGGAGATCGTCGACATCTTCGCCGCCAACCCCGGCGTCGGCGCGATCGGCTGGAAAGGCGGCATGCTCGACCGCCCCTACCTCGCGCGCGCGCAGCGCCTGCTCAAGCTGGCGACAAAGTGATGAAGGCGGTGCAACGTTCTCCCCTCCCCCTCAGGAGAGGCGCCAAGGCCGGGGGCTCTCCGGATTCGACATTGCTTTGTCAGGCGCGCGCCCATCCCGACCCTGAACGGGAGCGGGCATGAGCGCGATCGACCTTTCGGCTTACCTCAAGCCGGGCGACCACGTCGTCCTCGGCCAGGCCTGCGGCGAGCCGTCGACTCTGGTCGAGGCGCTGATCGAACAGGGCCAGGCGATCGGCGGGCTGTCGGTGTTCATCGCCTCGAGCTTTTCGGGCGCATTCACCCCCCAGACCGCGGACAGCTTCGCGCTGTCGAGCATGGGCGCGATCGGGGCGCTCAGGCCGATGACCAAGGCGGGCAAGCTTTCGGTCATCCCCTGCCACGTCGGCCAGGTCGGTCCGATGATCGCGGCCGGGATCATCGGCTGCGACGTCGCCATGGTCCAGGTCAGCCCGGCGGATGCCGACGGCAACCACAGCTTCGGCCTGATCAGCGACCACACCCGGGCGATGGTCGACAAGGCGCGGGTCGTGATCGCCGAAGTCAACGACCAGGTCCCCTTCACCCACGGCGAGATGCTGCGTTCCGACGAGATCGACGTCGCGATCCCAGTCTCGCGCCCGCCGGTGGAGGTGGCGCCTGCCCGGATCGGCGAGACCGACGAAGCCATCGCCCGCCACTGCGCCGCCTATATCGAGGACGGCTCGGTGATCCAGACCGGCGTCGGTGCGGTGCCCGATGCGATCCTGCGCCTGCTCGGCGACCGCAAGGACCTCGGCGTCCATTCGGGCATGCTCGGCGACGGGCTGGTCGACCTGTTCGAAGCCGGCGTGATCACCAACGCGTGCAAGGCGATCGACCGCGGCGTGTCGATCAACGGCGCGCTGATCGGGACCAAGCGGCTCTACGACTTCGCGCACCGCAACCCGGCGATCCGCATGTGCGCGACGAGCTATACCCACGACGCCGCGGTGCTGGCCCGGCTCGAGCGGCTGGTGACGATCAATTCGGCGATCGAGGTCGACCTCACCGGCCAGGTCAATGCCGAACAGTCGGGCAGCGCCTATCTCGGCGGGACCGGCGGCCAGGTCGACTTCGTCCGCGCCGGCATGCGCTCGCCGGGCGGCCATGCCCTGATCGCGCTGTCGGCGACGGCGAAGGGCGGCGCGATCAGCAAGATCGTGACCGGCCTGTCGGGTCCGGTGACCACGGCGCGCAGCGACGTCGACGTCATCGTCACCGAGTTCGGGGCGGCGGAACTGAAGGGGCAGTCGCTGGCGGAACGGGCGCGGCGGCTGGTCTCCATCGCCCACCCGGACTTCCGCGAGGAGCTCGACCGGGCGGCGTTCGAAATTCGCCGGCGGGGGTTTTGAATTGTTCACGCGGAGACGCGGAGACGCGGAGATTTTTGGCTTCGCGCAGAGAGCGCAAAGGGCGCAGAGATGTCGCACCCGGCCGAAGGCCTGTCGAATTCATTGCAGGACGAAAAGCGGCTGCGCCGCGGCGCGACATCTCGGCGTCCTCTGCGCTCTCTGCGCGAAAACTCTCTTTCCCTTCTCCGCGTCTCCGCGCCTCCGCGTGAATCAAGAAAGGAAGCCGAAATGACCGAAGCCGTCCTGTTCGATGCCCGCGCGGACGGCATCGCGATCATCACCATCAACCGCCCCGAGCAGCGCAACTGCCTCAGCCGCGAAGTGCGCGAGGGCCTGTTCGCCGCCTGGGACCGCTTCGAGAAGGACCCGGCCCTGCGCGTCGCCATCCTCACCGGCGCGGGCGACAAGAGCTTCTGTGCGGGCGGCGATCTCAAGGAGATGGTCGAGACCGGGATGAGAGTGCCGGCGCGCGACTTCATCCCGCTGCCTTACGACAACCTCGAGCTGACCAAGCCGACCATCGCCGCGGTCAACGGCTACGCCTTCGCCGGCGGCTGGGCGATCGCGCAGAACTGCGACCTCTGCGTCGCCAGCACCAACGCGGCCTTCGCCATCACCGAGGTCAAGGTCGGCCGCGGCTCGCCCTGGGCGGCGCCGCTGATCTCGATGATCCCGCAGCGCGTGTTCATGGAGATCGTGCTCACCGGCAAGCCGATCGATGCCGCGCGCGCCTACGAGATCGGCCTGGTCAATCGCGTGACCGAGCCCGGCGCACTGATGGACGAGGCGATCGCCCTGGCCCAGGATATCCTCGCCGGCGCGCCGCTGTCGGTGAAGGCCGCGCGCGAGATGGTCATGCTGACCACCGAGATGGGCCGCAGCGCGGCGCTCCAGGCGGCACAGGCCGCGCACGAGATCGCCTACAACAGCGAGGACGCGCAGGAAGGCCCGCGCGCCTTTGCCGAGAAGCGCAAGCCCCAGTGGAAGGGGCGGTAGCTCCACCCCGGTAACGAGGAGGAACTCAAGGATCCTCCCTGGAAGGGGAGGTGGCATTCGCGTAGCGAATGACGGAGGGGTGTCAGCGTTCGATCGGAGGGGGACACCCCTCCACCACCGGCTGCGCCGGCGGTCCCCCTCCCCCTATGGGGGAGGATCTTTACGCTGGACACAGCTTCACCCCCGCTGG
>CAUJJI010000124.1 GCA_963205265.1 Pseudomonadota bacterium
GGGTCGGGTTGCTCCCATGCCCTGCCTTACGTTGGGTAATTCCCCGCATCCGGATATGTGGTCGCCCTGACAGGCGCCGGCCCTTGGGGTAGCGGCGAGCGAACCGGTTCCGCTCCCTCGCACCCGTGAGGTATGGGGCATGTAACCAATGTGGTTCATATTGTCAAGCTCTTTCGTCATGCTGAACTTGTTTCAGCACCCATTTCTCCCCAAGCCCCGAAGCCTAGCAATGAAACACAACGGAGCCGTTGGCCATTCATGCAGGGCTCCGGCGCCTGGAGGAGAAATGGGCCCTGAAACAAGTTCAGGGTGACGAACAAGTTCAGGGTGACGAATGTCGGAACGTCCGGCCTAGATCACAGCGGTCCCGGGTCGAGCCCGGGACGACGGGGGCATCCATCGTGCCCCAAGCTCCCAAGTCCAGGCGCGCGCCCGCTACTCCTTCGCAACCTTCAGGTAGATCTGCGGCTTCGCTGCCCTCGCCTGACTGGCGAAGGCTCCGAACAGCCCGGTCAGCCGCTGGCGGTCGGCGACGAGGCACTCGGCGGCGCTGGCCTTCGTCGGCGGAGCATAGGCGTGCAGCGCGCGGTCGCGGTCGCAGTCGGGCAGGACGATGTCGAAGCGCCCGGCTGACTTGCGGATCGCCAGGGCATAGTAGAACCGCTCGCCCTCGTCGTTCTGCTCGACGATGAAGCGATTGCCCGACAGTTTCGCGAAAGCGACCGCGCTCGCTTCGTCGTCGCCGGCGAACGTGACCCGGTAGCTGCCGTCCGGCCCGGCGGCGACGGTCACTCGCTCGCTGCAGTAGTTGGCAGCTTCGAAGCGGCGGCAGTGGCCGGCTTGCCGCTCCTCGGCGGTGAGCTTGGCCCAGTCGTCGTCGGCGAAGGGAACCAGCCGCTCCCAGAGGCCCGGGTCGACCGGCTGCACCCGCTCGCCCGCGGCGATCAGCGCCGTGTCGCTGTAGAAGCAGCCCGACAGCGCCAGGATCGCAGCCCCGGCCATCGTGGCCCGGAACCAGGGCCCGATAGCTGCGGCGATCATGGTCGTGCCGCTTTCGGAGACGGACTGTGCAACGCCATGCGCCATAGTGTCCCGCCTCGGCGGGAATGGCAAGCCGGCCGGCAATGTCGCAGGGGTGCTCGCACCGGGCGCGGCGTCGCGCTATGGATCGGCAAAAGTCGGGGAGAGTGGCAAGGCATGGCGAAGTTCGATCACCTGTTCGGCAAGGAAATGACGCGCGGCACCTACAGCTGGGATGCCGACCGGGCGATGCTCTACGCCGTCGGCGTCGGCGCCGGCCTCGCGGATCCCTACGACGAACTGCAGTTCACCACCGAGAATACCCGGGGCGTCGCGCTGCAGGTCATCCCCACCTTCATGACCCAGATGGCGGTGGAGAGCGGCTGGCTGAAAGAGCTGGGCTTCCGCTCGCGGCAATGGGACGGCATGGACTGGGGCTATCCCGAAGGCATGGTCCACGGCGAGCAGAGCGTGACGCTGGCCCGGCCGATTCCCCCCGCCGGCACGGTCGAGATCTCGGAAGTGCTGATCGGTATCTACGACAAGGGCTCGGGCGCGCTGATCCTGTCGGAGCGGCGAGCGACTCTGGCCGACAGCGGCGAATTCCTGGGGACCACGCGCATGGGCCTGTTCGTGCGCGACCAGGGCGGCTTCGGCGGTCCGCGCGGCCCCGACGACGCGCAGCCCTGGGAGCAACCCGGCCGCGCCCCGGACCTGACCGTCTCGCTGCCGGTGCAGCCCGGCCAGTCGCTGATCTTCCGCCTGCTCGGCGACCGCAACCCGCACGGCACCGATCCCGCGATCGCCAGTGCCGACGGCTTCGACCGGCCGATCTTCTTCGGGCTGGGCACCTACGGCTTCGCCTGCCGGGCGCTGCTCAAGGGCCTGTGCGACGGCGACGCCGCCCGCTTCGGCGCGATCGAGGGGCGCTTCTCGCAGCCGGTCCATCCCGGCGACGTGCTCGACACCCACATCTGGCACACCGACGGCGGCGCGCAGTTCCAGACCACGGTCGACGACAAGCGGCTGGTGATCGATCGGGGGATTTTCCGGTATGCGGGGTGAGGAGAGATCGACTGTCGTCCCGGGTCGAGCCCGGGACGACGAGTGGGTCGAGCGCAAGATCCTTCACCCATGGGGAAGGATCACAGCATAACTACTCCGCCGCCAGCGCCAGGTCCTCGCTGCGGTCGGGGCAGATGCGCACCAGCCGGCCGGGAGTCGAGCCGGTGGGCTTGTCGCGCTCGTGCGTGATCTCGCCGTTGACCAGGATATAGGCATAGCCGCCGGCGCGCCCCTTGCGCCGCCAGTCGCCGCCCGGCATGTCGTGGACGATCTCGTAGCGGCGCATGTCGAAGTACAGCTCGTCGAGATCGTAGATCAGCACGTCCGCCCAGTAGCCCGGCAGCAGCGCTCCGCGATCCTTGATCTGGACCGAGCGCGCGACCTTGTAGGCGAGGTGGTAGTGCATTTCCTCCAGCGTCATCAGCTTCTCTTCGCGGACCAGCCAGAGGATGACGTCGGTCGGCGCATGGCCCATGCCGAACGACTTGGTATGGGCGCCGCCGTCCGAGCCGCCGAGCACGGTGGCATAGTGCGAGAACAGCCGCCGCGCCTGCCGCGGGTCGGTCGAGGAGATCTGCGGCGAGCGCAGCTGCAGCGCCAGCCCTGAGCGCGTCGCCAGGTCGAGCATCGTCTCGACGACGTTGCGCCCCTGCTCGGCGGCAATCTCGCCCAGGGTGCGGTCCATGTGCCGCTGCAGTTCGGGATCGTCGCCGACGTTGATGACGATCTGGCCTTCCAGCCCGTTGGCGCCGTTGGTCGGGCCCTTGCCGGCATATTCCTCGGCGAAGGCGCGGCGGTAGTCGGGATCGGAAACGAGGCCCAGCACTTCCGCGTCGCTCTTGCAGGCGGCGATGCGGCGCACGGCCGCCAGCATGCCGCACGAGACGTCGAGCTGGCGCATCCCGGCCTCTATCCAGCCGCGCGAGACGAGGACGTTGGCGATCAGCTCCTTGCCCTCGGCAAGCTGGCCGTCGAGCCAGGCGAGGTCTTCCTCGACCTTGCCCGGCATCAGGTCGGAAGTCATGAAGGCGTTGTGGATGATGTTGACGCCCGAGCCGGCGGTCAGTTCCGCCAGCCGCTCGGTCAGCCCGCGGTCGCCGTAGACGACGAGGTGCGAGAGCAGCTGGATCACGCCTTCGCCCCGATCCACCAGTGCCCGGCAGATGTCGAGCACGACCTCGTGCTCCAGGACGTCGGTGGGCATCGGGGTGCCGTCGCTATCGAGATGCGAATTGCCCTCGGCGCCCATGCACGACATCGAGATGCCGATGGCGCCGGCATCCATCGCCTCGTTGATCAGGCGGTGGATCTCGGCCATCTCGGCCGCCGTCGGCCGCCGCGTCTTGGCGGCATCGACGCCCATCACGTAGACCAGCAGCGGATTGAGCGGGACGTAGGTGAGGATGTTCACGCCCTTGGCCAGCCCTTCGACCCGGGCCAGGTATTCGGGAAAGCTTTCCCAGTCCCACGGCAGCGCCGCGCGCTGGTGCGAGACCGGGATCTGCTCGGTGGTCTCGAGCATCTCCATGGTCCGCTCGCGGTCGCGCTCGCGCACCGGGGCGACGCCGAAGCCGCAATTGGCGTTGACCACGGTGGTGACGCCGTTCTCGCCGGCATTGGAGCAATAGGGGTCCCAGAACAGCGCGACGTCGTAGTGCGAGTGCTGGTTGACGTGGCCGGGCGCGACGATCTTGCCGGTGGCGTCGATCACCCGCCGGGCCTCGGCCCGCGCAAGATTGCCGATCGCGGCGATGCGGCCGCCGGTTATGCCGATGTCGCCGCGGAAGGCGGGGTAGCCTGTCCCGTCGACGATGCGCCCGCCGCGGATGATCGTGTCGTATGTCGTCACGCGAAACGTTCCTCTTTCCCTGGTCCCGGCTTGACCATTGCTCTCGATCGGGCCCGAGTCTAACAGATTGGCAAAATCGTTAAAGATGTCGCGACGACGGAGGTAGGGATGGACGAGGTGCTGGAGCGGGCGATCGACCCCTCGTTCGACAAGGACCCGCTGTCGATCGAGGTCATGGCCGACCTGCCCGGCTTCTACCGCGAGCTGCGCGACCATCATCCGATCTACTACTACGAGCCTTACGACACCTTCTTCTTCTCGCGCTTCGAAGACGTCTGGGAACTGCTGCGCACCGGCGACAACGCCTTCGCCGCGACCGAGACCAACCTGCCGACGCCCGACTACCTGCGCCGCAACCGCAACACCGGCAATCCGCCGCCGTTCGCCGGGTCGAACCCGATGGCGGCGATGCCCGCACTGGCCTCGCCCTGGTACGAGGAGATGCGCAACGCGCACATGGCGCCGCTCAAGCCCAAGGCGGTGGCGGGCCTGGCCGGATTCATCCGCGAGGCTACCCACGCCCGGCTCGACGCGCTGCTGCCGCTGGGGCGCTTCGACATGGTCACCGAATTCGCCGGGGTCGTCGCCGCCGGTTCGATCTGCCGGCTGTTCGGACTGCCGGCCGAACGGGCGCAGAGCCTGTTCGAGGACGTCAACACCGCCACCCGGCCGGACGCCGACGGCACGGTCGACTTCGCCTTCTTCTTCAGCAAGGTGAAGCAGTACATCCTGCCCTGCATCGCCGCGCGGCGCGCAGCCGGCGCCGACGGCAGCAACGGCCTGATCGACGGGCTGGTGAACTACCGCAGCCCCGAAGGCCGCGCGCTCGGCGACGACGAGATCTCCGACCAGCTCGTCTGCGCCATGGTCGGCGGGCTGGAATCGGCATCGAAAGTCACCGGCGGCGGGCTCATGGAACTGTGGCGCCATCCCGACCAGCTCGCCGCGGTGCGCGCCGACCTTGGCGCCAACGTCCCCGTCGCGGTCAACGAGATGGTCCGGCACTGCGCCCCGGCGCAGTACAGCTTCCGCACCGCGCACAAGGACGTGGTCGTCGCCGGCACCAGCATCCAGGCGGGCCAGCGCGTCTGCGCGATGATCTATTCGGCGGCGCACGACGACCGCGAGTTCGCCGATCCGGAAAGCTTCGTCTGGAACCGCCCGGCGCCGCGGACGATCTCGTTCGGGCTCGGCCAGCATCACTGCATCGGCAAGCACCTGGCGCTGCTGGAAGTGAAGATCATGGTCGAGGAATTCCTGTCCCGCGTACCGCGCTTCGCCTTCAAGATGGACAAGGCGAAGCGGAACCCGAGCTATTTCCAGCACGGGTGGATCAGCCTGCCGGTGGTGGTGGGCTGAGGGCCTTTCCTTCGCGAAGTGGCGGGGATGCAGGCGCGACCTCCCCGATCCTCCCCGGAGGGTTCACCCCTCCGTCAGCCCTGCGGGCTGCCACCCCCCCTACAGGGGAGGATCCGAATGCCTTGGCCCAATAGACGGTAACTCTGCCCCGCCTACGCCTGCGGCTTCACCGCCTTGATCGTCTTCACCACGTCGAGGAAGACGTTCTCCACCTCGGTGATGCGGAAGCCGGCCTTGCGGACGTTGTCCACCGTCGTCCGGTTCATGTCCGGCCCCATGCGGCGGCTGAGCACGGTCATCAGGTCCATCATCGGCTTGAACGGCAGGTAGCGGCTGCCGGTGTGCTCGAACATGAACAGCTCGCCGCCGGGCTTGAGCACGCGCAGCAGCGCCTTCAGCCCCTCGACCGGGCGGGGGACCGAGCAGAAAGTGCAGGACGTGAACACCTGGTCGAAGCTGTCGGGCGCGAAAGTCATCTCGTGGACGTCCATGACCTCGGCGCGGATCGTGCCGTCGTAGGCGGCGATGCGCGGGGCCGCCTGCGCGAGCATCTTCGGGCTGATGTCGATGGCGGTGATGTCCTGCCCCGGCGGGAATGTCGGGATGTCGAGGCCGGTGCCCAGCGCCAGGAACAGGATCCTGCCCTGCATGTTGGCGAACAGCTTCTGCTTGAACGGCTTCCAGCGCGCTTCGGCACCGCCGCCGGCCATCAGGTCGAAGTTCCTGGCGGCCTTGTCCCATTTCGCCCGGGTGACGAGATCGGCCATGGTCAGGCTCCGTCGGCTTCACGGGTGACCCCGCGCAGGAGAGTGTTGACGATCCAGATGAAGGTGATCTCGGCGACGCCGCAGGCCGCCCCCAGCGCCAGGGCATGGCCGAGGTGCAGCGGGGTCATCGCGGCGACCATGCCGACCATCATCCCGCTCCACATGCCCGAGTACATGACCGGGATCATCACTTCCATCGCCCCCAGCTTCATGCCGACGGGGAAGAAGAAGATCAGCCCCACCACCATGCCGAGCGCCATCATCGCGAACATGGCGAACCACATGTTCGCCCCGAACGGCACCAGCCACCAGGCGATGGCCGCGACGATCACCCCCACGGCCAGGTTGGCGAGAAAATCGCCGACGACGAAGAACAGCCGATGATCCAATGCATGCCTCCCGATCCGAACTTGCCAGCAGGGTGTTACGCCGCCGCGGCGGGCTTGTCACTCGGCCCGAACGGGGAACCAGCGCGACGCGCCGGCGTTCGATGCAGCCTGGGGATCGCAGTAGGCGCCGGCCAAGGACTGCTATAGACTGCTTCGCTCGGAAGCGTTCCAGACAGCGGGAGATACCAAGGCATGGCGATGACAGCGGACGAAGTGCTGGCGATCGTCGCCACCGAAGCGGGCGTCGAGGCATCGGCACTGCGGCCCGATGCGACGCTCGTCGATCTCGACATCTCCTCGCTCGACGTCGTCAGCGTGCTGTTCGAGCTCGAGGACCGCTTCGGCGTGGAGATCGAGCCCGAGAGCATTCCCCCGACTTCGACCATCGCCCAGTTCGTCGACCATGTCATGAGCATCTCGCCGCGGTGAGCCGAAGCGTCGTCATCACCGGCATGGGCTGCGTCAGCGGCCTCGGCATGGGGGTCGACGCGAGCTGGCAGCGCATCCGCCGCGGCGAAGGGGCGATCCGGGCGCTCGACCGTCCCTCGCCCTCGGGCAAGCCCGCCTGGGCCGTGCAGGGGCAAGCCGCCTGGATCGATCCCGACGGGCTCGCGGCGGCGGCATCGCGGCTCGACCTCAGGCGCCTCGGGCGGCTCGATCCGCTGTCGCTCTACGCGCTGCTGGCGGCGGCGGAAGCGGTCGGCCAGGCCGGGCTCGCCGGCAGCCCTGCCTTGCGCGAGAGCGCGATCGTGCTCGGCTGCGGAAGCGGCGGCAATGCCACGATCGACACAGCCTACGAACGGCTGTTCGCGCGCGAACAGGCCAAGGTCCATCCGCAGACGATCCCCGCCTCGATGATCTCCGCGCCGGCGAGCCATGTCGCCATGCTGCTGGGCATCCACGGGCCGACCATGGTCGTGGCGAGCGCCTGCGCTTCGTCGGCCCATGCCCTGGGCGAAGCGATGCACATGATCCGCGCCGGCCGCGCTGACGTGGTCGTCGCCGGCGGCAGCGAGGCCTGCCTGAGCCTCGGCTCCTGGGTCGCCTGGCAATCGCTCGGCGTGGTCGCGCCCGATACCTGCCGGCCGTTCTCGCAAGGGCGCCAGGGCCTGTCGCTGGGCGAAGGTGCGGCGGTGGTGGTGCTGGAGAGCGAAGACCATGCCCGCGCCCGCGGCGCCCCCGTGCTGGGCGAGCTCGCCGGCTATGGCGCCACGTCCGACGCCGCCGACATGACCGCCCCCGACCGGGCGGGGATCGAAGCGGCGATCCGCGCCGCCCATCGCGACGCCGGGGCCGCGCTCGACCAGCCGGCGCTGATCTCCACTCACGGCACCGGGACGCGGCTCAACGACGCGGTCGAGGCGGCGGCGATGCGCGAAGTCTACGGCGCGGCGCTGGACGTCTGCGCGGTCATCGCCACCAAGTCGGCGCACGGCCACCTGATCGGCGGCACCGGCGCGCTGGAATTCGTGCTGGGCATGAAGGCGCTCGCCGAAGGGATCGCGCCGCCGGTGCTGAACCATCTCGGCCCCGATCCCGAATGCGCCCTGCCGCTGGTATTGGAACCAAGGACCATCGCCTGTGATATCCTCGTTTCGAACAGCTTCGCTTTCGGCGGGCTCAACGCCGTGCTGATCGGCAGAAAGCGCTCATGACCACGGCTCACATCAACGCCATCGCCACTGCGGTCCCGCCGCACCAGGTGCATGACGCCTTCGTCGGCTTCGTCCGCGGCACGCTGGACGGCGACGCCAAGCAGCGCAACCTGTTCGACCGCATGGTCGCCCGCGCCGGCATCGAACGGCGCTATTCCTTCCTCGAGCCCGAGGTCCTCCCCGACGGCAGCATCACCGACAGCGAGCGCTTCTACGGGCTCGGCGAATGGCCTTCGACCGGCGAGCGGATGGCACGCTACGAGCGCTGGGCGCCCGAACTGGCGGTGCGCGCGGTCGAGGCGCTGGGCGGGGACATCGCCGCCGCCGGGATCACCCATCTCGTCGTCGCCTCATGCACCGGCTTCGTTGCGCCCGGGCTCGACCAGCTGATCATCGCCCGCACCGGCATCGACCCCGCGGTCGAGCGGACGCTGATCGGCTTCATGGGCTGCTATGCCGCGGTCAACGCGCTGCGCACCGCGCACCACATCGTCCGCTCGGAACCACAGGCGCGCGTGCTGGTGGTGACGGTCGAGCTGTGCACGCTGCACTTCCAGCGCACCGGCGATCTCGGCAAGCTGCTGTCGATGCTGCTGTTCGGCGACGGTGCGGCGGCGGCGATCGTCACCGCGCAGTCGCAGGGCATCGCGCTCACCGATTTCCGCTCGGCGGCGATCGCGGGATCGGCCGAGGCGATCACCTGGCGGATCGGTGACCAGGGCTTCGACATGCATCTCGACGGGCAGGTCCCCGGCCTGATCGCCGAGGCGCTGGCGCGCGAGCTCCAGCGCAACGACGATGCCGGACTGCTGCGCGGCCGCAGCCCCGAGGACTTCGACGTCTGGGCGGTCCATGCCGGCGGGCGGACCATCCTCGATGCGGTGGAGCGCGCCTTCGCGCTGGACCCCCGGGCTCTCGAGCCGTCGCGCGGCGTGCTCAGGGACGTCGGCAACGTCTCGTCGGCGACGCTGATGTTCGTCCTGGCCAGGATGCTGGCCGACGGTGCGCAGGGCAACGGCCTGGGCCTCGCTTTCGGCCCCGGCCTCGCCGCCGAGAGCTTCCGCTTCAGGATGGCGTGACCATGCCCGACCTTCGCCAGCGCTCGCGCGAGCCCGAGCTGATGGACGGCAGCGCGGTGTCGCAGGCCGAATACTCCGCCTGCATGAAGGACCTGGCGGCGGTCAACACGCTCACCCTCGCTCGCCGGCCGACGCTGGACTTCGTCCGCCGGGCGCGGCGAGCCCGGCCGGGCCAGGTGCTGACCGTGCTCGACGTCGGCTACGGCGCCGGCGACATGCTGCGGGCGATCGCCGGCCTGGGCGGCGGCCTTCGCCTGGTCGGCATCGACCTCAACCCCAGGAGCGAGGCGGTGGCGCGCGAGCTGACGCCGCCGGGCCTGGCGATCGACTATGTCACCGGCGACGTCTTCGCCTGGGCGGAGGACCGGCCGGTGGACATCGTCGTCAGTTCGCTGGTGACGCACCACATGGAGGACGCGGAGATCGTCCGCTTCCTGCGCTGGATGGAGGACCGCGCCCGCCTGGGCTGGCTGGTCAACGACCTGCACCGCAACGCCTTCTCCTACCACGGCTTCCGCCTGCTCGCCGCGGCGATGCGCTGGCACCCCTTCGTCCGCCACGACGGCCCGCTGTCGATCGCCCGCGCGTTCCGGCGCGGCGAGCTCGCGCAGCTGCTGGCGCAGGCCGGGCTCGCCGGCGTCGCGCAGGTCCGCTGGCGGTTCCCCTTCCGCTATTGCGTCGAGCGGGCGAAATGGTGAGCGAGACCGCCATCCTCGGCGGCGGCCTTGCCGGCGGTGCGGCGGCGCTGCTGCTGGCGCGCGGCGGAGCGAGAGTGCGCCTGCTCGAGCGCGAGGCGGAGCCGCACGACAAGGTCTGCGGGGAATTCCTCTCGATCGAGGCGCAGCGCGACCTGGCCCGGCTCGGGCTGGATACGGCGCGGCTCGGCGCGGTGCCGATCGAGCACCTGCGGCTCTGTGCCGGACGGACCCGCATCGAGGCGCGCCTGCCGTTCGTGGCCCAGGGCATCAGCCGCAAACAGCTCGACGAGGCGCTGCTCGAAATGGCCGCAATGGCCGGCGCCGAGATCGAGCGGGGAGTGCGCGCGACCGGGCTGGAACCCGGCGGCGTCGCCACCAACCGCGGTCCCTGCCCGGCCCGGCGCGTGCTGCTGGCCACCGGCAAGCACGACCTGCGCGGCGCCCGCCGCACCGCGGGAACGGCGCGCAACGGCTATGTCGGCTTCAAGATGCACTGGCAGGCAAAGCCGGGTGCGGGCGACGGCCTTGAGGGCGGGATCGACGTCATCCTCTTTCCCGGCGGCTATGCCGGGCTGCAGCCGATCGCGGCCGGCGTGCTCAACCTTTGCCTCATAGTTCGGCGCGAGCGGCTGGCCGAAGCCGGGGGGACCTGGGAGGGCCTGCTGACCGAACTGATGCGCGAGCCGGCGATCGCCCGGCGGCTTGGCGACGCGCGGCCGCTGTTCGCCCAGCCGCTGGCCGTGGCCGACTTGCCCTACGGCTATGTCTGCGGGCCGCGAGCCGACTTGCCGGGGCACGTCTTCCGCCTCGGCGACCAGGCCGCCATGACCGCCTCGCTCACCGGCGACGGCATGGCCATCGCGCTGCGCAGCGCCCATCTCGCCGCGGCAGCGCTGGCCTCGGGCGAGCCGGCCGGCGCCTACCACGCCCGCCTTGCCCGTACCGTCTCGGGCCAGGTGCGGCGCGCCATGCTGCTGCAGCGCGCGACGGAAATGCCCGCGCTGCTGCGGCCGGGCCTGGGCCTGCTGCGATTGTGGCCCGGACTGCTCGCCAGGCTTGCCGAAGCGACGCGGCTGCCGCATTGGCAGTCGGCATGATCGCACGCCGCTCGATATCGATGGCCGCCGCCCTGTCGGGCTTGCTGGCACCGCTGCCGGCCGGCGCCGCGCCGGCGATCTTCGGGCGCTGGCTGACCGACGACGGCGCCGCGGTGGTCAAGGTCGAACCCTGCGGCGGGCAGCTCTGCGGGCGGATCGACCAGGTCCTCGATCCCCGCGCCCCGGCGAAGGACGTCAACAACCCGAACCCCTCGCACCGCTCGCGGCCGCTGGTCGGCGCCCTCGTGCTCGAAGGCTTCAAGGGCCTGGGCGCCGCCTGGACCGACGGGCAGGCCTACGATCCCAAGGGCGGCAAGAGCTACAGCTCGCGGCTGCTGCTGCTGGCCAACGGCAAGCTCAAGGTGACCGGCTGCGTGCTGCTCCTCTGCCGCTCGCGCTACTGGACGCGGGCGCGCTAAGGCCCGCGAAGGGGGACGTCCCCCGCTCTCCTACTCCTCCAGCGTCCCGATGCTGTCGCCGCTGACGAAGTCGCGCAGCAGGGCGATGGCCGCGATCACCTGCTCGCGCGAATAGCCGGCGAGGCGTTCGAGGACGAAGGTGTTGATCGTCTCGCGCAGTTCCCTGGAAACCTTCCGGCCTTCGGCAGTGAGCTTCAGGATCGTCCGCCGGCCGTCACGGTCGCTGGGCGTGGCCGAGACCAGGCCGGCATTGGCCAGCCGGCCGATCTCCGCGGTCACCAGGCTGCGGCCGATCTGCAGCGCCTCGGTCAGCCCGGTCGGCGAGTTGACCCCGATTTCGAGCAGGCCGATGATCCATGCCCCGCGCGGGCCGAGGTCGTACCGCTCGGTGATCGCCTCACGCGCGCGCGTGAGCCGGCGCGGCGCCACGCCGAGCACGTTGCAGAAGACGGCAATTTCGTAGGGGCTCAGCGCCGGTCGGGGCAGCGCGGCGGGAGCGGCGGCCATGTTTCCGCCCATGTCCTCCGCGATCTGTGATTTCCAGGCCATTCGGGCAACATAGGTTAAGACGACAGCGACAGGCAAGTAGTCGCGCCAAGGATTTGTCCGGGCACCCGGTGTCGCCCTTCGGCGCCGCCTTCGACACGCCTGCGTATAAAGCCAGACAACGCGCAAGTAACGAGCGGCGGTAGCTTGCGATGACCTATCTCTACCATCTCCCCGAAGCGATCGCCGATCCGATCCGCACCCGTTTCATTGCCGAGTTCGCCGGTGTAAGCTGGGCCGGAGTGCCGAACGATGCGCCGTAGGCACGGCTTCACCTCCGCCGGCGGAGGCGGAGAGGTCGACGCGTCGTTAGAGGGCCGCGGCGTCCACCAGGACCACTTCGCTGTCCTCGAGCGCAGTGACGGTCAGGGCCTCGACGCCGGTGATCGCCGCTCCGTCGCGGGCGTTCACCTCGACATCGCCGACTCGCACTTTCCCCGTGGCGGGCACGAGGTAGGCGTGGCGGTCGGGCGTCAGGGGGTAGGTCACGCTGTCGCCGGCCTTGATCGTCGCGCCCAGCACCCGCGCATTGCTGCGGATCGGCAGCGCGCCTTCGTCGCCCGGCATGCCCGAGGCCAGCGTCACGAAGCGGCCGGCGCGATCTTCGCGCGGGAACGGCTGCGTGCCCCAGGCCGGCTCGCCGCCGCGGCGGTCGGGCAGGATCCAGATCTGGAACAGTCGCGTGGTCTCGGCTTCGAGATTGTACTCGGCGTGCTCGATGCCGCTGCCCGCGCTCATCACCTGGACGTCACCGGCTTCGGTGCGGCCGACATTGCCCAGGCTGTCGCGATGCGTGATCGCGCCTTCGCGGATGTAGGTGACGATTTCCATGTCGCGGTGCGGGTGGGGCGGGAAGCCGCTCTTGGCAGCGATGGCATCGTCGTTCCACACGCGCAGGGTGCCCCAGCTGGTCCGCGCGGCATCGTGGTAGCCGGCGAAGGAGAAGTGGTGATGCGCGTCGAGCCAGCCGTGGTCGGCGGCGCCGAGCGAGGCGAAGGGACGGAGTTCGATCATGCTGCTGTCTCCGGGCGACCGCGAGGGCGGTCGATCGGGAAATAGATAGGATCGGCCGGGGGGTTCGGTAAGGTCGCGGAAGCCGCCGCGTCCTCCCCCTCTCGGAGGAGCGGCCGGGACATGCTCCCTCTGACTGTTTGACAAGCGCCGACCGCGAGTGAAAAGCGATTGCCGACTATGAGATCCCGTCGTTTCCTCCCCATGCTGAGGCTGTGGCTTGCCGCCCAGGCCCTGACGGCCTGCGTCGCCCGGCCCGACCTCGGCGCGCAGCCGGTCCCGTTGGCGCCCGGCAAGGTCGCGGCGGCGCGCAGCCTCGAGGCGGAGGCGGGGGCCGAGTGGCCAAGGGACTCCTGGTGGGAAGGCTTCGGCGATTCGCAACTGAACGCGATCGTCGCCGAAGGACTGGCCGGTTCGCCGGATATCGCCGCCGCCGCCGCCCGGCTGCGGCGTGCGAGCGGCATGGCGCAGGAAGTCGGGGCTGCGCTCCTGCCCCGGCTCGACGCGCAGGGCCGGCTGAGCGCCGAGAAGCAGAGCTACAGCATGGGCTATCCCAAGGAGTTCGTACCCAAGGGCTGGTTCGACTACGGGCAGGTCGCCGGCACGCTTGCCTTCGATCCCGACCTCTGGGGCCGCAACCATGCGGCGCTGGCGGCGGCGACTTCGGAAGCGCGCGCGGCCGAGATCGAGACGCGGCAGGCGCGGCTGATGCTGTCGACCGGGATCGCGCTGGCCTATGCCAATTTCGCGCAGCTGCTGGCCGAGCGCGACGTCGCCCTCTCGGCGGTCGCGCTGCGCGAGGCGACGCGGCGGCTGGTCGCAGACCGCATGGCCAACGGCCTCGAGACGCGCGGCAGCCTGCGCCAGGCCGAGGCCGGCGTCGCCACTGCCCGCAGCCAGCTCGGCGCGGTCGACCAGGCGGTTGCCGTGCGCCGCAACCAGATCGCCGCGCTGATCGGCGCCGGTCCCGACCGCGGGCTCGACCTGGCTCGCCCGCAGCTGGCGAAGCCGCAGGGCCTCGGCATTCCCGCCGGCGTGACCACCGAAATCTTCGGCCGCCGTCCGGACATCGCCGCCGCGCGCGAGCGGGTCCGGGCCGCCGCCGGCCGCATCAGGATCGCCCGTGCCGACTTCTTCCCGGCAATCAGCATCAGCGCCCTGTTCGGGCTGCAGTCGCTGGGCCTGGGCAACCTGCTGGAAAAGGACGCCGCTTTCGGCAACGCCGGGGCCGCCGTCAGCCTGCCGATCTTCCGCGGCGGCGCACTGAAGGGCCGCTATACCGCGGCGCGCGGCGGCTACGACGAAGCCGTGGCCGAATACGACAGGACCGTGCTCGCCGCCTACCAGCAGACTGCCGACGCGGTGACCGGCCGCAAGCTGGTCGGCGAGAGGCTGGCCGACCTGCGCGCGGCGCTGGCGGCGTCGGAGGAAGCCTACAGGATCGCCCGCCTGCGTTACGAAGGCGGCCTGTCAAGCTATCTCGAAGTGCTGCAGGTCGAGGACCGCCTGCTCCAGGCGCGGCTGGCCGCGGCTGCCGTCGAGGGCGAGGCGCGCGCGCTAGACATCTCGCTGATCCGGGCGCTGGGCGGAGGATACGCCATGGGCACAGAAAACCATACCAAGGACCATTCGCATGGCTGAAGCCTCTCCCGAAGTGCCCGTCGCCGCGCCGGTCGAATCCGACCGGCGGCTGGAGACGCGGCGGAAATGGCTGCAGCGCATTGCCATGGTCGTCGCCGTCGGGGCAGTGATCTGGGGGCTCTACTACTTGTTGATCGGGCGCAACTACGAAAGCACCGACAATGCCTATGTGAACGCCGAGATCGCCCAGGTGACTCCGCTGATCTCGGCGACGGTGCTGGAAGTCAAAGTCAAGGACACGCAAAAGGTTCGGCGCGGCGACGTGCTCGTCGTGCTCGACCCGGCGACGCCGCGGATCGCCGTGGCCGACGCTTCGGCCCAGCTCGCCGAGGCGCGCCGGCGCTTCCGCCAGACCGTGGCGACAAGCGGAGCGCTGACCGCGGCGGTCTCCGCCCGCTCGTCCGACATCGACCAGGCGCAGGCCCAGCTCGCCGCCGCCCAGGCCGATTTCGACAGCGCCCGGGTCGACCTGTCGCGGCGCGAGCGGCTGGCGGAGAGCGGCGCCGTCTCGGGCGAGGAACTGACCAATGCGCGCAAGGCCTTCGCCGGCGCGCGGGCGGCCCTGGCACGGGCGCAGGCGGGCGTCGCCCAGGCGCGATCGACCCGGGTTTCGGCCGAAGGCGAACTGGCCGCGAACCGCGCGCTGGTAAGCGGCTCCACCGAGGAGACCGATCCCGGCGTGCTCGCCGCCAAGGCCCGGCTCGATTCCGCGCTGCTCGACCTCAAGCACACAGTGATCCGCGCGCCGATCGACGGGGTCGTCACCCGGCGGCAGGTGCAGATCGGCGAGCGCGTGACCGTGGGCAAGCCGGTGATGATCATCGTCCCGGTGAGCAAGGTCTATGTCGACGCGAACTTCAAGGAACGCCAGCTGCGGCGCGTGAAGATCGGCATGCCGGCGACGGTGACCGCCGATCTCTATGGCGGCAGCATCACCTATCACGGCAAGGTCGCCGGCATTGCCGGGGGGACCGGCGCGTCGATGGCGCTGATCCCGGCGCAGAACGCCACCGGCAACTGGATCAAGGTGGTGCAGCGCCTGCCGGTGCGGATCGAACTCGACCCGAAGGAACTGGCCGAGCATCCGCTGAGGGTGGGCCTGTCGACCGAAGTCGAAATCCACCTGACGGACTAGGGACGGCACAGTGGCCAGCCAAGCCGCCCCCGCGGGCCAAGCCTTCGTACCGATCCCCCGCCGGGCGCTGGCCGCGGCGATCCTCGTCATCGCCAACTTCATGGTCGTGCTGGACATCACCGTCGCCAACGTATCGGTGCCGCACATCGCCGGGAGCCTGGGCGTATCGCTCGACCAGGGCACCTGGGTGATCACCTCCTATTCGGTGTCCGAGGCAATCAGCGTGCCGCTGACCGGCTGGCTGGCGCAGCGCTTCGGCCCGTTCAGGGTCTTCATCGGAGTGATGTCCGGCTTCGCCACCTTCTCGCTGCTTTGCGGCATGTCGGTGACGCTCGAGATGATCGTGCTCTCGCGCATCGGCCAGGGCATCTGCGGCGGCCTGATGATGCCGCTGACGCAGACGCTGCTGCTGCGCATCTTCGCGCCCGAGCAGCGGACCAAGGCGATGCTGCTGTTCAGCACGACGATCCTGCTCGGCCCGGCGCTGGGCCCGAACATCGGCGGCTACATCAGCGACAATTTCAGCTGGCACTGGATCTTCCTGATCAACATCCCGATCGCCGCGGTCTGCATCACGCTGGGCTATATCCTGCTCAAGCCGGTCGACACCGCGCCGCGCCGGGGGCCGATCGACTTCGTCGGACTGGGGCTGCTGGTGTTCTGGGTGGGCAGCCTGCAGCTGATGCTCGACATCGGCCGCCAGCACGACTGGTTCGAGGACCTCAAGATCGTCGCGCTGGCGCTCTGCGCCGCGGTCGGCTTCGTCGTGTTCATTGTCTGGGAACTGACCGAGGAGCACCCGATCGTCGACATCCGCATCTTCCGCCACCGCGGCTTCACCTTCGGGGTCCTGGCGCTGGCGCTGTGCTTCGGCGCCTATTTCGCCAGCATCGTGCTGATCCCCCAGTGGCTGCAGACCTGGATGGGCTACCCGGCGACGCTCGCCGGCTTCATCACCGCCTGCACCGCGCTGGCGGCGCTGACCACCTCGCAGCTGGCGGCCAAGGCGATGAACCACGCCGATCCGCGCTTGCTGGTTTCGGCCGCTGTGTTCTGGCTGGGCTGCATGGCGATCGTGCGATCCAACTGGACCTCCGGTGTCGACTTCTGGACACTCGCGACGCCGCAGATCGTCCAGGGCTTCGGCATGGCCTTCTTCATACTGCCGCTGACGACGATCTCGCTGGGCGCTGTCCGGCCCGAGGAGACGGCATCGGCGGCCGGCCTCCAGAACTTCATCCGCACCATCTCCATCGGCATCGCCACCGCTCTCGCCATGACTGCGCTCGACGACACTCAGCAGGCGGCGCACAGCGAGATCGTCGGCAAGCTGCAGCCGGACGAGACCATGCGCGTCCTTTCCGATGCCGGTTTCTCGTTCGACCAGTCGATCCGCGTCGTCGCCAACCTGGTAGACCGCGAAGCGGTGATGATCGGCGTGGACTATGTATTTCTACTTACTGCAGTCGCCTTCTTCGTCTCGGCAGCGGTGATCTGGATCACGCCGAAGCCGGGGAAGGGGGGGAAATGATCGTCGTCCCGGGCATGACCCGGGACCGCGGGCCTCGTCGCCGGAACCTTCAGCCACGACGCGGACGGTCCCGGGTCACCCCCGGGACGACCGGGAATCCGCCGTCGCCAAGCAGGCC
>CAUJJI010000125.1 GCA_963205265.1 Pseudomonadota bacterium
TCCGCCGGGACGACGATAGGGGCCCGGGAACTACGAGGGCGCGTCCGCAATTTAGCCTTGCCGCGGATTAACCATTCGTTCGGATTAGTCGGCTATCGATCGTCTGCAATCCCTTTGGTGCGAGACGTAGGTGGGCGACCAGGCAGATAGCCGCGATTTGCAAGGCTCCGACGACCCCACGGTCGACGGCCCGGCAACGCAGCCCGACTTCTCCGACCTGCGCGCCGCGCCGCGCTTCAGCCTGCTGATCCGCAGCGCCAAGCTGGTCTACGAGACCGGCGAATACATGTGCATCGTGCGCGACGTTTCCGCATCGGGCGTGCGCCTGCGCCTGTTCCATGCGCTGCCGGCCGAGCGCCAGGTCACGCTCGAGCTTGCGACCGGCGAGACTTTCGCGATCGAACGCGTCTGGGAGCACGAGGGCCACGCCGGCTTCCGCTTTTCCAACCCCATCGACGTCCACCGCTTCATTGCCGAAGCCGGTCCCTATCCCAAGCGGCCGCTGCGGCTGCGGCTGGAGCTGCCGGCAAGGCTGACCATGCTGGGCGGCGAGCCCTTCGATGCGACGATCCGCGATCTCTCGCGCGAGGGTGCCAGAGTCGACACCGGGGAAATGCTGGCGATCGGGCAGAAAGTGAAAATCGAGGCCAAGGGGCTGCCGCCGCTGACGGCGATCGTCTGCTGGCGCTCGGTACCGGCCTATGGCCTGTCGTTCCAGCAGTCCTTCACGTTCGAGGAACTGGCGAAGCTGGCTGCCAGGCTGCAGCCGATCGACACGGCACCCGCCGCCCGACGCTACGGCTGAGCCGAGGGGCGCCGGTCAGGCGGCCCGGAACAGCATCGCGTCGCCGTTCATGCAATAGCGCAGGCCCGTAGGCAGCGGCCCGTCGTCGAAGACGTGGCCGAGATGCCCGCCGCATTTCGCGCAATGCACCTCGGTGCGGGCATAGCCCAGCTTGTAGTCGGTCGAGGTGCCCACCCCGCCGCGCAGGGGCCGATAGAAGCTCGGCCAGCCGGTGCCGCTTTCGAACTTGGTGGCCGAGGAGAACAGCGGATTGCCGTCGGCGGCGCAGACGAAGGTGCCCTTGCGGTGCTCCTTCAGCAGCGGCGAGGAACCGGGCCGCTCGGTGCCCTGCTCACGCAGGATGTGGTACTGCGCCGGCGTCAGCCGCTTGCGCCATTCGGCGTCGCTGTAGCTGACCGGGAAGCTCTTCGCCTCGGCCGCTCCCCCGCCGCAGGCAGCGAGCACCGGCATGGCCGCCGTCGCCCCCAGCCAGAGCAGCAGGCGCCGACGCTCGAGAAACGCATCCGACATGGCAATCTCCTTCGTCGCCCAGCCACGAAGATCGTGCTTGCCGGCGCGAAGTCAACCGCTGACGACGCAGGCGATCAGGCGGGCCGGCGCCGACGAAACAGGCCGCGCTTCTCGCGCTTGCCGCCGGCCGGACCCGACTTCATCACCCGGGTGCGGAACAGCCGCGCGCCGCTGCGTACGAAGATCGCGACGAACAGCACTTGCCACGCCAGCGCCGCGACATGCGGCCAGACTGCCGCGTCCTGCGCGGCGCGGGCCAGCATCGCGTAAGGCGAGCTCAGCGGGAAAAGCACGGCGGCCAGCTCGATCGGGCTGCCCGGCTGGGTCATTGCGAAGCTGGCGAGGAAGAAGACCACGAGCTGGATCATCGTCGCCGGCATCGACAGGGTCTGCACTTCGCGCACTGTCGTCGCCATCGATCCGATCGCCAGGTAGACCGAACCCAGCAGCAGGTAGGCCGAAGCGAAATAGAGCACGCCCAGCGCAAAGAACAGCGGCCAGCCCACGGCCGGCTCGGTCAGCTGCGGCAGCACGTTGCCCGCAAGCAGCGTGAAGCCGCCGACGGCGATGCCCCAGACGGCGATGCCGACCAGCGACACCGCCAGCATGGCGAAAAGCTTGCCGAGGAACAGGGCGTCCATCGGGATCGCCGCGGCCAGGACCTCGATGATCTTGTTGCCCTTTTCCTCGACGAGATTGGACAGCACCATGCCGGCCAGCAGCATGGTCAGCAGGAACAGCAGCATCTGGCCGGACTGCGCGGTCTTGACGTGGTCGCTGCGCTGGTCGGCCTTGCTGGTGGCGGTATCGCTGAGCCGCACCGCCGGATAGGCGGCGGGCCCGCGGCCGAGCGCCTGGGCCGCCGCCAGCGACACCGGCCCGGCCCAGGCGGCGATGCGCTCGGGCGGGCCGGTCAGCATCGGCGAGGCCGGCGTGCCGCTGAGCACGGCGGCGAGATTGCCGCCGCTCGACCCTCGCGGGCCCTTGAGCGCCGCGGCGGGATCGAAGCTCTCGCCCGGGTCGAGCCGCCTGACGACGACGAAATCGGGCAGTCCCGAGCCCATCCGCCTCGCCAGCGCATCGTGCGCGCGGATCATCGCCGCGGCGTCCTCTGCCTGCATGACGATGCCGAGCTGCGGCCGGGCGGTGCTTTCCTGCACCTTCTGCCCGACCCCGCCGGCCAGCGCCGCGACGACGACCGGGAACAGCGGGCCGAGCAGGAAGAAGATGAAGCTGCGGCTGAACAGGATCGCAGAGAAATCGCGCCGGGCGACCACCAGCGCGGCAGCGAAAGTCGAAAGGCGGCCGGTCATGCGTCGCTCCTCACGCTGTGGCCTTCGCGCCGGGGATCACGCCTCATCGCCCGCCCCCTCTTCCAGCGCCCGCGCCGCCGCCTCTCCGGCTATGGCGACGAAGGCATCGTGAAGGCCCGCCCGCTCGATCGACAGCGAAAGGATGCCGGCCTCGCCTTCGATCAGCGCGCGCAGCAGCGGTTCGACGCCGCTTTCGGGCAGCGAGAAATAGAGGAAGCTGCCTTCGCGGCGCGCATCTGCCGGCAGCGCCTGAAGCCAGGGCCCGTCGTGGGCGCGAGTCTCGAGCCGGACCTGCGGCCGGATGCGGTCGCGGGCCAGGTCGACGGGGCCGGCGAAGGGCACCTTGCCGCCGGCGATGATCGCAACTTCGTCGCACAGCCGCTCGGCATGGGCGATGACATGGGTGGAGAAGATCACCGTCGTGCCCTTTGCGGCGAGCGCGCGGATCATCCGCTCGAGCTTGCCCTGGTTGAGCGCGTCGAGGCCCGAGAAGGGCTCGTCGAAGATCACCAGCCGGGGATCGTGGACCAGGGTGCCGAGCAACTGGACCTGCTGGGCCATGCCCTTGGACAGCTGGCGGATCTGGCGGTCGGCGGCATAGCCCAGCCCGTGCTCCTCGAGCAGCGCGCGGCCGCGCCTGCGCCCTTCGGCCAGCGGCAGGCCACGCAGCGCGCCGAGGAAGGCGATCGCTTCGTAGGCCTTCATCGCCGGATAGAGGCCGCGCTCTTCGGGCAGGTAGCCGATGGCGTGGGCGATCTCGTGCGGGCGCTCGTGGCCGAGCACGCGGCGCAGGCCCTCGTCGGGATCGATGATGCCGAGCAGCATGCGCAGCGTCGTCGTCTTGCCGGCGCCGTTGGGCCCGAGAATGCCGTAGATCGCGCCTTCAGGAACGGTCAGGTCGATGCCGTCGACGGCGGTGAAGCCGTCGAAGCGCTTGACGATCCCCCGCGCCTCGATGGCGAGGGGACGCGATGCGGTGCCGTCCGCTGCATTGCCCGTCACCCGCCAATCTCCTAGATCGAACTTCATCGTCACCCTAACCCCCGGAAAGCGCGAGTGATAGCGCGAGCAGCCGCAGAATTGGTTAACACCGCGCCTCTCGATCGGCTGCGGGCCGCGCTGTCGGCCGAAGCCCGGCGGCTGGGCTTCGCCGCTTGCGGCGTGGCTCCGGCGGAGGAGGACGGCGCCGTCGCCGCGCGACTGGCCGAATGGCTGGCGCAAGGGATGCACGGCACCATGGACTGGATGGCCGCCCGCGCCGATCAGCGCCGCTCGCCCCGGGCGCTGTGGCCCGAGGCGCGGTCGGCCATCGTCCTGGGGATGAGCTATGCTCCCGCCGGCGATCCGCTGGCGCTGGCCGGCCACGCCGAACGCGCCCGCATCTCCGCCTATGCGCAAGGCGCCGACTACCACGACACGGTCAAGAAGGCGCTGAAGGCGCTGGCGCGCTGGCTGGTCGCCGAAGCGGCGAACCAGGGACTGGGAGCGATCGGCGTCAAGGTCTTCACCGATACGGCGCCGGTCCCGGAAAAGCCGCTGGGCGCTGCGGCGGGGCTCGGCTGGCAGGGCAAGCATACCAACCTCGTCAGCCGCGAGCACGGCTCATGGCTGTTCCTGGGGGAAATCTACACGACGCTGGCGCTGCCGCCCGATCCGCCCGGCGAGGACCGCTGCGGCAGCTGCCGCGCCTGCCAGGACGCCTGCCCGACCGCCGCCTTCCCGGCGCCCTACCGGCTCGATGCGCGGCGCTGCATCAGCTACCTGACGATCGAGCACAAGGGCCCGATACCCGACGAGTTCCGCCGCGCCATCGGCAATCGCATCTACGGCTGCGACGATTGCCTGGCGGTCTGCCCGTGGAACAAGTTCGCCGAGGCCGCCCACAGCCACCGCGCCTTCCTGCCCCGCGCCGAACTGGCGGCACCGCGGCTGGCGGACCTGCTGGCGCTCGACGACGCGGGATTCCGCCGGCTGTTCGCCGGATCGCCGATCAAGCGCATTGGGCGCAATCGCTTCGTGCGCAATTGCCTGATCGCGGCGGGGAACGGCGGGGACGCGGGCTTGCTGGCGCAGGTCGAGGCGCTGCGAAGGGATGCCGATCCGGTGGTGGCCGAAGCTGCGAACTGGGCCTGGGGGGAGATCGTCGGGGCGTCCGGTTCACGCGGAGACGCGGAGACGCGGAGGGATTGAGCTGGTTTGGTAGCGCAGAGACCGCAGAGGACGCAGAGATGCCGTCCTGCGGCGCAGCCGCTCATCCTGAATGAGTTTGGCAGGCCTTCGGCCGGGGCGCGACATCTCTGCGTCCTTTGCGCTCTCTGCGCGAACCCAAAAAACTCCGCGTCTCCGCGTGAACCACCAAACCGGAGGCTAAAGCAGGTCCTTCAACGCCACCCCGGCGTCGACCAGCTGCGCCTTGTCCGGGCTCGCCCCGGCTTCGACCAGCTTGCGGCCCTGGACGTAGTCTTTGACCATGTTGACGCAATCGAGCGCGATGACCTTGCCGTCCTTGAGGTAGACGACGCTGAAGGCGCGGGCGGCGGGATCGCCGCGCACCAGGGTCTCGGTATAGCCGAGCGAGATGCCCGCGGTCTGCAGCCTGAGGTCGTACTGGTTCGACCAGAACCACGGGAACGCGTGATAGGGTTGCACGTCGCCGCACACCGCCTTGGCCACGCAGGTCGCCATGTCGTTGGCGTTCTGCACCGATTCGACGCGCATCACCGTGCCGCCGGCATAGGCGCAGGCGAAAGCCGCGCAATCGCCGATGGCGTAGATGTCGGGCAGCGAGGTGCGGCAATATTCGTCGACGTCGACGCCGTTGCCGCCCGATGCACCGGCGGCGATCAGCGGGCCGACGGCGGGCACGATGCCGATGCCGACGATCACCGCATCGGCCGGGATGACCGTGCCGTCGGCGAGCTTGACCCCGGTCACCCGGCCTTCGCCCTCCAGCGCCTCGACCGCGACGCCGGTGCGCAGGTCGACGCCGTGGTCGCGATGTTCCTTTTCATAGAAGGCGGACAGGTCCTCGCCCGCGACGCGTGCCAGCACGCGCGGCAGCGCTTCGAGCAGCGTGACCTTGCAGCCCAGCTTGGTCAGCACCGCCGCCGCCTCGAGGCCGATATAGCCGCCGCCGATGACGACGATGTTCTTCACGCCGCCGTCGATCTCGCCCATCAGCTGGTCACAGTCCGCGCGGGTGCGGACCGGGTGCAGGCCGGCAAGGTCCGAGCCCGGGCAGGTCAGCCGCCGCGGATCGCCGCCGGTCGCCCAGACCAGCGTGCCGTAGCCGAATCGCGTACCGTCGGAGAGCGTCAGCTGCTTCGCCGCCGGATCGACCGACACGACCTCGCGGTTGAGCAGCAGCTCGACCTGCTTTTCCTCCCAGAAGGCGGGCGGGCGGATGTAGAGCCGGTCGAAGGTCTTCTCGCGCGCGAAATATTCCTTCGACAGCGGCGGCCGCTCATAGGGCGGCTCCGGTTCGCGACCGATGATCGCGACGCTGCCGGCGAATCCGTTCTGGCGAAGGGCGATCGCGCATTGCGCGCCGCCGTGCCCTGCTCCCACGATTACGACGTCTGCTTGTGTCATACCCCGCCCGTTTGGCCAAAATTATCCCGCGGTCAATGCCCGAAAACAGCATGGGCCAGGACAGCGGCTCGATACTGCCTGCCTGCGGGCCGGGTCCGGCGTCCTTGATATCGCGCAAATCGCACGATCTGCGCGATGGACGCGAGCAGCTGTCCCTATCGCGCCAGCAGGCTCCGCGCCTGGCCGGCGAGCTGGGTCAGCATCGCCGGCGAGACGGTCAGCGCCGTCTGCGCCCGCTCGACCATCGCGCGGAAGCGGGCGATGGCGCCGGCCTGGGCTTCGGCCCAGCGCGCCACCGCCTCGGCCGGATCGCCCTTGCGGCCGGCCGAGCGCCGCAGGAAGTCGAGCCGCATCTGCTGGAAATCGCGCGCGAGACCGCTGACCGCCAGGCGCTCCCACCAGTCCGAGGGATTCATCCGCGCCGCAGTGCCCTGCGCCCAGTCGAGGCCCAGGCGCACGCCGATGTCGACGAAGGCGCGCGCGAGCACCAGCGGCGGCATCCGGCTTTCCTGCGCCAGGCGGGCGATGCCCACGGCGCCGTCGAGGTCGAACAGGCGGCAGACCATCTGCGCTTCGGCTTCCGGTGCGCCGGCCTGCATCAGCTCGGCATGCAGCACCGACGACTGGCCGCGCGTCTCCGCGCCGACGAGGTCGGCCGCATGCCCGGCCAGCTGCGCCACGCCTGCCGACAGCTCGGCGACCAGTCGCGACGGCGGGGTCGGCCCGGCACCGGCGCGCAGCAGGTCGGCGATGTGCGGGCGCAGCGCCGCGGCGGCGCGGTCGAACAGCAGGATGCGTGCCTGCTCGGGCATGGCCGCGCCTTCGATCGCCTGCCAGACCGCACCCATGCCGAAGAGCCGCTCGGCCGCGATGAAGGCTGCGCCGAGCTGGTACGGGGCCGCGCTCTCCTCCTCGATCAGCTCGAAGGGCTGGACGAGACCGAGGCGGTTGATCAGCCGGTTGGCGGTCTCGGTGGCGATGATCTCGCGTCGCAGCCGGTGGTCGAGGATCTCCTGCCGGAAGCGCCGCCGCATCTCGGGCGGGAAAGAGGCGACGAGGTCGTCGGCAAGGCCGGGATCGTCGGGCAGCGGCGAGCTTTCGAAGTCGGCCTGGAGCGTCAGCTTGGCGCTGGACAGCAGCACTGCCAGCTCGGGCCGGGTCAGGCCCTGGCCTTCGGAGCCGCGGCGAGTCAGCGTCTCGCCGTCGGCGAGCCCTTCGGTCCGGCGGTCGAGCTGCCCTTCGGCTTCGAGCATCTCGATCAGCCGCAGGTAGGGCGGCAGGGCCGGGGCGCCGGCAGCTTCGGCGACCGAGAGCGCCAGCGCCTGCAGCCGGTTGTCCTCCAGCACCAGCGCCGCCACGCTGCCGGTCATCTCGCCAAGCAGCTTGACCCGCGCCTTTTCCGTTAGCCGGCCCGAGCGGCGGGCCGAGGCGAGGGCGATCTTGATGTTGACCTCGTTGTCCGAGCAGTCGACGCCGGCCGAATTGTCGATGAAGTCGGTGTTGATGCGCCCGCCCTTGAGCGCGAACTCGATGCGCCCGGCCTGGGTGCAGCCGAGGTTGGCGCCTTCGCCGACCACTCTCGCGCGCAGCTCCGCACCGTCGACGCGCAGCGCGTCGTTGATGGGATCGCGGACCTCGACGTTGTTTTCGGCGGAGGACTTCACATAGGTGCCGATGCCGCCGAACCACAGCAGGTCGACCGGGCTCCGGAGGATGGCGGCGATCAGGCTGTCGGGATCGATCGCCTCCGCCGTCAGCCCCAGGACGGCGCGCGCCGGCGCGCTCAGCGGGATCTGCTTCAGGCTGCGGGGAAAGACGCCGCCGCCCCTGGAGATCAGCTTGCGGTCGTAGTCGTCCCAGCTCGAGCGCGGCAAGTCGAACAGGCGCTTGCGCTCCGCCCAGCTTTTCGCCGGGTCGGGCGCGGGATCGAGGAAGATGTGGCGGTGGTCGAACGCGGCGACCAGCTTGATCGCGCGCGACAGCAGCATGCCGTTGCCGAAAACGTCGCCCGACATGTCGCCGCAGCCGGCGACGGTGACGCTCTGTTCCTGCACGTCGACGCCCAGCTCGCGGAAGTGGCGCTGCACCGACAGCCAGGCACCGCGCGCGGTGATGCCCATGGCCTTGTGGTCGTAGCCTTTCGAGCCGCCGCTGGCGAAAGCGTCGTCGAGCCAGAAGTCGCGCTCCGCCGCCAGCGCGTTGGCGGTATCGGAATAGGTCGCGGTGCCCTTGTCGGCGGCGACGACGAAATAGGGATCCTCGCCGTCGCGGATCACCATGCCCCTGGGATGGACGACCTGGCCGCCGACGATGTTGTCGGTCAGCGACAGCAGCGAGCGCACGAAGACCTGGTAGCTCGCCTTGCCCTCGGCCGCCCAGCCCTCGCGGTCGCGCGAGGGGTCGGGCAGCTGCTTGGGATAGAAGCCGCCCTTGGCCCCGGTCGGCACGATCACCGCGTTCTTGACGCGCTGCGCCTTCATCAGCCCGAGCACTTCGGTGCGGAAGTCGTCGCGTCGGTCGGACCAGCGCAGGCCGCCGCGCGCCACCGGGCCGGCGCGCAAGTGGATGCCTTCGACGCGGCGCGAATAGACGAAGATCTCGCGCCACGGCACCGGCCTGGGGAGGCCCGGGACGGCGGCGGAATCGAGCTTGAAAGCCAAGGCCGTCTCGCCGTCGATATCGGGCAGGAAGGCATTGGTCCGCAGCATCGCCTCGATCAGCGCGCGGTAGCGGCGCAGCAGGCGGTCGTCGTTGATCGCACCCACCGCGAGCAGGCCCTCGTCGATCGCCCGGGCGGCCTCGGCCTCGGCCCCGGCACGGTCGCCAGTGAAGTCCGGATCGTGGCGGGCGATGAACAGGTCGACCAGTCCGTGCGCGACTCGCGGCGCATTCTGCAGGGCATCGACGACAGTGGCGATGGCAAAAGTCAGCCCGGCCTGGCGCAGGTAGCGGAACCAGCCGCGCAGCCAGTTCGCCTCGCGCGAAGCGAAGCCCGCCAGCGCGATGAGCCGGTTGAAGGGGTCGTCCTCCGCCTCGCCGTTGAGCACGGCGGCGATCGACCGTTCGATCGCTTCGGCGCGATCGGTCACCACATTGGCCGGGAGTCCCGGCGGCAGGGCCAGCTGGAAATCGTGGATCGCGCCGAGCCTGCCGTCCTGCAGCAGAGTCGGCATTTCGCCGAGCACGCGGAATCCGAAGTTCTCCAGCATCGGCACGGCGTCGGACAGCGGCAGCGAGCCGCTGCGCTGGTAGAGCTTCAGGTGCAGCTCGCCATCCGGGCAGCCCGCCGCGCGGTAGAAGCGGGCATCGCGGCGTGGCGGCCGGGCATCGTCGTGGCCGGGCAGCTGGTGCAGGCGGCGGATGTCGGCCGCGGCTTCGGCTGCGCCGTATTCGGTGCGGTAGGCGAGCGGGAACGCCTCGGCATATCGCGCGGCGATCGCGGCGGCGCGCTTCGGCGTCTCCCCCTCGACCAGCTCGGCTTCGACGGCCGCGGGCCAGCCGCGCACGATCGTCGCCAGCTCCGCATCGAGCGCGGCCTCGTCGGGCGTGGCGGCATCGGCGCCGATATCGGCGACGAAGCGCAGGACGCAGAGCCCGGCCTCGACCTGCATCGCCCAGTCGAGCACCGGCGCACCGCAGGCGCTTTCGATCGTCGCCTGCACCTGCCGGCGCAGCGCGGTGGAAAGCGCGTCGCGCGGCAGCCAGACGAATGCGTAGAGCAGGCGCGCCAGCGGCGAGCGGACCAGCAGGATCCGCGGGCGCGGCCGGTCCACCAGGCTCATCATCGCCGTCGCTACGCGCTCGAGGTCGGAACGGTCGAAGGCGATCAGCAGATCGTGCGGCAGCGCGGTCAGCGCGTGGACCAGCGCCTTGCCGTCGTGCCCGCGCGGGTCGAAGCCGAACTTGTCGAGCAGCGCCGCCATCTGCGCCCGCAGGCAGGGCACCTGGTCCGGCGGGGCGGCGAGCGCGGCGCTGGTCCACAGCCCGACGTGGACCGACAGCGCCGCGACCTTGCCGCTCTCGACGACGGGGACGATGAAGACGTCGGTCGGCACGCGGCGATGCACCCGGCCGACAGCCCCGGACTTCAGGATCAGCGGCGCCCGCTCGGGGCCTTCGTCGAACCAGGCGAAGGCCTTCTCGAAGCTGTCGGCCGACGGCAGCATGGCCTGGCCGTTGCGGCAGATGCCCAGCCTGCTCTCGGTGCGCCCGTCGCGCCCGCGCCGGACGTGGCCGAGCTGGGTAAGCATCCCGTCCTTGAACCAGCGCAGCAGCGCGGCGCCTTCGCCGTTTCCGTCCTGCCGCTCCAGCCTGTCGACATCCTTCGCCAGCATCGCCTGCATGTCCGGCCAGTCGGCGACGGCGGCGCGCACGTCCTCGAGCGTCGCCTCCAGCGCGCTGCGCAAGCGGACGCGGGTGCGGGCATCGGCGCGGGTCGTCTCGAGATAGACGATCGATTCGGGCGCGGCCTGGCCTTCGTCCGGACCGAGTTCGGCAAGCCGGCCGGCCGCGGTGCGCCGGACGCCGACGATCGGGTGGACCAGCCGCTCGATCGTCAGCCCCTGGGCATGGATCGTCGTGGTGATCGAATCGACCAGGAACGGCATGTCGTCGTTGATCACAACGATGCGCGTGAGCCGGCTGGCGACCGGGCCGGTCACCGATTCGAGCGCGATCGCAGCCTTGCCGGCATCGCGCTGCGTCGCCGCGGCAAGGACGAAGCGCGCAGCATCGTCGAGCGCCCGCCTGCCGAACCCTTCCTCGCCCGCCAGGACCGATCCCGCCAGCTGCGCCGCGACCGCGGAAAGCATCCGCCGCCCCGATCGCGCACCGCCGGCCGGCGCCTTCGCTGCTTCAGCCATCGCCAGTCTTCCTCTCGTTCCCTTCCGGCCCGCCCATAGCCTCGATCGTCAGCCGCAGCGATCGTTGCCGCGCCCTGGGATCCCAGGGCGCTCCGGCAATGATGATCTCATCGGCCTGTGTCCGCACCTGGAAGCGCTCGATTTCCCGACGAACCGTTTCCGGACTGCCGACGGCACTGGCCTGGCGCATGTGGTCCAGCATCGCGCGCGCATCGGGCGGCAGGCTCTCGCGGTAGCCGGGAACCGGCGGGCGCAGGCGACCCGAGCCGCCGGTGCGGAAGGCGACGAAGCTCTGGTCGAGCGAGGAGGCCAGCAGCGCGGCTTCCTCGTCGCTGTCGGCGGCGATCACCGTCATCGCCGCCATGACGTGGGGACGGTCGAGCACGGCGGAGGGTTCGAAGCGCTCGCGATAGAGCGCCAGCGCGGCGTCGAGCTGCGCCGGCGCGAAATGCGAGGCGAAAGCGTAAGGCAGCCCGAGATGGGCGGCAAGCTGGGCGCCGAACAGGCTCGAGCCGAGAATCCACATCTCGACATCGGCGCCGGTCCCCGGCGTCGCCGCGATCGGCAGCGGCGGGTAGCCGGCGAAGCGCGCCTGCAGCTCGATCACGTCCTGCGGGAAGCTTTCCGCCGCCCGCATCAGGTCCTTGCGCAAGGCCTGGCCGATGCGCGGGTCGGCACCCGGCGCGCGGCCGAGGCCGAGGTCGACACGTCCGGGGAACAGCGCGTCGAGCGTGCCGAACTGCTCGGCGATGACGAAGGGGTTGTGGTTCGGCAGCATGATGCCGCCGGCGCCGATGCGGATCGTCGAGGTGGCATGGCCGATGTGCGCGAGGACGACCGAAGTCGCGCCGCCGGCGATGCCCTCGGTGCCGTGATGCTCGGCCACCCAGAAGCGCTTGTAGCCCGCTTCCTCGGCGACTCTGGCCAGGGCGGCGCTGTCGGCCAGGGCTTCGGCGACGGTGCCGCCTTCGCGCACCGGGACGAGATCGAGGACGGAAAGCGGGATCATCGGACTGGGGTTCCTGCGGCTGTGGCGGGTGCGGCAATCTGCGCCAGGTAGCCCCTGGCCGTGGTCGCGGCCGCGCTGCCGGGCGCGGCGGCGACGACCGATTGCCAGCTCTTGCGGGCGGCGTCCTCATGGCCGGAGAGCATGGCGATGACACCGGCCTCGAGGCCGATCTCGGGATCGACCGGCAGCAGCGCCGCCGCCTTCTCGATCTGCGCCTGGGCTTCGGCGAGCTTGCCCGTGCGGCGCGACAGGGTGGCGGACAGCAGCCAGGCCTCGGCGCTGCCCGGCACCGCACCTCGCGCTTCTGCGAGAGCGGCACCGGCATCGTCGCTGCGGCCCAGCGCCACCAGCGCGCGGGCGCGGTCGATGGCGATCTGGCCGGCCAGCGCCTTGTCGCCGGCGGACAGCGCGTCGGCATGGGCGGGGTCGAGCGCGGTCAATGCGGCATCGGCCGCGCCGCGCGCCAGGGCGGCATTGCCGGCCATGGCCCCCAGCCGCGCCCGCTCGCGCGGATCGGCGGCGCCCAGCGCATCGCGCGCGGCGAGCAGCGCGCTTTCGGCGTCGCTCCAGCGTTCCAGCCGCCCGAGCGCGACGCCGAGGCAATGCCCGGCCTGGTAAGCGGGCACGCCCTTGGCCTGCCGCAGCCAGGCTTGCGCCGCGTCGATGCCCTGCAGCGGATCCTCCGCCACCAGCGCCAGGCAGCGGTCGAGCTCGCTCTTGGGCGCGGGCAGGGCTTGCGGCGCCGATGCTGCGGGCTGCCGGCGCTTGTCGTCCTGGCGCTGGATCACTTCGGGGGGAAGCTGCGACGCCGGCTGCGGCCCGGGCCGGGTGAAGGGGCCGACTTGCAGCAGCGCCAGCGAAGCGAGCGCGAAGGCAGGGAGAGGAAGCATGCGTCAGGAAACTCCACTCATCGCCGTGCCGGTCAGATCGGCCAATGTGCGCAGCAGGAGCGCGATGTCGCCGTCGCGCGACAGGCGGTGGTCGCCGTCCTTGATCAGCGTCACCTGCACATCGGCTGAACGCAGCTGCCCGGCCAGCCGCAGCGAGATTTCCCAGGGAACGTCGGGGTCCTGCTGGCCGTGGATCAGCCGTACCGGGCAATCGAGCGGGATCTCCGCGTCGAGCAGCCGGTTCGCCTGGCCGTCCGCCCAGAAGCCCGGATGGGTCGGCGTCGGTTCGGGTCCGTAGGGATTGTCCTTGAACACCGTCTCGCCCGCCGCCAGCCGTGCCTGGTCGCCGGGGTCGGTGCCCCAGGCGGTGAAGTCGGGCGCCGGGGCGATGCCGATCAGCCCGGCGCGCCGCTCGGGCGGCAAGGCCAGGGCGCAGAGCAGCATCAGCCAGCCGCCCATCGACGAGCCGATCAGCACCAGCGGCCCGGGGCAGTGGCGCTCGACCAGAGCCAGGACGTCCTCGCGCCAGCGCGACAGCGTGCCGTCGGCGAAGTCGCCCGCGCTTTCCCCGCAGCCCGAATAGTCGAGCAGCAAGGCGGCGCGCCCGCGCTCGCGCGCCCAGTCGAAGACCGCGGTCGCCTTGCCGCCGGCCATGTCGGACATGTAGCCGGGAAGGAACAGGATCGCCGGGCCGGTGCCGGGCGCGAAGCGATAGGCGATGCGACGCCCGTCGGGCATCGCGTGGAACTGGACCTGGCTCATCGCCGCCACTGTGGAACCGCCGCGCCGCGAGGGCAAGCGGAGAGGGGCAAGCGGAGAGGGTCAAGCCCGGGCCATGTCCGCCGGGCCCGGCGCACGACGGGGCTAGGGCGATCTTAATGTCCCGGCGCTATGGTCGGCGCAGCTGCGGATGGCAGGGGGCAGGCACGTTGCAAGGGCTGATCGAGCGGACCGCCGGATCCCGGCGCATGCTTGCGCTGATCTGGCTGGTCTTTCTGCTGCCGCGCGCGGCGATGCTGCTGCTCATCCCGGCGCCGTGGTCGGATGCCGACTGGTACGTCTCGCGCGCCGTGCTGCTGGCCGAAGGCCACGGCTACATCGACCATGCCGGCCTTCCCACCGCCTTCTGGCCACCCGGCTGGTCCTGGGTGCTGAGCCTGGTCTTCCGCGTCGCCGGCCCCTCGCTGCCGGCCATGGCACTGTTCAACCTCGCCTGCGCCGCCGCCACCGGCTGGCTCCTCCACGACCTGACTCGCCGCATCACCGGCCAGGACGCGGCGGGGCGCCTCGCCTTGCTGCTCTATGCGATCTACCCCAACGCCGTCGCCTATGTGCCGCTCGGGCTCACCGAGGTGTTCTACACGCTGCTGCTGATCGCCGGATGCCGGCTGCTGATCGATGAAGCCGCGCTGCCGAAGCTGGTACTGGCCGGCGGCGTCTTCGCCCTGGCGACGCTGGTGAAGACGCAGACGCCGGTGATCGTCCCGCTGGTCTTCGCCGTCGCCCTGGCGCGCCGGGCCGACCGGGCTCGCGCGCTGCCCGGAACGGCGGCGCGGATGGCCCTGGTGCTTGCGGTCGCGGCGCTCGGCGTCATGCCGTGGTCGCTGCGCAATCATGCGATCTTCGATGCCTGGGTGCCGGTATCGACCAACGGCGGGCATACGCTGCTGACCGGCAACAACGACAGCGCAAACGGCGGCTACATCCCGCACGATCGGCTGGTCGACGAGCACCTCGCGGCAGGCGGCGACGAAGTGGCCCGCGATGACCGGGCGCGGCGGCTGGCCCTGCGCTGGATCGCCGAGCATCCGGGCCGGTTCGTCGCTCTCGCGCCGCTCAAGCTTTACGAGCTGTGGGGCTCGGACGGCGAGGCGCAGTGGAACTACGAACGCGGCCTCGCCGGCTATGCGGCGCATGAGCCGGCTTTCCGCGCCCTGCGCATCGCCAACCAGCTGTACTACTACCTGCTGCTCGCCGGCTTCGCGGCGGCGGCGCTGGTCATCCCCCGGCGGCGTCGGCAGGCGGGCAGACGGATCGCCGGCTGGTGGCTGCTGCCCTATGGCATCGCGCTGTACCTCTCGGCCATTGCGGTCGTCTTCTCGGGACAGTCGCGCTTCCATTTCCCGGTGATGCCGCTGGTCGCCATGAGCTGCGCCATGCTGATCGTGCCGCGCGGGGCACGCGGCCCCACCGGCGACGCGGCGGATGACAGCGGCCGAGAGATCGGTTAGGAGCGCCGCCATGCCGAACGCCGCAGCCTGCACGACGACTACCACCACCCCGGGCGACCGGGGGCGGTCCGTCGCCGGCGCCTGACGCTCCGGCACGCCGCCGCCCGGGTTCGGGTGGACGGCGTCACCTCCCGAACTCCCCGCAAGCGACGCCGCCCCTTCCGGTTCGCGCCGCTTTCTGCCAAAGCGCGGCGCTTACCGGCCGAAGAGATCGCCGATCGAGAGTGACCATGAGCGAACTATTGAAGATCAGCCTGCCCGACGGTTCCGTGCGCGAGATGCCGGCCGGCTCGACTCCCGCAGACGTCGCCGCGGCCATCGGCCCCGGCCTTGCCAAGGCGGCGCTGGCCGCGCGGATCGACGGCGAGCTGGTCGACCTGACCCGGCCGTTCAGCGGCGACGCCAGCCTGGCGCTGGTCACCGCGCGGGACGAGGCCGACGCGCTCGACCTCGCTCGCCACGACTATGCCCATGTGCTGGCCGAAGCCGTGCAGGCGCTGTTCCCCGGCACCCAGATCACTTTCGGCCCATCGACCGACGACGGCTTCTACTATGACTTCGCGCCCAAGGACCGCCCCTTCACCGAAGAGGACCTGCCGGCGATCGAGGCGAAGATGCGCGAGATCATCGCCGCCGACAAGCCGCTCACCCGCGAAGTCGTCGATCGCGACGCGCTGATCGCCAAGTGGCGCGCGGCGGGCGAAAGCTTCAAGGCCGAATGGGCCGCCGAACTGCCGCAGGGCGAGGAGCTCACCGTCTATCACTCGGGTTCGGACTGGTACGACATGTGCCGCGGCCCGCACCTGCCTTCGACCGGCAAGCTCGATCCCGCCGCCTTCAAGCTGACGCGGGTTTCCGGCGCATACTGGCGTGGCGACCAGAAGAACGCGATGCTGAGCCGCATCTACGGCACCGGCTGGCTCAACAGGAAGCAGCTCGACGCGCATCTCCACCGGCTCGAGGAAGCGGCCAAGCGCGACCACCGCAAGCTGGGCCAGGAAATGGACCTGTTCCACCTCCAGCAGGAAGCCCACGGTTCGGTCTTCTGGCACCCCAAGGGCTACCTCATCTGGCGCGAGCTCGAGGCCTACATGCGCCGCGCGATCGACGGCGCCGGCTATCGCGAGGTCAAGACCCCGCAGATCATGGACGCGCGCCAGTGGGAGCAGTCGGGCCACTGGGGCAAGTACCGCGAGAACATGTTCGTCATCCCCGACGAAGTGCCCAACGTCGAGGACGAGGGACCGGTGATCTCGGGCGAGGCCGACTGGATGGCGCTCAAGCCGATGAACTGCCCGGCGCACGTGCTGATCTTCCGCCAGGGCATCAAGAGCTACCGCGACTTGCCGCTGCGCATCTACGAAAACGGCTGCTGCCACCGCAACGAGCCGCACGGCGCCCTGCACGGGCTGATGCGCGTGCGCCAGTTCACCCAGGACGACGCGCACATCTTCTGCCGCGAGGACCAGATCGTCGACGAGGTCCAGGCGTTCTGCGAGCTGGCGGACCGGGTCTACAAGGACTTCGGCTTCACTTACGCGATCAAGCTGGCCCTGCGCCCCGAGAACCGCTTCGGCAGCGACGAGCAATGGGACCAGGCCGAGCAGGAGCTGCGCGACGCGGTCGCCGCCGCCGGGCTGAACACGCCCGAATACGGCTGGGAAGAGCTGCCCGGCGAAGGCGCCTTCTACGCGCCCAAGCTCGAATGGCACCTGACCGACGCGATCGGCCGCACCTGGCAGGTCGGCACGATCCAGTCGGACCGCGTGCTGCCCGAGCGGCTCGACGCCAGCTACATCGCCGAAGACGGCGAGAAGCACCGGCCGGTCATGCTGCACCGCGCGATCTTCGGCTCCTACGAGCGCTTCATCGGCATCCTGATCGAGCATTTCGCCGGCAAGCTGCCGGTCTGGCTCGCCCCGGTTCAGGCGGTGGTGGCGACGATCGTCTCCGACGCCGATCCCTATGCCCGCGAAGTCGAGGCGCAGCTCAAGGCCGCGGGCATCCGCGTCGAGAGCGACCTCAGGAACGAGAAGATCAACTACAAGGTGCGCGAGCACTCGCTGGCCAAGGTCCCGCACCTGCTGGTCGTCGGCAAGCGCGAGGGCGAGGAAGGGACGGTCGCCATCCGCACCCTGGGCGAGGAACGCCAGCGGGTGATGCCGCTGGCCGAGGCGATCGCGATGCTCAAGGCAGAGGCGACTCCGCCGGATCTGGGTTAGGGTTCGCACGTCGCGATGACGAATATCCCCGTCACCCTGAACTTGTTTCAGGGCCCATTTCTCCCCAAGAACGGATGGACTTGGAGGCGCGATGGGTGCTGAAACAAGTTCAGCATGACGGTTGGGGAAAGCGCAACGCCCGTCGTCCCGGGCTCGACCCGGGACCGCTGGCCTCGTCGACGGAACGTTCGGCCCGGAGGCCAGCGGTCCCGGATCAGGTCCGGGACGACGAACTGGATCCGGTCCCTTCCCGCTCGACCTCGCGCCAGCCGATGTCGCGCCGGCAGAACCCTTCCGGAAACCCGATCGCATCGACTGCCGCATAGGCCTTCGCCTGGGCCTCGCGCACCGATGCTCCGCGCGCGGTGACGTTGAGCACCCGGCCGCCGTTCGCGACCAGCCCGCCGTCCGCCCCCAGCGCGGTGCCGGCGTGGAAGACCTTGACCCCGCCCTGCTCCGCCGCCGCGATCCCCTCGATCCGCCCGCCCTTCCTGGGCGTGCCGGGATAGCCCTCGCCCGCCATGACCACGGTCAGCGCGGTGTCGGGCGAGAAGCGCGGCGGCTGGCACGCGGCCAGGCGGTTCTCGGCGCAGGCGAGCAGCAGCTCGGCCAGGTCGCTTTCCAGGCGCAGCATCAGCACCTGGCATTCGGGATCGCCGAAGCGGCAGTTGTACTCGATCAGCTTGGGCCCCTCGCGAGTCAGCATCAGCCCGGCGTAGAGCACGCCCGAATAGGGCATGCCGGCCTCGGCCATGGCGCGGACCGTCGGCGCGACGATCTTCTCGATCGCCTCGCCCTCGAGCAGCGCAGTGAGCACCGGTGCCGGGCTGTAGGCGCCCATGCCGCCGGTATTCGGGCCGGTGTCGCCCTCGCCGACGCGCTTGTGGTCCTGCGCCGAGCCGAAGGGGACGATGGTGCTGCCGTCGGTCAGCGCGAAGAAGCTGGCCTCCTCGCCTTCGAGGAATTCCTCGATCACTGCCTCGGCGCCCGCCTCGCCGAAACGGCCGGCGAAGATGTCGCGGATCGCCGCTTCGGCTTCCTCGCGCGTCATGGCGACGGTGACTCCCTTGCCCGCGGCAAGCCCGTCGGCCTTGATGACCACGGGAATCGCAAAGCCGTCGAGCGCCGCGAGCCCCTGGGCTTCGCTGGCCACGCGGACATAGGCGCCGGTGGGGATATTCGCGCGCGCGCAGAGGTCCTTGGTGAAGCCCTTGCTACCTTCGAGCTGCGCCGCTGCCCGGCTCGGCCCGAACACCGCGAAACCCGCGGCACGCAGCGAATCGGCGAGACCGTCGACCAGCGGCGCCTCGGGCCCGACGACGACGAGGCCGATGCGCTGCGCCTCGCAGAAGGTCACGACCGCGGCATGGTCGGTCGCATCGAGCGTGACGAGAACGGCCTCTTCACCGATCCCGGGATTGCCCGGCGCGGCGTAGAGCCGCTCGCACAGCGGGGATTGCGCCAGCTTCCACGCCAGCGCATGTTCGCGCCCACCCGATCCAAGCAGCAGGATGTTCATGCCCGAGCCCACGCCTTCTTCCGACTACGACGAAGCCGGGCTGGTAGCGAAGGGAGGCCCCGGCGACAACGCCGCTCCGCTCACGATCAGCGAAATATCCGCGCTGCTCAAGCGCACGGTCGAGGATCGCTTCGGCTATGTCCGCGTCCGCGGCGAGCTGTCGGGCGTCAAGCGGGCCGCTTCGGGCCACCTCTACCTCTGCCTCAAGGACGAGAGCGCGCGGCTCGACGGCGTGATGTGGCGCGGATCGACCCAGCGGCTGGCGTTCCAGCCCGAGGACGGGCTGGAAGTGATCGCCACCGGCAAGCTGACCACCTATCCCGGCCGATCGAACTACCAGATCGTCATCGAACGGATGGAGATCGCCGGCGAAGGCGCGCTGCTGGCCCTGCTGGCGAAAACGCGGGCCAGGCTGGAAGCCGAGGGCCTGTTCGATCGTGCCCGCAAGCGCGCGCTGCCGTTCCTGCCCGAAGTGATCGGCGTGGTCACCTCGCCGACCGGGGCCGTCATCCGCGACATCCTCCACCGCCTTGCCGACCGCTTCCCCAGCCGCGTCGTGGTCTGGCCGGTGCTGGTCCAGGGCCAGGGCGCGGCCGAGCAGGTGGCGGCGGCGGTCGACGGCTTCTCGCGCCTGCCCGCCGGCGGCCCGGTGCCGCGCCCCGACGTTGTCATCGTCGCGCGCGGCGGCGGCTCGATCGAGGACCTCTGGGCATTCAACGAGGAAGTCGTCGTGCGCGCCATCGCCGCCAGCACGATTCCGGTGATCTCCGCCGTCGGGCACGAGACCGATACCACGCTTGCCGATTTCGCCGCCGACCTGCGCGCCCCGACGCCGACCGCCGCGGCCGAGCTGGCCGTGCCGGTGCGCGAGGAACTGTTCGCCCAGCTGGCCGAGCTCGCCCTGCGCAAGCGCCGCTGCGCGCTGCGCCCGGTCTCGCTCGGGCGCGAGCGGCTGGAAGCGCGCGCCCAGCGGCTGCCGCGGCCGGAAGCGCTGCTCAGCCCCTATGTCCAGCGGGCCGACGAGCTCGCCGAGCGCTTGCGCCGCGGCCTGGTCGAGCGGATCGCCGCGGCGCGCACCGCCTTGCAGCAGGACGCCGGCCGCCTGTCCGCCCCGCTGCTGGCGGCGCGGCTGCATCGCGCGCAGGACCGCCTTGCCGCCCAGCGGCTGACGCCGGCGATCGTCACCAGCCGGATCGCCGCCCAGCGCGAGCGGCTGGACGCCCTGTCGCGGCTCATGGCCTCGCTCAATCCCGATTCGCTGCTGGAGAAGGGCTATGTCCGGGTCACCGCCGCGGACGGGCGCACGCTGGTGACGCGCGCCGCGGCAGCGGGCGAGCCCAGCCTGTCGCTGCATTTCCGCGACGGCGAGCTGGCAGTCGTCCCGGCCGAGGGACGCGCGCCCAGGCCCGCCGCGAGGAAGCCCGGACCGCCGCCCGCGCAGGGCACGCTGCTCTAGCCCTGGTTGCGGCAGACGGATGGTCCTGGGGGCTTCTCTGCGGCCCTGACCTGCACTAGATTGCCCCCATGCTGATGTCATCGAACGAACGTCCCGCGACGCTCCACTACGGCCCCAACGGCTTCCGCGTCCTGACGGCGGGCAGCCATGTCCTGTGCTCCGTGAGCGGCGAGCAGATCGCGCTCGAGGCCCTGCGCTACTGGAGCGTCGAGCGCCAGGAGGCCTACGCCAGCTGCGAGATCGCCACCAAGCGCCTGACCGGCAAGGCCTGAGGCCGCGGTGAAAGTGCCTGGCCGCCGCGAACGCTGGATCGCTTCGCTGACCGCGCTGCTGTCGGCGGCGGGCTGCAATTCGGGCGTCGTCGCCTCGGAAGCGGCACCCGGCAGCGGAGCAGAGGCGCAGGCGGCCGTCCCGGCCTCGCCGCAGCGCCCCGCCGGGCCGCGCGCCGCGTCGGCCGATTTCAGCTTCACCGGGGAGCCGACCCAGGGCGGCTGGCTGCGCGGCGCGGCGCCGGCAGGAACGGTCGCCCTCACGCTGGGCACCGCACCGGTGCCGCTGAGCGTCGACGGCAGCTTCTTCATCGCTTTCGATCGCGACGCCGGCCCCGCGGCCACGCTTGTCGCGCGGCTGGCCGACGGGCGGGACGTGGTCCGCAGCCTGGCGATCGCTCCGCGCGCCTGGGCGATCGAGCAGGTCAACGTCGCCCGCCGTCCCGGCGGCCCGACCGAGGCCTTCATGGCCATCCGTCGCCCCGAGCTTGCGCGGATCGCCGCCGCGCGCCGCATCAGCTCCGACAGCGAGGGCTGGCGGCAGCAGTTCGCCTGGCCGGTCAAGGGGCGCCTGTCGGGACGCTTCGGCTCGCAACGGATCTACCGGGGCGAGCCGGGCGCCTATCATTCGGGCACCGACATCACCACCGGCCAGGCGGGGACGCCCTTCGTCGCACCCGCAGACGGCGTCGTGATCCTGGCGGCGGAAACCCCTTTCACGCTGGAAGGGCACCTGCTGATGATCGATCACGGCATGGGGCTGAACAGCGCTTTCCTGCATTGCTCGCAGCTGCTGGTGAAAGAGGGTGACCGCGTGCGCCAGGGCCAGGTCATCGGCCGCATCGGCATGACCGGCCGTGCGACCGGGCCGCATCTCCACTGGAGCATCAAATGGCGCGACGCGCGGCTCGATCCGGTCCTGTTCACCGGGCCAATGCGCTAGCACCCGATGCCCTTGGCTTGATCCCCCGGAAATGCCCTGAGAAGCTCCGTGAGGCACAGCGCCCCGTGATCGGGCTCTCGTGCCGCCGCAAGGGCTGCCGGGCCCCTGCGGGGCCTTTCCGGGCAGTCCTGCCGCGGGCGGCGACGGAGCGGAGGTCGGGCCAGCCGTGCGCCGCTTCGTAGCCCTGGCGCTTCTCCTGCTGGCGCTGGCGCCCGGCACCTGGCTGCGCACGCCCCGCGCGCCGCGCAGTGCCGCGCTGGAGCTGCGCTTCATTCCCGAGCCCCGCCCGCCACGGCACCACCTGGCCGCGCAGCTGGGCAGCTTCGACTTCGCCGGCGCCTGGCGGATCACCGGCCGGCACTGGCGCTTCGGCGGTTTCTCCGCCCTGGTGCCGCTGGGCGACGGGGAGCTGCTGGCGATCGGCGACCGTGGCTACCGCCTGCGCTTCTCTCCGCCCGGGGCGGCGCAGCACCGCCCCGCCTTCGGCGTGACCGTTCCCCGGCGCTTCGGCGGCAAGTCCATGATCGACGCCGAATCGGCAGCCTTCGACCCCCTGAGCCGCCGGCTCTGGATCGGCTGGGAAGACGACAAGAGCATCACCCGGCACGGCCTTGCCTTTCGCGGCTTCGCGCGCAGCTATCCGGCGGCGTTGCGCCACTGGGGCGAGAACCTGGGGCCGGAGGCCATGGTCCGGCTCGACGACGGACGCTTCGTCGTGCTGCGCGAAGGCTTCAGCGGCCTGCTGGAGCGGCGCAACCACCAGGCGCTGCTGTTCACCGGCGATCCCACCGCCGCCACGCCGCCGCCGCAGGTCTTCACCTTTGCCGGACCCGAAGGCTACAGTCCCACCGACATGGCGCAACTGCCCGACGGCCGGGTGCTGGTGCTGATGCGCCGGCTGCTCTGGCCGCTGCCGGCCCGGTTCACCGGGCGGATCGCGATCGCCGATCCCCGGGCCATCCGGCCGGGCAGGGCCTGGCATGCGAGCGAAGTCGCGCGGCTCGAGGCGCCGCTGCCGGTCGACAACTTCGAAGGCATCGCCATCGAGCCGCGGCGCGACGGGAAAGTTACCGTCTGGCTGATTTCCGACGACAATCGCGCGCTGTCGCAGCGCACGATGCTGTGGAAGCTGGTGGTCGATCCCGTGCGCCTGCCCGGCGCAAGCAAAAGGGCGCGCGGCGAGGCCGCACGCCCTTCGATTGCGCGTTGAAGGGGCTTAGGCCGCCTGCTTCTTCACCAGCTCGCGCTTCACCTTGAGCGCGCGCTGCGAAAGCTTGGTATCGGCGGTCTTCAGCAGCCAGTTATCGAGGCCGCCGACATGCTCCACCGAACGCAGGCCATGCGTCGATACCCGGAACTTGTAGCTGCGCTCGAGCGCATCCGACAGCAGCGTGACGTTCTGCAGGTTGGGCAGGAAGACACGCTTGGTCTTGTTGTTGGCATGGCTGACGTTGTGGCCGATCTGGCGGCCCTTGCCGGTCAGTTCGCAGATGCGGGACATGGCTTTACTCGCTTCGAATTTCGTTGCCGTTTCCGGAAGAAGGCGCGCCATTACCGATTCACCGGTGCAAGGTCAAGTTGCCTGGCGCCGCGCAGGCGTCTAGCGGCAGATTCATGTCCCGCTGGCCGCTTCCCGAACCGATGGCGCTCGCCCTGGCCGAGGCGGAAAAGGCCGTCGCCGCCGGCGAAGTGCCGGTCGGCGCGGTGATCGTCAAGGACGGCGCGGTCCTCGCCAGCGCGCACAATGCGCCGCGCGGCCTCGCCGACCCGACCGCCCATGCCGAAATCCTGGCGATCCGCGCCGCCGCCGCGGCGCTCGGCAGCGAACGCCTGGAAGGCTGCGAGCTGTGGGTGACGCTGGAACCCTGCGCGATGTGCGCCGGGGCGATCGCGCATGCCCGAATCGGTCGGCTCTATTACGCGGCGCCCGATTCGAAAGGCGGCGCGATCGAGCACGGCGCGCGCATCTTCGAACAGCCGCAGTGCCTGCACCGGCCCGAAGTCTACAGCGGAATGGGCGAAGCCGAGGCGGCCCAGCTGCTGCGCCGGTTCTTCAGGGAGCGGCGTTAGCGCAGCGCCGCGGGCCAACCTCAGGTCCCCCGCCAGATCTTCAGCGGCGCGTCGTCGCGCGGCCCCAGCTTCGCGCGCGGGCAGTCGCGCGGGCGGAAGTCGCGGCCGTAGCACAGGCGGATTTCGCGCAGCCAGCCGCTGCGGCTCGTCAGCAGGGCGACCTGGGCAGGGCGCCAGCCCGGGTTGGCGAGCACGAATTCGCGCCGCAGGTCGCCGGCGGTGAGGTCGCGCCGGCGCGAGAGCCGGTCGGCATCGGGCCAGCGCAGCGAGCGCCAGAGGATGGCGCTGACGCGCAGATAGGTTTCCGGCCGCTTCGCCATGCAGGTGCCGTGCTTGGCCCATTCGTGCTCGAGCAGCCAGGGCACCGGCGTCATGCAGAGATTGCGGCGGACGAGCTCGGGCGAGGGCCGCGGCGCGGGGCGGCACCATTGCGGCGGCGGCCCGCTCGCCGCCTCGGGCCAGAGGCCGTGCAGCACGAAGCCGAAGCGGCCGTGAGCGCCCGAGCATTGCATCGTGCCCCGGTCCTGCGGCCGGCGGCAATATTCGGGCGACCAGCTTGCCGCGAGACTATAGCCGGCGATCGCCGTGCGGCGCGGGGGGCCGTCGGGGACCACCGGGCGGACCGGATCGACCTGGCGCGGCGGCGTGCACTGGTAGGCCTGGCCGAGCGCCGTCCCGGGCAGGACCATGGCCGCCAGCAAGGCCGCCGGCACCGCTCTCATAGCGGCGTGAAATCGAGGCCGATGTCGGCCGCCGGCGCGCTCTGCGTCAGCCGCCCAACCGAGATGTAGTCGACCCCGGTCGCGGCGATGGCGCCGATCGTCTGCAGGTTGACCCCGCCCGAGGCTTCGCAGGGCACGCGCCCGGCGACCACGGCCAGGGCCTCGCCCAGCATCGCCGGGGCCATGTTGTCGAGCAGCAGGTGATCGGCGCCTGCGGCCAGCGCCGGCTCGATCTGCTCGACATGGTCGACTTCGCAGATGATCCGCTCGACCCCGGCGGCCCGTGCCCGCCGCACCGCCTCGCCGACGCCGCCGGCGACGAGGACGTGGTTGTCCTTGATCATCGCCGCGTCCCACAGGCCGAGGCGGTGGTTCTGCGCCCCGCCCGCCCGCGTCGCATATTTCTCCAGGTGGCGCAGGCCGGGAATGGTCTTGCGCGTATCGAGCAGGATCGCCGGGTGCGGTCCGATCGCATCGACATAGCTGCGGGTCAGGGTGGCGATGCCGGAGAGGTGCTGGACCGTGTTGAGCGCGCTGCGCTCCGCCGTCAGCATGGCCCGGGCATTGCCGGTCAGCCGCATGAGATCGGTGCCAGGGCCGATCCGCTCGCCTTCGCCGACCAGCAGCTCGATCTCCATCGCCGGGTCGAGCTTGCGGAAGAAGGCCGCGGCGATCGGCAGGCCGGCGACGGTGATCGCGTCGCGGCTGTCCATCACGCCGGAAAAGCGCGCATCGGGCGGAATCACGCTTTCCGAGGTGACGTCGTGCCCGCCGCCGGGCAGGCCGACGCCCAGGTCCTCGTCGAGGGTAGCGGCGACGAAAGCGTCGAGGTCGAAACCGGGGATCGAGAAAGCGGCCATGCGGGCGCTCATCTCAGACTGGCGCGGCACTGTCGAGTGGGTGCGACGCAGCCGCACCCTTTCGATCGCAGTCACTGCCCCCGCGCAGCCGGCCCGGGGGCGACGTTGGGCTATGCCGTCAATGCACGAAGCGCGCGATGACGTCGCGGTAGGAACGGCTGACTTTCACCTGCGCTCCCGATTCGAGGATCAGGAAGCATTCGCCGTTGGTATGCGGCTTTACCTGGCGCACCTGGTTGAGATTGACGATGGTCGAGCGATGGACGCGCTGGAACACGCGAGGATCCAGCCGCCGCTCGAGGTCCTTCATGGTTTCGCGCAGGATCAGCGAATTGTCGGCAGTGCGGATGCACATGTAGTCGCCGGCGGCTTCGATATGCTCGATCGAATCGACGTCGATGCGGAAGATCTGGCCGCGGTCCTTGATGTTGATGAGCTTTTCGTAGCGGCCGGTGCCGGCTTCGGCCTCGTCGGGCATGGCGTCCATCGCGTCGGGCGCGACTTCGGCCAGCACGCTCTTGAGCTTTTCCGCTTCCTCGGCCGATTTCTTCTCGGAAATGCGGGTGCGGACGCGGTCGAGCGTATCGGCCAGCTTGTCTTCCTCGACCGGCTTCATCAGGTAGTTGACGGCGTTGGCTTCGAAAGCGCGCACCGCGTGCTCCTGGTAGGCGGTGACGAAGACGAACAGCGGCGGCTCGATCTCCATCACGCCCTTGACGACGGAGAACCCGTCGAATCCGGGCATCTGGATGTCGAGGAACACCAGGTCCGGCTTTTCCGTCTTGATCTTGCGGATCGCCTCGCGGCCGTTCGAGCAGGTATCGATGATTTCGACGTCGGGATACTTATCCAGACGCAGCTGCAGGCCCTGGATGGCCAGCTTTTCGTCGTCGACGAGTATGGTGCGGATGCTCATGCGATAGTCTCTAACCGATCTGGCTGTTCAAGGTTCCAATTCAACTCGCGCCGCCTCAGCTCATGGCGGCAACGGGCTGTGGGGCATCGGCAGCGCCTTCGAGCTGCTCCCGGCGTTCCAGGGGGATCTCGATGACAACGGCAAAGCCCCCTTCAGCAGGCTCGACCGTCTCGAAGCGGTGGTTTTCACCATAGGCCTGCTGCAGCCGATCCCTGATGTTTGCCAAGCCCACGCCGGTGGAGACAGGTTCTCCCCCGTCATAGGTGACGCCGGATAGCCTGTTGTCGGCGGCGCCGCTTTGCAACCCCGGGCCCGTATCGGAGACGGTGATGCGAATGTTCTGCCCGATGAGTTGCGTGATGATGGTGATCTCGGCTCCCATCTCCTGCGGGCTCACCGCATACTTGATCGCGTTCTCGACCAGCGGCTGCAGCAGCAGCGAAGGCAGCAGCGCCCCTTCGGACGCCGGATCGATGCGGAACTCGGTGCGCAGGCGATCCTCGAAGCGCATGCGCTCGATGTCGAGATAGAGCTTCAGCGTCTCGACCTCCTGCGCCACGGTCACCCGCCCGGTCGGCTCGTTGATCAGCGTGTAGCGCAGGAACGAGGACAGGCGGCTGAGCATGGCATTGGCCGGCTCGGTCTGCTTGAGCAGCACCAGCGTCGAGATCGAATTGAGCGTGTTGAACAGGAAGTGCGGATTGAGCTGGTAGCGCAGCATCGCCAGCTGGGCGCTGGTCGCCTGGTTTTCCAGGCGGATCATCTGGTCGCTCTGCTCTTCGACCTGCAGGAAGAAGTTGATCGCATAGTAGAGCGCGGACCAGGATACCAGCAGGGTGGCGTCGAGGTAGAACACGCCGATGAACAGCTGGGCAAAGCTGGCGTCGCTCTCCGCCCGGTAGAGCGAGATGACCCAGGCGTCGATGAAGGCGTTGAGCCCCACCGCGAACGGCAGCACCAGCGCGGTCACCCCCCAGGTGACGAACGGCCGCTGCGAGATCAGCTGGCGGTACATCACGGCCAGGATCAGCGAGATCGAGAAGCCGGTGATCGTCGCGATCAGCACCAGCACGAGGAACGACAGCGGCTGCGAGTTGGCGATGCTCGACATCGCGCGCAGCAGCATCGCCCCGCTCCAGCCGACCAACTGCAGGCGCCAGAAGGCCTGGTTCTTGTTCGCGAAGAAGGGGGTCGGTTTGATGGGCAGCGCGGCCATTTCTACGCTCTAGCGCAAAACCCGGCCGGCTAGCAATTTCTCGCGGCTCCCTGCGCTCAAGGCCGGGCCTGGCCCCCGCGCGCCTTGGCCAGGGCCTCGGCAAGCCGCTCCTTGCCCACCGCGCCCGACAGGATCGCGTCGCCGGCGATCCAGCTGGGCGTCCCGTTGAAGCCGAGGTGGCGGGCAAGCTCGAGATTGCGGTCCAGCTCGTCCTGGACGCGGGGCGAGGCCGCCGTCGCCTTCGCCCGGGCCAGGTCCAGTCCGGCTGCTTCGGCGGCCGCGGCGATCGCCCCGGCCGAGGGCCGGCCGGCTTCGTACATCGCCTTGTGGAAAGCCGCGTACTTGCCCTGCTCGGCCGCGGCGAGCGCCCAGCGCGCGGCTTCGCTGCTTTCCTCGCTGAGGATCGGCAGCTCGCGGACGACGACGCGAAGGTCGGGATGTTCGGCGATCAGCGCATCGACCGCAGGCACGCTCTGGCGGCAGTAGCCGCAGGCATAGTCCGAGAATTCGACCAGGGTGACCTTGCCTTGGGGATTGCCCAGCACCGCCTGGGCGAACGGCTTCTCGACTTGCCCGCGGATGCCCGCAAGCCGCTTCGCACTTTCCTTGCCGGCGAGGTTTTCCATCGCCTGGGGCAGGATTTCCGGATTGGCCAGGATATAGTCGTGGACGATGCGCTCGACCGCTTGCCGTTCGCTTCGCGCCTGCCAGTAGAAGCCGGCCAGGCCTCCGGCAACGGCGCCGGCGAGCAGCAGGGCGGCTCCGGCAAGGACAAGGGAGGCCCGATTGCGTGAGCCGGTGGGAAGTTCCGCCATTGCCCCGGCCTACTTGCGTTTCTTCTGGCGTTCAATCGCCGCGCGCGCCGCGAAGGCGATGTCCTGCGCCCGCAGCCAGTCGGGACTGCCCTTGGGCAGGGCAAGCTCCGCCGCCTCGGCACTGTAGAGCGCGGCCGGCATCTGCCCGCTCAGCGCCTGCTGCTCGGCGCTGGCGAGCCGTGCGCGAGGCAGGTCGCCCTTCTGGTTGTAGACGACGCCGAGCTGGTACCAGGCGAAAGGGTTTTCCCGGTCGCGCGCTACCGCGGCCTTGAGCACGCGCTGCGCCTCGTCGAGGTTGGCCGAGTCTTCGGTGGCGATCAGCGCGTGGCCGAAAGTCGTCGCGATCAAGGGCTGGTTGTTGGTCAGCTCGGTCGCCCGCCGCAGCGGATCGAGCGCCTGTCGCGGCTTCCCGGCCTCGAGCAGGATCTGGCCCTTGAGCTCGAGGAAATAGGGGTCGTTCGGTGCCTGCGCGAGCAGCGCGTCGGTTTCCGCCATGGCCTTGTCGAGCCGCGCTTCCTTGTGCCAGGCATAGGCTCGGGCATAGCGTGCCGGAACCCCGGTCATCGTCTCGGGATAGGCGACGAGCGTATCCTTGGGTGCCGCCAGGTAGCCGTAGAGCTTGGCCCGGGCGCGCTGGAAGCGGGCCTCCAGCGCCGGATCGGGCGGCTTCGCCCAGGCCGGGTCCTTCTGGTAGGTATCCTCGAGCGTGGCGATGCGATCCTCGGTCATCGGGTGGGTGCTGTAGAATTCATCGCCCTCGCGCGGATAGTAGCCGGCGCGATAGGCGAGGTTCTGCAGCTTTGCGAAGAACGACAGCGACCCGCGGCCGGAAATGCCCGCTTTCGACAGGAACTGGGCGCCGGCCGCGTCTGCCGTCGATTCCTGCGAGCGGCTGAAAGCGAGATACTTGCCGAGCGCAGCCTGCTGCCCGGCCATCAGCACGCCCATGGCCGCTTCGCCGCCGCCCGCTGCGGCGGCGGCGGCTCCGAGCAGGAGCGACAGGATGCTGATGTTGCTCGCGGCCTTGCCGCCGGCATCGATGACCGCGTGGCCGCCGACGACGTGGCCGAGCTCGTGGGCGATCACGCCCTGCACCTCGTTGGCATTTTCCGCGATGTTGATCAGGCCGCTGTTGAGATAGACGATCTGCCCGCCGGCGACGAAGGCGTTGACCGAGGAATCGTTGATCAGGACGATGTCGACGTTGTTGGGGTCGAGCCCGGACGCGGCGACCAGCGGCGCAGCCATGTCGTGCAGCAGCGCCTCGGTTTCGGCATCGCGCAGGATCGATTGTGCCATCGCCGGCTGGACCGCCAGCATCGCGGCGGAGACCATGGCCAGCACGCGGGCGAACAGGCGGGGGGCGGCGCGCATCACCCGCGACTAAACCGTTCCGGCCTGAACCGGGGGTGAAGGATATCCGCCAGCAGCTTCATCGCGGCGGTTCTAGCCGCCCCGACGAGACAATGCCACCGGCCTGCGCAGGTTCAGCCGATCAGGCGGCGCGCGGCACGTTCGATCATCGGCACATCGTCCGCCACTTCGCCGAGCAGGACGACTTCGCCGTCGGGCATGCGCCTGGCGACCAGCAGCGTGAACTCGGCGCCTTCGGCGGGCACCTGGTCGAGCGACAGGCAGGCGAGCTTGCGCAGCTTGCGGGCGATTGCCGGACGCGGCGCCACGCGCGGGGCTGCGGCGGCCTTGCCGCTCGCCTCGCGGCGCATGCGCCGTTCGGCGCCGACGATGCCCTTGAGGCCACCCGGCGCCTGGGCGAGATGGGCGGCCAGGGCGCCCTGCGGCAGGCCCAGGCGATGCGCGTGCGCCAGCACCGTGGCATATTCGGCCAGCCTGGTCTTGTCGTATTCGGCACCGAACACGAGCTTGACCACCGGCGTCATCGGCGCCCGGTCCTGGACCGTCAGGCCCGCATCGGCGAGGAGCTCGGCGAATTCCTCGGGCTCGGCCGCAGCGGCGAGAGAGAAGTCGTATGCGCGGCCCACGGCGGCATAGAGCGCCTGCCGCGAGCGGTCCTCGCTGTGGTCCGCGGCCAGGGCCAGCTCGCGCGCCGAAGCCAGCCAGTCGGCAAGCTGCGTCGGGGCTTCGCCGTCGGCCGACGGCAGCTCGGGGAAAGGCAGGTCGTCGTCGAGGCGATCGCCGGCCGGCGCGCCGAACACCGGTTCGGGCCATTCGAAATCGGCCGCATCGGGGTCCGCCGGAACGACGAGCTCGAGCACGTCGGAGCTGTCGGCCGGGCCGTCGGCCCATTCGGTCAGCGGTTCGTCCTGGCGGTCAGAGCCGTCCTGGCTGGTCAATGCGGATGCGACTTCGAGCACCTGGTCGATCTCGAGCAGGAGCTCGTCGGTCGTCTGCTGGTCGGCGAGTTCCTTCCAGTTGATGACGCCGTAGATGAAATCGATCGCATGGTCGTCGCTGGAGAAGGGCAGGAGGATGCCGCGGTAGAGAATCGTGCTGCCGCGCTGGTTGACGAATTCGGCCTCGAAGCCGATCGGCGCCTGGTTGGCGAGAATCTGCATGTAGTGATCGGTGATCCGCGACAGCAGCGAGCGGCTGGGGACGTCGTCGAGCCGGGCGATCGGCCCTTCGGTGCCGCATTCCTCGGCCAGCTTCTCGCCGAGGTAGCGTATCGCGGGATTTTCCAGACCGTCGGTGAAGTCGAGCAGGACGCTGTAGGGGCCGAAGTCGGCCATGGTCGTGGGATCGAAATCCGCGATCGGCGGGAAGTTGCGGTTGTCGAGCATGCTCGCCCACATATTGTAGGCGCGCACCTGCATGCGGCGTTCGTCCTGGCCGACGGGCCCGGGCGGCGGCTCGCGGCCCGTATCGTCCTCGTATTCGGATCCGTAGGCGTCGCTCGACGCTCCATGATCCGAAAGATGACCGCGCAAACTGTCCATATGCGTTCTCACATACCCCTGTCAGGGCAGGTTTCTCGCGCATCATGGTAAACTTACCGTTAAGTCGCGGCGTCTTTCCCGTTCGCTGGCCGAAGATTTGGCGTCACGGCAGCGTCAGCTCTCCACCCGCCCCTCGCCGGGCTTGGGCATCGGCGCGAACATGCGCAGCAGGACCAGAGTCGCTGCCAGGAATCCTGCGGCGGTATGCAGGGCGAAAGCCAGGTCCGTCCGGTCGGCAAGCGCGCCCCAGCACCACGAGCCCAGGGCCATGCCGCCGAAAGTCACCGCCTGGTAGATCGACAGGCAGCGGCCGAGGATGTGATCGGGCGAGCGCACTTGCATGGCGACGTTGATGCTCGTCAGCGCGGTCACCCATGCCAGGCCGGCGATGAAGGTGGCCGGCAGCGCCTGCGTCACCGTTTCGGCCCAGGCCAGCAGCGACTGGGCGACGACGAAGCCGATCGTGCCCAGGCCGAGCACCGCCTCCACGCCGATTCGGCGGCGCAGCCTGCCGATGACCAGGGCAGCCAGGATCGAGCCGATGCCGAACAGGCCGAGCATGATGCCGAAGTCGAGCTCGTCGCCGTGCAAGCGCTCCTGGACCACCGCCGGGACCAGGGCCTGGTAGCCGGCGACGCCGAAGCCGAGGACCAGGCCGCGCAGCAGCACCCGGCGAATCGGGTCCGACGAGGCGCAGAAGCGAATGCCCGCGGCGATGGCCGGCATCATCGGACGGGTCTCGACCGCGCGCACTTCGGTCCGCCAGCGGATCAGCACGACGATCATGGCGATGTAGCTGACCGCGTTGAGAGCGAAGGCCAGCGAGACGTCCCACAGCGAGATGAGCAGGCCGCCCAGCGCCGGCCCGACGCTGCGGGCAAGATTGAACGAAATGGTGTTGAGCGAGATCGCCTGCGGCAGATCGGCCAGTCCCACCTGCTGCCTGACCGAAGCCTGCCAGGCCGGGGAATTCAAGGCCGTGCCGGTGCCCACCGTCAGAGTCAGGGCCAGCAGCAGGTAAGGCGTGATCAGGTCGGCATAGCTCAGCCCGGCGAGCACGGCCGAAGTAACCAGCATGCCGATCTGGGCCGCCAGCATCACGATGCGGCGGTCGTAGTTGTCGGCGATGGCCCCGGCGAAGACGCCGAACAGCATGATCGGAACGGTCGCCGAAGCCTGGACCAGGGCGATCAGCTCGTGCGAATCGGTGATTTCGGTCATCAGCCAGGCAGCGCCGACCGACTGGATCGCCCCGCCGAGATTCGAGGCGAGATTGGCTATCCAGATCGCCCGGAACGCCGGGTGCCGGAACGGTGCGAGAGCGCTGCCGGTTTCGAACAGGCGATGGGGTCTCGCAGCAGTTTCTGTCGGTTGGCTGGACACCCTGGAGCGGTTACGGATCGCGCGCCTGGGCCGCAAGGGGACTGGCCGGAAAAATCGCGCTGCCGCTCAGAACATGTAGCGCATGCGGATCGTCTGCCGCTGTTCGCCGCCGTCCACGGCAAAGGCTGCAGCGGCGAAGCGCGGAGGGCCGAAGCGAACCGGCGCATCGCGCGAGAAGCCGTAGCCTTCGCTGGGCATCAGCAGCTTCTTGTCGAGGCGGCCGTTGCCGTTCTCGTCGTGGAACAGCGAGATCGCGTAGCGCCCCTTCGGCACTTCCCCGAACGCGAGATCGACAGTCGCTCCCGCCGGCACGCTGACGGCGTGCGCAGAGGGATCCTTCGCGCAGTCCGGAAATGCCGAGGGCCGGGCAGTGAGGCAGGCCAGCACGCGTCCCTTGTCGGAACGCAGCCCGGTGACGGTCGCGCTGACTTCGCAGGGCTGCGGCGCCGCGCCGAGCAGCACGGGGCCGACGGCGAGCAGGGCCATGGCGCGAAGCGGGGCGGGGATCACGGGGCCGAGAGGCCTCGGTCGGTTCCGCACAGATGGTCCCAGAAGCGGAAGTAGAGCCCGAAATTGCATTGGTACTGCTCGTGGTGGCGGTGATGGTGGCTGGCCGTGATGAGCCAGTCGCCGGCGCGGGAATGAATGAACCGGCGCGGGAAGATTTCCCAGCCCATGTGGTTGGTGATCCCCATCAAAGTCATGATGCCCAGCACGACCCCCAGTGCCGCGACATGGATCGGGATGACGAGGACCAGCGCCGGGATGACCACGGCGCCGGTCACCGCCTCGATGGGATGGAAGCTCATCGCCGCCCAGGCGGTCGGCGGCCGGCTGGCATGATGCACGGCATGGGCGGCCGCGAAGACGCGCGGGAAATGCATCCAGCGATGGGTCCAGTAGAACCAGGTGTCGTGGAGGAACAGGTAAACGAGCACCGAGAGCGGCAGCCACCACGGCGGATAGGCATGCCAGTCGGTGTAGATCCGGGTCCAGCCGTGCTGCTGCCAGCCCCAGGCGACGATCCCGGCGGGAGCACCGTAGATTCCGGCCGACAACAGCGACCAGCCTATCTCCCGGCGGATCTGGGGCGTCCTGCCGGCATAGCGGCCGGGGCGCACGCGCCCGGTCAGCCAGGCGAAGAAGCCGCTGGTCGCCAGATAGCGCAGCGCCATGATCGCCGTCATCGCCAGGGCGGAAGCCAGGGCCTGGATGGTCCAGTCGCTCATCGCCCGTCTATGCCCGAGACCGAGCGGAAATGCACGCCGTCGCGGCGGGAAGCGATAGCCGGGTCAAGCGACCGGCGCTCGCCCCCTGCCTGCGGGGCGATCAGCTTGCGCGCTTGACCTTGCCGCGAAAGGCGCCGGGGCCGCCGGCACGCCGCTTGAAGCGGCGCTGCTGGGGCTGGCCTTCGCCTTCGACGCGCGGCGTGCGCTGCTTGCCGTCCTGCCTTGCGGGATGGCGCTCGCCTTCGGGACGGGCCGGCCGGCGCTCGCCTTCGGGCCTGGGTCCGCGCCGCTCGCCGCCGCGGCGGTTGTCGCGGCGATCGTGCGCCTCGTCGCCTCCGGGCTTGCGCGTAGGTGCGGGCAGGCGGGCGGCCTCCTGGAGGAAGCCGTCGGGCAGCGGCAGGCAAGCGAGCTTGACTTGCGTCAGCCGCTCGATGTCGCGCAGATAGGGCTTCTCGTCGGGCGCCACGAAGCTGATCGAGACGCCGGTCGCCCCGGCGCGCGCCGTCCGGCCGATGCGGTGGACATATTGCTCGGGCACGTTGGGCATTTCGAAGTTGAACACGTGGCTGACGCCGGAGACGTCGATGCCGCGCGCGGCGATGTCGGTCGCGACAAGCACCGGGCAGTCGCCCTTGCGGAACGCGCCCAGGGCCGCCGTGCGCTGCGACTGGCTCTTGTTGCCGTGGATGGCGGCGGCCGTGACGCCGGCGGCGGCGAGATGGCGCACCACCCGGTCGGCACCGTGCTTGGTCCGCGTGAAGACCAGCGCGCGCTCGATCTCGCCCGACTGCAGGCCCTTGCGCAGCGACAGCGTCAGCAGCGCCTGCTTTTCGGCCTGGTTGAGATGGACCGCGAACTGCTCGACCCGCTCGGCGGTCGTCGCCTGCGGCGTCACTTCGACGCGCACCGGGTTGTGGATGAACTGCTTGCCCAGTTCGGCGATCGCCTTGGGCATGGTGGCCGAGAAGAACAGGCTCTGCCGTTCCTTGGGCAGGAGGTTGGCGACCCGCTTGAGCGGGACGATGAAGCCGAGGTCCATCATCTGGTCGGCCTCGTCGAGCACGAAGATCTCGACGTGGCGCAGAGTCAGCGCGCGCTGCTCGATCAGGTCGAGCAGGCGGCCCGGCGTCGCCACCAGGACGTCGCAGCCGGGCACCAGCGCACGCGCCTGCTTGCCCACCGGCACGCCGCCGAAGATGCACTGCACCGAGAGGTTCAGGTACTTGGCGTAGCCGCGCATGTTCTCGGCGATCTGGGCAGCGAGCTCGCGCGTCGGCGAGAGCACCAGCATGCGGCAGGAAGCACCCTTGCGCGGCTGCGGATCGGCAGCGAGCCGGTGCAGCGAGGGCAGCGCGAAGGCTGCGGTCTTGCCGGTGCCGGTCTGCGCGATGCCGAGGAGGTCGCGCCCTTCGAGCAGCGCCGGGATGGCCTGGCGCTGGATCGGGGTGGGATCGGAATAACCTTTGGCGCCGAGCGCGCGGAGAATGGGCTCGGCGAGGCCAAGGTCCGAAAAATAGGACATGGTAAGTCTTTCAAAATATATGCAGCGCGCGCGGCACCGGGCCGCTGCGCGAGGCAGGGGTTCGAATTGGGCGACCCTGCGTGAAGAAGGAAGCTTGGCATATGCAGCGATCGAATGTCCGGGCAGGTCTGGCGTGGAAACGCCGACCTCACGCTGCGCCGGACCGCGGCGGGACAAGGCCCGCGCGCCGATTGCTGGCGGCCCCTCTACTGTGCATTGCAGCAAATAGCAACAAAATTGCGCAGGGCCTCCTGCCGTGAGGCGAGAGCCGCCCTCGCCCTGCATCGGTCTGTGCCGGATCGAGCCGGCGAACGGCCGGTGCAGCGGCTGCCTGCGCACGCTGGGCGAGATCGCCGACTGGCCGATGCTCGATCCCGGCGAGAAGCGCGAACTTCTGGCCCGGCTCGCAGCGCGAGCGGCGGGCCAGGGCGCGCCTCAGTAGTATCCCGCCAGCTTCGCATGGTCCCAGCTGACCGTGCGGAAGGGGGTGAAGCGCAGGATCACCCGCTTGGCGAGCGAGGCCCTGACCTGCTCGCCCATGCTTTCGCCGATGCTGCCCGCCAGTTGCTGTGCGGCCTGGACCAGCGACATTCCGGCGGCCACCGCCTCGGGCTCGGTGAGGATTTCGGCCTGGCAATAGGCGATCACCGATCGCAGTTCGGCATAGGTCTCGCCGCTTTCGACCAGCAGCGTCGCACGCGGATCCCTTTCCAGGTTCCTGACCTTCTGGCTCTTGCGGAAGGAGGTGATGACGATCCGGCCTTCCGCGTCGAGCCCGTAGTTCATCGGCACTGGATGCGGCATGCCCCCCGGTCCCACCGTCACCAGGATGATCCTGCGCTGGGTCTCGAGATAGCTGCGCTCCTCGTCGGGAGTCATGCGGATCAGTTCGCGGCGCGACGGCATCGGCTCAACCCCCTTCCAGTCCCCATTGCCCGGCTTCGGGATCGCTGCCGGTCACCAGCCGGCGCAGCGAAGCGCGGGCCAGCCGCTCCACCTCCACCTTGCGGCGCGTTGCCGCCAGCGGCAGCGACGCGGCCGGGCGAACGATCTCGGCATCGTAGCCGTCGGCCACGATCACCCCGCAGGTCTGCGGGAGAAAGGCCGCAGTATCGAGCGGCCCGCGATCGAGCTCGGGCGGCAGGCCCCAGTAGAAGCGGTCGCAATAGTCCAGATAGTCCGGCCACTTGCCGTCGCCCAGCAGGTCGGCACGGCTCACCTTGATCTCGACGATGACGATCCGCCCCTTGGCGTCGATGCCCATGAGATCGGCCCGGCGCCCGCTGCGCAGCGGCATTTCGCCCAGGCACCAGATGTCGTTGCGCGCGAACAGCCGGCAGATGCCGCGCGCCACGGCAAGGGCGCGCCGCTCTGCAGCGGCGATCGAGATCGGAGAATCGGATTCGGCCATGTCCCTTTTTAGGAACAGACCGGGAACTTGCAAGCGGCGATCAATGCTCGGGCGGCACGAGCTTCAGCAGGGCGTCGCGCGCGGCGACGAATTCCCGCCACAGCGCCTGCGCCGGGACGACGCAGCTGACGCCGCGCGAGCAGGCCGCCAGCAGGGCCGACAGGCCCGGCTCGAGCATCGCGGAGAGGTCCTCGATCCCCTGCCGCGCCATCTCGCAGCGCCAGCCGCCGGCTTCGCCGACCTCGCTGGGAAAGCGGGCGACCGCACCCCGCAGCGGCTCCGCGCGCAGGCCGGCAATGACGGCGACGGCAGCGGCCGCCTCGTGCAGAACCGACCACTTGCGGCACAGGGGCGCGAGCTCCGCAGCTTCGGCGCAGGAAGCAGCCCGCCCGCCACCGTCGGGAAGGTCACGGCCGGTCATGGTCGGAGTCGCATCCATCGGCGATTCCTAGCGCAGCCGTGGTTGTCAAAACGCTAAAGCCCGCCGGGAGGTCACGCGGACGGGAGTGCACGGCCAAGAGATTCTCCCCTGGAAGGGGAGGTGGCATTCGCGTAGCGAATGACGGAGGGGTGTCAGCGTTCGATCGGCGGGGGACACCCCTCCACCACCGGCTGCGCCGGCGGTCCCCCTCCCCCT
>CAUJJI010000126.1 GCA_963205265.1 Pseudomonadota bacterium
ATATTAATAACCACGCAGTGGCATGAGCGCACCACCGCGCCAGCCGAGGGCATCGGGGGGAGAGCAGGCTTGAGCTATCTGGGCGAATTACGCCTGAACTTGAGGCCGCTTGCCGCCGCCAGTCTCGGCGTCGGATCGAGCATCCCGTTCCTCGCCTACGCCAACAGCGTCTTTGCACCGCACCTGATCGAGGCGTTCCACTGGTCTCGGGCGCAATTTGCACTCTACGGCCTAGTCGCTGTCGCGACGGTCGTATTCTTGCCGTTCATCGGGAGTTTCGCCGACCGCTTCGGCGTCCGGCCGGTCGCAACGACGGGCACTTTGCTGATGCCGCTCGTCTTTATCGGCTATAGCCAAATGGAAGGAAGCTTCGCCTATTTTCTTTTCGTATCGTCCATGAAGCTGGCGATCGGCCACATGACCGGCACGATCGTCTATACGCGCCTGATCGCGCAATACTTTGAACGCGCGCGCGGCCTGGCGATGACCATCGTGGTCTGCACACCCGCAGTGCTCGGAGCGGCCTCCGCGCCGCTTCTGAACTGGAGCATCGAGGGCTTGGGATGGCGTCTTACCTACCTTGCCCTCGGCGCATTCACACTAATCTGCGGCCTGGTTGCCTTGGCTCTCATTCCGCGGGACGCGGCAGCTGGCAGCAGCACAGCCGAAGCGGACACCCAAGCGTCTACTCGGCCAGGCATAGGCGAGGACTTCGCCATCGTATCGCGGAACCGGGTGTTCAGAGTCCTGATAGTCGCCATGTACCTGTGCCTGCTCGCAACCCCGCTCCATTCCTCGCAGCTCAACATCCTGCTGGTGGACAACGGCCTGTCCACGGCCACCGCGGCATGGGTGGTCTCGCTCTATGCGATCAGCACCATTGTCGGGCGGCTGACCTGCGGCCTCGCGCTTGACCGCTTTGCCACGCCGATCGTGACGACGGCCTGCATGCTCCCCCCGGCGCTGGGCTATTTCGTGCTGGCGACTCCTTTCGACGCGGTGACGGTAGTCGCCTGCGCCATGGTCCTCGTCGGATTCACTGTCGGAGCGGAGCACGACCTCCTTTCCTACCTTGTCGCCCGCTATTTCAAGTTGCGGATCTTCAGCTCGACCTTGAGCCTGGTGACCGGTTGCGGCTTCCTGGCCACGGCGACGGGATCCATACTCGTCAGCATGACTCTGAAATGGACGGACAGCTTCTCGGCGTTTCTCTATCTGGTCTCCGGCACGATCCTGGTGGGCAGCTTGCTGTTTCTACTTCTCCCTGGATCGGAGCACGAGGAAAAGATCGGATAGCCGAAGTGGCATAGGAGATATCGGCAACGCCTGGCGGTCTTGATAGCGTTCCGTCGCGAGTGGCGGACATGTCGCATTTTCAAGGTCTGGGTCATCCCACCCCATGGAAGCCACTTGGCGCGCGCCATTGTGGGGAAACGGGGCGCACCGCCTGGCCACCCTTCGCGGGCCCTCGCCCGTTGCGCGTTGATCCGCTTCGATTTTCCGACGACGGCGCCTCGCATGTGGTGCCGGCAACGCCGCCTGCGCGCCCGGCGATCGTCCCGGGACGGGACGGCCGGCGGCAACCTTGCGGCCTCTTCATCGTTTCTTGCTGAGCAAAAAACACAAGGAGAGGTCGAATGACTATCGCGAAGTTGATCATCGGGGCAGCCATGCTGCCCGCGCTCGCCGTGCTTCCCGCTGCGGCCATGGCCCAGGGGACTCCTCCCGAAGAGATCGTGGTGACCGGCAACATCGGCACGGTGCCGGACAGCGTCCGCACCCTGTCGCAGCCCGTCAGCTATGCCGATCTCGACCTCAGCACCGCAGCCGGCCGCGCCGAACTGCGGCACCGCGTGAGCCTTACCGCGCGGTTCCTGTGCGACAAGCTGGGCGAAGGCGGGTCGAGCACGTCGGTCGTCCCGAGCTGCCGCGACGCGGCGACGCGCGATGCCATGACCCGGGTCGGTACGCTCGAGGAAGGCGCCGCCCCGCGCGGAACGACGTGGGTCCGCCCGCCGGCCTGGAGCCCGCCCTATCCGGTCGACTGGACCAAGCGCTATCCCTGACGCTGGCAAGCCCGGTGCGGGAGCGGCCTTTCCGGCCGCTCCCGCTCGGACGAAAAGCCTTCACTCGATGCGTTGAGCGAGGATCCAGGTGATCGCCGAGGCTACAAGGAAGAACGGCCACGACCAGTAGATGACGTGCCCGCTCAGGTGCGCGTCCTGGAGGTTGAGAAAGCCTCCGGTCGATCCGGCCGAGCCGACCACGGCCGCTACGGCGAGCGTGAGGATCGTGCTGGGCAAAAGTGCCTTTACGAGGGTCATGCTGCTTTCCCTTCATGTCTCAGCCCCCCAAGACAGACCCTTGATCAGAGTTTCTGCAGCATAGTCAGGCGTGGTAACGTCTCCGTAAATGCCGTTGGCTATCGCGGCGTTCACCAACAAATTTCCGCATCGGCGCCCCGCTCCGACAGAAACGCCCGCAGCCGGGAGGCTACGGGCGTTCCTTCGCTGTCACAGTTCTTCCCCCTCGACCGGGCGGAGGGGTAGGTCTCGGTCGAGGGGGAAACCGGTGATCGGGTGGCGTCAGCAGCCCTTGAGCTGTGCTGCCGCCAGGTTGAGCTTGTCGCGGTCGTGTCCGACCTTCCTGATCAGGTCGCGCGCCTGCTGCTTGGTCAGCTTGTGCTTGCGAGCGAAGTAGGTGACGTCATAGCTCACTCCGGCGTAGGTCCGGCCGGACAGCGGATGGACAGCTTCGCGCGGACTTGTGGCCATAGTCGAACTCCTGACAGGTATCGCTGTTCTAGACGTACTCGGCGCGGCAGTCCCGTAACGTCGGCCGAGAAAAAATCTGCATGGTTCGCCTCGTCACAGCGTGGAGGCGAGCGCCTCCCCCTTGCCTGCCTGCGCCGAGCGGCGCTCGCCCCCGTCCGGCGATGGCCGCCGCATGGTTCCTGCCGGCGACGCCACCCCCGCCGGCAGGCCGAATGCATCGGCATAATCGGCGAATTTCTCGTCCACGGCGTTCCCGTCCAGCCCGAAGGCGGCAAGGCTGTAGCGGTGCAGGCTGCGGCGCCGACGCCGCTCGGCAACGGCGATGTAGCGCTCCATGGCAGGCAGCGCGGGCGCGATGTCGAGGTCGAGGAAGGTGTATATCCGCCTCATGACCGCCGACCAGTCGCGCTCCATGTCCTCGTAGCGCACGTCGACGTAGGCGTGGCTTGCAAGCGCTTCGCGCGACTGGCGCATGCGGGCGATCTGCAGGCCGGACTTGCGCAGCCATTCGCTTCCGACGCGCTGCGGATCGACCCGGTCGCTGTGGATGATCGTCTGGTTCCACACCAGCGAGCAGCTGCTGCCGACCACCGCTCGCGGCATGCGGTGAGTGAAGATGATCCGGGCATCGGGGAACACGCGCAGCAGAGCCGGCAGGTCAAGCGTATGCTGGGGCGTCTTCAGCACCCAGGGGCGCCGGTCGTCGTCGCCCCGTGCCCAGCCGACGAGCTGCAGCAGCCGCGCCATGTGCCGATAGGCCGGGGTCGCGGACTGCCGTTCGCTCCAGCGCCCGTAGCCCGGCACCTGCCACTGCGCCTCGTGCTTCATGCCCCACATCGAGGCGACGAGCAGACCGAGCTCTTCCTCCGGCTGCGTCGGCCCGGAGGGATGGATCACCGCCGTATTGGGATTGAGGCGGTGGACCGCGCCCAGGATCATCGCGGCCTTCGCACGGCGCAGGTCCCAGCTCGGGCGGCCGGGGCCGGCAAAGGTCGGAGCCGGAGCGGGACAGATCGTCTCGAACAGCCGCAGGTGGGCGAAGCGCTCGTCAACAGCGAGCAGGCGGTGCAGGCGCGTCGTCCCCGAGCGCATCGGGCCGACGATGACCACGGGCCGGGACAGCGCGCGATCGCCGATCTCGGGATGGCTGCGAAACCAGTGCTCGGTCCAGAGCCGTTCGCGCAGGGTCTTGAGCAGCTGGCCATAGGCGCCGAAGCGTCCGACGGCGTTCAGCTCAGCCTCGTCGCGCAGCGCGGCGAGCAGCTTGCCCATCGGGCGCAGGAACCAGGGGTCGCCGAAGTCGTCGAGACCGGTCGAGGTGCGGGCCGCTTCGAGCAGGTGCCCGGCATCGAGCTCGGGACGCGCCAGCGCATGTGCCTTCCACAGGCGCGGAAGCAGGTGGTTGGCCGCCTCGACCAGCGGCGAGCGGTTCGAGAGCAGCAGTTGCCGGTTCATGCCGCTTCAGAAAGCGGCAGCGCCGTGCTTTGTTCCGCCGGAGTTCAGCCCTGGCGATCCTTCCAGGCGACGCGGTAGAGATCGAAGCGGCGGTCCTTGAGGTTCTGCACGGCCCCCGACTGCCGGCTGGTCAGCAGGTCGTCGAGCGACAGGTCGGCGATGGCGATGGTCTCGGTATTGGCTGCGGTATCGGCGGCGACGCCGTCGCGGGCGAACGGGAAGTCGGACGGAGTCAGGATCGCGCTCTCGGCGTAGTGGACGTCCATGTTCTCGACATTGGGCAGGTTGCCGACGACGCCCGAGGTCACGACGTAGCACTGGTTCTCGACCGCGCGCGCCTGGCAGCAATAGCGCACCCGCAGATAGCCGCGCCGCTCGTCGGTGCAGAACGGCACGAACAGCAGCAGGGCGCCCTGGTTGACGAGATGGCGCGCCAGCTCGGGAAATTCGGAATCGTAGCAGATCATCACCCCGATCGGCCCGCAGTCGGTCGGTATGGCGCTGGCGCCGTGACCGCCCTTGATCCCCCACCAGCGCCGCTCCGATGGGGTGGCGTGAAGCTTGTCCTGGGTATGGACCGATCCGTCGCGCAGGAAGACGTAGGCGATGTTGCGGATGTCGCCGTTGGCCATGCGCGTCGGATGGGAGCCGCCGACGATGTTGATGTTGTAGCTGACCGCGAGCTTTTCCATGAAGGCGCAATAGCGCTCGGTATAGTCGCAGATCCGCTCGATCGCCTCGACCGGCGCGAGCTTCTTCTTCTCGATCGACAGCAGTTCCAGCGTGAACAGCTCGGGAAATGCCACGAAGTCGGAATTGTAGTCGGCCGCGACGTCGACCCAGTATTCGACCTGCTCCTCGAACTGGTCGATGCTGGTGATGCCACGCATCTGGAACTGGACGGTCGCGACGCGCACCGACGACGGCAGGCGCGTCTTCTGGCGATGCAGGCGAACCGTCGTCTCTTCGGGGGCCAGCGGATTGCGCCAGAACATCAGCACGGCATTGCCGCCGCTGTCCCGGTCCGACGGCAGGTAGTCGGTCAGGATGCGCTTGGGCTCGAAGCCCAGCTTCATCTGGAATTCGACGACCGGGTCGCGGATCTGCTTCTCGAGCACCGCGTCGAGATAGGCCTTGGGATCGGGATACTGCCGCTTGCGCCGGGAATAGCCGGGCATGCGGCCGGCGAAGGCGATGCCTTTCAGCTCGAATTCGGCACAGAGCTCGCGCCGCTTCTTGTAGAACCGCTCGCCGATCCGCAGGCGCCGGAAGGCGGGATCGACGACCACTTCCATGCCGTAGAGGACATTGCCGCTCTCGGCCGGCGGCCGACCGAAGCCGCCGCCGGTGATCTCGTACCAGCTGTGGTTGCGGAAGGCCTGCCGCTCGCTGACGATCAGCGTCGCGCAATGGCCGACGATCCTGCCCTCGTATTCGGCGACGAACTGGCCTTCGGGGAAATTGTTGATCTGGCCGCGCAGCTCGGCCTGGGTGAAGGCGTCGGCCTTGCCGTAGACCTGCGCCGAAAGGGCGGCGATCGCTTTCGCATCCGCCGCCGTTGCCTGCCGGACGATCAGTTTCGCTTTTGCCTGGGCCATGGCGCCCACTTAGGCGTTGTTTCGCCCGGGGAACAGGCCCTAAGCTGCAACGATGCCGGCCCATCCCCCGATCCTCAAGGTCAAGCTGCAGCTCTACTGCGGCGAAGAGATCGCCATGGGACCGGGCAAGGCCGACCTGCTGGCGGCGATCGAGCACGAAGGATCGATCTCAGGCGCCGCCCGCGCCCTTGGCATGAGCTATCGCCGCGCCTGGCTGCTGGTCGACGCGATGAACCGCTGCTGGCACGAGCCGCTGGTCGCCACTGCCCCGGGCGGAGCGGCCAAGGGCGGGGCGCAGGTCACGCCCCTCGGCATGGCCGTGCTGCGCGCCTATCGCCGGCTGGTCGACGTGGCCGGTCAGGTGCGCGGCGAAGTGGAATGGGGAGAGCTGCAGGGATTGCTGCGAGAAAGGCCGAAGGCGCACCAGAAGGCGGATTGAGCGCCGGCCCCGTCGTTGCAGGCTTCCGCCAAGCTCATCCAAGCAGCCATCCTCCCCGGCACGGGGAGGGGGACCGCCGCCGCAGGCGGTGGTGGAGGGGGCGTTCCGCTGAGCGCGGCATCGATGAGGTGAGCCCCCTCCACCACGCCGCTACGCGTCGCGGTCCCCCTCCCCATTCTGGGGAGGAGCGATCCTAACCCAGCCCGATCGGGATCACGCGATCGGCCAGGCGCTCCACCTCCGCGCGGTCGTGGCTGACGTAGAGGATCGGCAGCCGCAGCTCGTCGCGCACCTGCTCGATGACCAGCATGATTTCCTCGCGCCGGGCTTCGTCGAGCGACGACAGCGGCTCGTCCATCAGCAGGAAGCGCGGCCCGCTGAGCAGCGCCCGGCCGATCGCCACCCGCTGCGCCTCGCCGCCCGACAGCGTTGCCGGCATGCGCTCGAGCAAGTGGCCGATGCCGAGGAAGGCGATCGCCTCGTCCGGCTGCATCCAGCGCTGCGCAGGCTCGCGCAGGCGCCAGCCGAACAGCAGGTTCTGGCGCACGTTGCGGTGGGGAAACAGCCGGCCGTCCTGGAAGACATAGCCGCAGGCGCGCCGCTCCGGCGGCAGGTTCACGCCGGCATCGCTGTCGAACAGCACGGTGCCGTCGAGCACGATCCGCCCCCGGCGCGGCCGGATCAGCCCAGCCACTGCGTCCAGCGTCGTCGTCTTGCCCGATCCCGACGGTCCGAACAGCGCGGTCAGGCCGCCCTCGGCGCTAAAATCGACGGCGATCCGGGTCTGGCCCCGGACAACTTCGACGGCGACGTCAAAGGACATGGGCACCCCGTCCATGGCCGCTGCGCCGGGCCAGCGCTTCGGAAGCGACCAGCGCCGCCAGCGAGAGCAGGACCGAAACCACCGCCAGCCGCGTCACCGCGGTCTCGCCGCCCGGCATCTGCAGCGCCGAATAGATCGCCAGGGGCAAGGTGCGGGTCTCGCCGGGAATGTTCGAGACGAAAGTGATGGTCGCGCCGAACTCGCCCAGCGACCGGGCCAGTCCCAGCACCAGGGCGGCGAGGATGCCGGGCATGGTCAGCGGCAGGGTCACTGCGAAGAAGCTGCGCCAGGGCCCCGCGCCCAGCGTCCGCGCCGCGCCTTCCAGCCGGCGGTCGACCGCTTCCAGCGACAGCCGCATCGCCCGGACCATCAGCGGCAGCGCCATCACCGCCGCAGCCAGCGCCGCCCCGGTCCAGCGGAACATGAACGTCAGGCCGAACGCCTGGTCGAGCAGCCGGCCGATCGGACCCTGGGCGCCAAATGCCAGGAGCAGCAGCCAGCCGGTGACCACCGGCGGCAGCACCAGCGGCAAGTGGACCAGCGCGTCGAGCAGGATCTTGCCGGGGAAGCGGTAGCGAGCCAGCACCCAGGCCAGCGCGAAAGCGACCGGCAGGCTGCCGGCGATG
>CAUJJI010000127.1 GCA_963205265.1 Pseudomonadota bacterium
TTGACCCGGGACCGCTGTGATCTTGGGCGAACCTTCCATCGACGAGGCCAGCGGTCCCGGGTCAAGCCCGGGACGACGAGGAATGTCACAGCGAACGGCGGGCGGGGCCCGGCGGCTCATTTCACCACGTCGGCTTCGCCCCAGACCACCGCCTGCGCGGCTTTCATGCAGTGCAGCTGCGGATCGTAGGCGATGGTGGGAGAGCCGTAGAGCCGCCAGCCCTGCGTAAGCGCTTCCGACACGCGGTCGCAGAAGGCGCGGTCGTCCTTGCCGGTGAGGAGGCGGTAGACCGGCCTGTCGTCGGGTGGACTGGACATGGGCGTGTTCCTGCTTGGCTAGAGGATGTATTTCGACAGGTCGGCGTCCTGCGCCAGACCGGCCAGCCTGTCGCGGACGTAGTCGGCATCGACCGTCACCGCTTCGCCGGCGCGGTCCTCGGCCTCGAAGCTCAAGTCCTCGAGCAGCTTTTCCATCACCGTCTGCAGGCGGCGGGCGCCGATGTTCTCGACGCTTTCGTTGACCTGGGCGGCGATGCGCGCGATCTCGGCGACGGCTTCCGGCGTGATGTCGAGCGAGACCTTCTCGGTCGCGATCAGGGCGCGATATTGCTCGACGAGGTTGGCGCGGGTTTCCGACAGGATGCGGACGAAATCGGCCTCGCTCAGCGCCTGCAGCTCGACCCTGATCGGCAGGCGGCCCTGCAGTTCGGGCAGCATGTCCGACGGCTTGGCGACGTGGAAGGCGCCGCTGGCGATGAACAGGATATGGTCGGTCTTCATCGGGCCGTACTTGGTCGCCACTGTCGTGCCCTCGATCAGCGGCAGCAGGTCGCGCTGCACGCCCTCGCGGCTGACCGAGCCGCCGCGCACGTCGCTGACCGCGATCTTGTCGATCTCGTCGATGAAGACGATGCCGTTGGTCTCGGCGTTCTGGAGGGCGACGCGGGCGACGTCGTCCTGGTCCATGCGCCGCTCCGATTCCTCGTCGACCAGTTTGTCCCAGGCGTCGGGGACGCGCAGCTTGCGCCGCTTCATGTTCTGGCGGCCGAAGGCCTTGCCCATCATGTCGGACAGGTTGATCATGCCGACCGAGCCGCCCATGCCGGGAATTTCCAGCGGCATGCCGGGGCTGTCCTCGACCTCGATCTCCACCTCGGTCTCGTTCATCGCATTTTCGACCACGCGCTGGCGGAAGGTCTCGCGCGTGGCTTCGGAAGCGCCTTCGCCGACCAGGGCATTGAGCAGCCGTTCCATCGCCGCCTTCGACGCGGCGTCGCGCACCGCTTCGCGGCGGCGGTCCTTCTCGAGGCGGATGGCTTCCTCGGCGAGGTCGCGGGCGATCTGCTCGACGTCGCGGCCGACATAGCCGACTTCGGTGAACTTGGTCGCCTCGACCTTGACGAAGGGCGCATCGGCGAGCTTCGCCAGGCGGCGGCTGATCTCGGTCTTGCCGCAGCCGGTCGGGCCGATCATCAGGATGTTCTTCGGCGTCACCTCGTCGCGCAGCTCGGGAGACAGCTTCTGCCGGCGCCAGCGATTGCGCAGCGCCACGGCGACGGCGCGCTTGGCATCGGACTGGCCGATGATGTGTTCGTCCAGTGCGGCGACGATCGCCTTGGGAGTGAGCTTGTCGTTCAAGGTCCTGTCCAGTTCAAATGTCCTCGCCATTTCCCGTGAAAGCGGGATCCATCTCCAGGCAGTCGCGTCGAGACCGGCTGCCGGGGGGACGGGTTCCCGCCTTCGCGGGAATGACGAAGCTATGGGTTTACTCGATCGTTTCCACCGTGACCCGGTCGTTGGTGAAGACGCAGACTTCCGCGGCGACCTGCATCGCGCGGCGCGCGATCTTCTCGGCGTCGTCTTCGTAGTCCGAAAGCGCCTTGGCGGCGGCGAGGGCATAGTTGCCGCCCGAGCCGATCGCGGCGATGCCGCCTTCGGGCTCGAGCACGTCGCCGTTGCCGGTAAGGATCAGCATCGTCTCGGCATCAGCGACGATCATCAGCGCCTCGAGATTGCGCAGGTACTTGTCGGTGCGCCAGTCCTTGGCCAGCTCGACCGCCGCGCGCATCAGCTGGCCGCGGTACTGCTCGAGCTTCTTTTCCAGCCGTTCGAACAGGGTGAAGGCGTCGGCGGTAGCCCCGGCGAAGCCGGCGATCACCTTTCCGCCCTCGCCGATGCGGCGCACCTTGCGCGCGTTCGGCTTCATAACCGTATTGCCCATGGAAACCTGGCCGTCGCCGGCGATGACGGTCCTGCCGCCCTTCTTCACGCCGATGATCGTGGTTCCATGCCACTGCAGAAGGCCGTGGCTCGCCCCGTTGTTGTCCATGGCGGCGGATATATGGTTCCGCGCGCCATGTTCAACCGCCCAGGCAAAGTCGGCTAGCTGCCGTTCGGGCCCGGCCCGCTCGGCCCGCCGCTGCCGGCACCCGGGGCGCCGACCGCGCCGACATTGCCGAACAGGTCTTCGAAGAAGCTGCGATCGCGGCCCAGCGTCGGCGTCTTGTCGCCGTCGGGATCGATGCGGGCGACCTTGTCCATCCCCGCCTTGTCGATGCCGAGGACATTGCCGGCGGCATCGAAACGCACCCGCAGCACGGTTTCCTGATAGGTGCGGGCGCGGCGGAACGGCGGCTGCTTGGTATCCACCGAGACGTAGTACCAGTCCTTGTTGCCGAACTGGCTGACGAAAGTGGGCCGGCCCAGCGTGCGTTCGACCGAAAGCCGGTTGTCGATGCCGGGCTGCACCGAATCGAGCAGCGTCTGGTCGACCAGATAGCCGCGATGATCCTTGATCGAGGTGCAGCCGCCGAGCAGCGCGGCGAGCCCCAGCGACGCTCCGATCAGGAAAAGACGCATTCACCAACTCCAATCCCGGCGCGAGCTTGCGGCAGGTTATTGCCAGCCGCCCCCGCGCCCGTGTACGGCGAGCAGCCTTAGGCCTCCCGTCCCGACTGCGCAATGGCGATGGGACGGAAGGATTGAACTGCCGCTGAATGAAGGGCCCATTTCGCTTTGTCGTTCCTCTCCCGCATCTTCGGCTCTCCCCTGTTCGGCAAGCGCCGCGACGACCGCGCGCAGGTTCGCCCGCTGTGGCATCGCATCGTCGAGATCGCCCGCGAGAAGCAGTGGTATGCCGATTGCGGCGTGGCCGACACCGTGCCCGGGCGCTTCGATGCGATCACGCTGGTGCTGTCGCTGGTGCTGCTGCGCATGGAAGGCGAAGACGCGCTGATCGAGCCTTCGGTGCGGCTGACCGAGATCTTCGTCGAGGACATGGACGGCCAGCTGCGCGAGAGCGGCGTCGGTGACGTCGTCGTCGGCAAGCATATCGGCAAGCTGATGAGCGTGCTCGGCGGCCGCCTGGGTGCCTATCGCGAGGCGCTGGGGCAGGACGAGGCGGCGATGGTCGAGGCGGTGACGCGCAACGTCTCGCTGGCCGAGAGCGGCGATCCGGCCAGAGTGGCCCGGCAGGCGATGGTGCTGTCCGGCCAGCTCGCGGCGCTTTCGGCCGAGGACGTGCTGGCGGCACGCATCGCGCGATGAGCGCGCCGGAATTCTCCCGCCCGATCGACGTACGCCAGGCCGACGGCCGCGACGTCACGCTCACCGCCAACGAGAAGGAGCGCGCGGCGCTCGCCGCCCGGTTCGGGCTCGTGCGGGTCGACCGGCTGGTGGCGCAGGTCACGCTCGACCGCGCCGGCGAGGCGGTGAACGTCGCCGGCACGCTGAGCGCCGACATCGTCCAGAGCTGCGCGGTCTCGGCCGAGGACCTGCCGGTGGCGATCCGCGAGCCGCTGTCCTTCCGCTTCGTCCCGGCCGCCGCCGGCCACCGCCCCGACGAGGAAATCGAGCTCGATGCCGAGGAGCTCGACGAGATCGACTATGTCGGCACCAGCTTCGACCTCGGCGAAGCCGTGGCGCAGAGCCTGGCCTTGGCGATCGATCCCTTCGCCATCGGTCCCAAGGCCGAGGAAGCGCGGCGCAAGGCCGGCCTGCTCAGCGAGGGCGAGGCCGGGCCCTTCGCGGCGCTGAAGGGCTTGCTGGGGAAGGACGCGGGCTGAAGGTGTAGCGGCGGTTCGGGCTGGCGACCGACTGCACCCCCGCGAAAGCGAGCCCCATCGTCGTCCCAGGCTTGACCCGGGACCGCTGGCCTCTTGGATCTTGGCTCAGTCTGGCCGACTGAAGCCCCGCCGCCGCGGGGGATCAGAACGGAATATCGTCGTCGAGATCGTC
>CAUJJI010000128.1 GCA_963205265.1 Pseudomonadota bacterium
GGCTCGCTCGGCCCTGGGGCCCCCCCCCCCCCCCCCGCGCCTCCCGGCCATGCTGGAGAACAAGATCATGAACTGGCTGTTTCGCCTCACGCTGCTTCCGCTTTGCCTGCTGGTCAGGCTTCTGGACTGGACGCCAGCCTACAGCCAGGCAGCAGCAGTCAAAGGGGACACAGAGGCCGTCGCGCGACAGGCGGTACTGATGATCTCGATCGATGGCCTGATGCCGGAGCTGGTCCTGCAAGCGGACAGGCACGCACTCGACTTACCGGTACTGCGACGCTTTCTCATCGACGGCAGCTTCGCCGAGAGAGTTGTCAACGTGAACCCCACGGTGACCAATCCCAACCACACCACGCTGGTAACCGGTGTGCTTCCCAGTGAGCACGGCATCCTCAACAACCGACCTTTCGCGGCGTCGGCCACGCTGCCTGGAACCTACCAGCAATACTCACAAATTCGCGTGCCCACGCTCTGGGGCGCGGCGAAGGCGGCCGGTTTGAAGACCGGCAGCATGTTCTGGCCGGTGACGACCGGCGCCGAAGACATCGATTTCAACCTGTCAGCTGGCTCGGATGAAGATGACGACCAGATCGTTCGCGATGCCATACGGCTTATAAAGGACGAACGCCCTGAGCTGCTGACGGTCCATCTTGTCTCGTTCGATCACAAGCAGCACGCATCGGGCCCCTTCACACCCAGGGCGTTCGCAGTCCTCGAACGGATAGACGGGGCGGTTGGCCGCATCATCGACGCGCAGCGAACAGTGTATCCAGAATCGGTCATCATGATCGTTTCGGATCATGGTTTCTTTGAGGTGAAGCACAAGATGAACCTGAATCGGGCGCTTGTGGATGCCGGCTTCATCTCACCGGACGCGAATGGCGATGTCGGCTCCTGGCGCGCCTTCGCATGGTACGTTGGCGGATCCGCGATGGTCGTGCTCGAGGACGACGCGGTGCGATCAAGCGTGGGGGCTTTCCTGCGCGGGCTTGCTCATGAGCCCGAGAACGGAATCGAGCGCGTCTACTCCCGCGACGAGATTGCCAGCGCCGGCCTGGCGTCCAACGTCGAGTTCGTCGTCAGCTTCCGCCCCGGATACCGAATGGGGACGTCGCTCACCGGCCCGCTGCTGGAGCCGTTTTCCGGCGGCGCGCACGGTGCGTATACAACGAGGGATGATCGCCCGGACATGCACGCGTCCCTTTTCGTCAGTGGCCCGGGAATTGCCTCCGGACGGAACCTCGGCATTGTCGACATGCGCCAGATTGCACCAACCATTGCGGGCATCCTTGGCATTGCATTTCCGTCTGCCAAAAGCCCCCCGCTGCCGGTGAACGAACGTCCGAAGTCGTCCGTGGCTGAAGGACAACCATGAAATGCGGGCGGCCGCACCCGGACGGCGACGAGCCCCCTCTCCGCCATCGTGGATGATGCGGTTCGCCTGCTCGACCGGGCCGTGGGCCCCAGGATGGCTCGACCTGGTAAGGCCGTGCTCGATCCCGCCTGCCCCTTGACAGTCGCACCGGCAATTCCCACTAATGGTCGCGCGGGCCGGGCCCCTCTGACGAGACGCGTCTCGTGATGTCGGACCGCATCGGATGATCCGATGCTCATGAGGTCCGGCACTGCCCTTCCCAAGGCATGGATCCTCCGGTGACCCCCCGGTCCTGTGGAGGAGATGTTGATTGCACCCCCGACGTTGTAGCCTGATCGCACCGTATCGGCGCCTCGACCGCAGTCGCCGTTGCCCGGCACCGTCGGCGCGCGTCGGGCGGCCCCGCGACAGTCGCGCGGACACAACCGGGCTCACTCAGCCACGAACAGACAACCACGAAGCAACAATGAGGACATGATGACCATCAGGACGGTGCTCTTGCATGCCGCGGCCGAGACCCTTGATCCCGGCCGCAGTGCCGCGCTCTACGCGCTCGGCCTTGCCCGCGCCTTCGAGGCCCATCTCGAAGCGCTGGTGCTGGAGCTGGATGTCGTGACGCCCAAAAGCCCGCCTGGCGCGCAGGGTGTGGCTGCCGTGTCTCCGCAGGTCCGGCAACGCAACGCGGACGTCGCCGCCGCCGCCCAGGCGTTGCGCGTGGCGGCGCATGAACGAGGCGTCGAGGCGTCAGTTATCACCGAACGCTCCCACATCCACAGCACGCCCGAGATCGCCACCGATCATGCGCGGCTGGCCGACATCGCGGTCGCCGGAACCTGCAATGAAGGGCTGCTGAGCGAGCGCATCGTGGCGGAGGCCCTGGTATTCCAGTCCGGCAGACCGGTGATCGTGGTGCCGGACGACCATGAGGCCGGCTTCAGCGCCGGGCGGATCGTGGTGGCCTGGGACTACAGCAGGGTGGCCGCCCGCGCCCTGTCGGACGCCTTGCCGCTGCTTCGCCGCGCGTCGGCGGTAACTTTGGTCTCGTTCGGCGATGACAAGAAGTTCAACGCCAGCCTCGGGCCCGATGACGTGCTGGCGGCACTGCGCCGTCGTGGCGTCGATGCCGGGTTTCACCAGGCCGAGCGTGGCAACCAGGACATCGGCGAGGCGATCAACGCCGCCGCCGCCGACTGTCGCGCCGACCTCCTGGTGATGGGCGGCTTCGGCCACTCCCGGCTGCGTGATTTCGTCCTTGGCGGCGCCACCCGCGGCATTCTCGCGGCGCCCCGGCTGCCGACCCTGATCTCGCACTAGAATGACACCGGGAACCGTCCACGAACCGCGGAGGCCCGCCGGCGACCCGATCGTGACCGGACACCCTGCTATGATGAACGAGAGACCCTATGGAATTTCTATTCGCTGACTGGCTGGGAACGCCTGCCTGGTTCTGGCTGGCCTTCCTCTTTCTTGTCATCGCGCTCACCGCGTTCGACCTCGGCGTCCTCCACAAGGAGGACCGGGAGATGGGGATCGGGGAAAGCCTCAAGCTATCCGTGTTCTACATCGGCATCGCACTGCTGTTCGGCGCGTGGATATGGTACGCGCGGGGGTCCGGACCCGGCATGCAGTATTATACCGGCTTCTTCATCGAGAAGGCGCTGTCGATCGACAACGTGTTCGTGATCAGCCTCATCTTCACCTATTTCGCCATTCCGGCGAAGTATCAGTACCGGGCGCTACTTTGGGGCATTATCGCGGTGATCGTGCTGCGCGGCCTGATGATCGCCGGCGGTGCCGCGCTGGTGAACGAGGCCTACTGGGTGCTGTACCTGTTCGCCGGCTTCCTGATTGTCACCGGCATCAAGATGTTCTTTGCCGGCGACCAGCCGATGGACGTGGCGAACAACCCGGCGGTACGGTTCATCTCCAGGCACATGCCGGTCACGCGGGAACTGCACGGCCAGCACTTCTTCGTGCGGACGGCGGACCCGAAGTCCGGCAAACGCGTGATCGCGGCAACGCCGCTGTTCCTGGCTCTGGTGGTGATCAACCTCGCCGACCTCGTTTTCGCCGTCGATAGTGTGCCAGCGATCTTCGCGATCACGACCGACACCTTCATCGTCTACACATCCAACATCATGGCGATCCTCGGCCTGCGCGCGCTTTATTTCGCGCTCGCGGCAATGGTGCACCGTTTTCATTATCTGAAATATGCGCTGGCGGCGGTGCTGATCTTCATCGGCGCGAAGATCTTCGTCTCCGACTTCCTGCTCGGCGGCGCGAAGTTTCCGCCGGTCCTGAGCCTCGGCGTCACCTTCGGGCTTATCGCGGCCGGGGTGCTCTACTCGCTGTGGAAAACCCGCGCGCAGCCAGAAGGCTGACTGACAGGCGGCCCGTTCCCGGCCATCCGCACGGCCCTTGCCGGCGCGGGTGACCGGGGCGGGCGCCGGCCTAAAAAGTGTATCCAATCCCGAACGACACGAACACCTGGACACCCGCAACAACCGTGATTTTGGCGACTTGATTGGCCGCGGTGCGGCATGATGCCTACAGGATGACCGTTTGTGCGGACAGATTGTCCTTTTTGCGCTGGTTTTGATGGGCTTTTCATCCGCTGCTGCGGA